>NZ_CP155619.1:2184174-2496198 GCF_039697315.1 Pseudomonas abietaniphila | reverse complement strand
CACCAGCACCGGTTTGTGAAAGGAGTTCTCGATGACCAACTGATCGAAAGTGGCAGTGGTCGCATCGAAGATGTACGGCGTGTCCTGGCTCATCGCAAGTCTCGAAAAAGGCTTAATGGCGCCAACTATAAAGGGCCGCCGGGTGTTGTTGAAAGGACGGTGATGTCTTGTAGGAGCGTTATCTTGCGGCGTGATACAGGCTCACCCTGCGAAACTCCCAGGGCTCGGCCAGATCCGGCAAGGTCAGTGCCTCCAGAATCCCCAGTCGTTCATACAGCGGATGCTGAAAATCCCTGACCCGCGAATCCGCAACCAACGCCTCTTTCCCTCGCGTCAGAAACTGATCCAGCAACGGCAGGTTTGCCCGGTCGTACAGCACGTCGGCCACGAGGATCAGGTCGAATCGATCGGCCTCGGCGAAAAAATCTGCGGAGTAGGTGAGCGTCACGCCGTTAAGGTCGGCGTTGGCCTTGCACGAAGCGAGGGCGACGGGATCGAGATCGCATGCCACCACTTCCAGCGCGCCGGCCTTCATCGCAGCGATGCCCGCAACGCCCGAACCCGCGCCGAAATCCAGCACCCGCTTGCCCTCGACCCACTGCGGGTGCTCGGCCAGGAAACGTGCCAGCGCCAGGCCGCTGGCCCAGCAGAAGCTCCAATAGGGCGGCTCTTCAAGGATGCGCTGGGTTTCTTCGGGGCTGAACGCACGGTCCATGTTGTCGGCGTCGATCAGCCACAACCTCAGGTCCGTGCCCGGCAACGGCTCGGCCACCAATCGGGCGTCGCCAAGCCTTTCGTTCAGCGCCGCCTGCAGATGCGGCGGCGGTGTCATGGCGCCGTGACGAATTGCAGCTGGCCCAACGCTTGAGTGTCAGGTCTGGCGATCAGCACCGACGGCAGATGCAGGATCAGCTGACCCGACTGGCTGGCGCGGCCGCGTAACTCGACCCGTGCACCTTGCGGAAACGCTTCCGGGTTGAAGCGCAGTTGAAACGGCAGCGACTGGTTGTTGCCGGTGAGCTTGGTACTGCTCAGCAGCTTTTGCGGGCGGTTGCGGTCATCGATCACCAGCAGCGCCAGCTCAACCTCGGCGCCGGCGGGCACGCCCAACAGCTGGCCGCTCAATTCGCGCTGATACGGCAGAAGCGGTCCGGGGCCTTCCGGCAGTTTGATCGCATTCGGCGCCGGTTTGGCGGGCGCAGCGGGTTTGGGCGGCTCAGCAGTGCTACAGGCGGCGAGCAGGCCGAGCAGGCTGATTACAGCGAGCGAACGTAGCGTCATGAACAGCTCCAGCAAAACGGAATCGATGGGGACACGCGGGACATCACGCAGTATCGCCGAGGGTGACAGCTTTCGCCGCACCGGATGCGCGTCTATATACCTCAAACCCCGAGACTTGTCTTGCCGGTGGGATGCGCTACCATGGCCCTCCCTTTTTTTGTTGCCTGCCACCATGCACTGTCCCTTTTGCGGTGCCAACGACACCAAAGTCATTGACTCGCGCCTTGTCGCTGAAGGCGATCAGGTTCGTCGCCGTCGTGAATGCGTCGCGTGCGGCGAACGTTTCACCACGTTCGAAACCGCCGAACTGGTACTGCCACGGCTGATCAAGCAGGACGGCAGTCGCCAGCCCTTCGATGAAGAAAAGCTGCGCGCCGGCATGCAACGCGCGCTGGAAAAGCGCCCGGTCAGCGTCGAGCGTCTTGAAGCGGCACTGGCTCATATCAAGAGCAAGCTGCGGGCGACCGGTGAGCGCGAGGTCAAATCCTTGATCGTCGGCGAGTTGGTCATGGCCGAACTGCAGAAACTCGACGAAGTGGCGTATATCCGCTTTGCTTCGGTGTACCGGCGGTTTCAGGACCTCAACGAATTCCGCGAAGAAATCGACCGACTGGCCCGTGAGCCGGTTAAAGAGTGAGCATGTCCCCGACAGAGCAGAGCGTGCTCGACGCCGCTTATATGGCGCGAGCGCTGGAACTGGCGCGCAAGGGCGTCTACTCGACGCACCCTAATCCACGGGTGGGTTGCGTAATCGTGCGTGATGGCGAAGTGGTCGGTGAGGGCTGGCATGTACGTGCTGGTGAGCCCCACGCCGAAGTCCATGCACTGCGTCAGGCGGGCGACAAGGCCAAAGGCGCAACCGCTTATGTCACTCTCGAACCTTGCAGCCATCACGGGCGCACGCCGCCCTGTGCCGACGCGCTGGTCAATGCCGGTGTGGCGCGTGTGGTTGCGGCCATGCAAGACCCCAATCCCGATGTTGCCGGACGCGGCTTGCTGCGTTTGATGAGCGCGGGTATCGCCGTGCAGAGCGGTGTGCTGGAAAGTGAAGCGCGGGCGATCAACAAAGGTTTTCTCAAACGCATGGAGCACGGCCTGCCGTACGTGCGGGTCAAGCTGGCGATGAGTCTGGACGGCCGTACCGCGATGGCCAGCGGCGAAAGCCAGTGGATCACCGGGCCCGAAGCGCGCTCGGCCGTTCAACGACTGCGCGCGCAGTCGAGCGTGGTGCTGACGGGCGCTGATACCGTTCTCGCCGACCAGGCGCGTCTGACGGTTCGCCCTGACGAGCTGGGCCTCAATGCCGAACTGACCGCCCTTGCCGTGACTCGGCCGCCGCTGCGTGTGCTGATCGACGGGCGCTTGCGCGTGCCGCTGGATGCGCCGTTCTTCAAGGCGGGTAGTGCGCTCGTGGTGACCTGTGCCGCGGCGTCGGCGCGTGAGCGATACCAGGAAGAAGGCCACGAGATGCTGGCATTGCCCAGCAGCGGCGGGCATGTCGATCTGCGCAAGTTGCTGGTCGAGCTGGCGTCCCGTGGCGTGAACGATGTGCTGGTCGAGGCAGGTCCCAAGCTCGCCGGTGCGTTCACCCGGCTGGGACTGGTCGACGAATTCCAGATTTTCATCGCCGGCAAGTTCATGGGGTCGTCAGCGCGCCCTTTGCTGGACCTGCCGTTGGCGCAGATGAGCGAAGCACTCGAGCTCAAGATCATCGAAATGCGCGCGGTGGGCAATGACTGGCGAGTCATTGCAATACCAACGCCGAGCGCGAGCGTATAATTTTCGGCCATCGTATCAACGCTGGCACTGTTCTCCCGGAGGACCCATGTTTACCGGCATTATCGAATCCATCGGCAGCATCCGCGCCATTACTCCTAAAGGCGGCGACGTCCGCGTTTATGTAGAGACCGGCAAACTCGACCTTTCCGACGTCAAGCTGGGCGACAGCATCGCCGTCAATGGCGTCTGCCTGACCGCCGTTGAACTGCCTGGCGACGGCTTCTGGGCCGATGTCAGTCGTGAAACCCTGGACGTCACGGCGTTCGTGGACTTGAAGACCGGCAGTCGCGTCAACCTGGAAAAGGCCCTGACCCCGACCACGCGCCTGGGCGGCCATCTGGTCAGCGGCCACGTCGACGGCGTCGGCGAAGTGCTGTCGCGCGAAGAAAATGCCCGTGCGATCCAATTCCGTATGCGCGCGCCGCGTGAGCTGGCCAAGTACATCTCGCACAAGGGTTCCATCACGGTCGACGGCACCAGCCTGACCGTGAACGCCGTGAATGGCGCCGAGTTCGAGCTGACCATCGTGCCTCACACGCTCTCTGAAACGATCATGGGCGACTACCGTCCTGGCCGTAAGATCAATCTGGAAGTCGATCTGCTGGCGCGTTACCTGGAGCGCTTGCTGCTCGGTGACAAGGCCGCCGACCCGACGCCCGCCCAGGGCGGCACCATCACTGAAAGCTTTCTGGCCGCCAACGGCTACCTCAAATCCTGAATTGAAGGGGGTGCCGCGTGGCGCTCAATAACATCGAAGAACTGGTTGAAGACATTCGCCAAGGCAAGATGGTCATCCTCATGGATGACGAAGATCGCGAGAACGAAGGCGATCTGATCATGGCCTCCGAATGCGTCAAGGCCGAGCACATCAACTTCATGGCGCGTTACGCCCGTGGCCTGATCTGCATGCCGATGACCCGCGAGCGCTGCGAAACCCTGAAGTTGCCGTTGATGGCGCCGCGTAACGGGTCGGGCTTTGGTACCAAGTTCACCGTTTCCATCGAAGCCGCCGAAGGCGTGACCACCGGTATCTCCGCTGCCGACCGCGCGCGTACCGTACAGGCCGCTGCTGCGAAGGACGCCAGGGCCGACGATATCGTAAGCCCAGGCCATATTTTCCCGCTGATGGCGCAGGCCGGTGGCGTGCTGTCACGCGCCGGTCACACCGAAGCGGCCTGCGATCTGGCGCGCATGGCCGGTTTCGAGCCGACCGGCGTAATCTGCGAGGTAATGAACGACGACGGCACCATGTCCCGTCGTACCGAGCTCGAAGCCTTTGCCGCTGAGCACAACATCAAGATCGGCACCATCGCCGACCTGATCCATTACCGGATGATCCACGAACGTACCGTTCAGCGGATTGCCGAGCAGCCGCTGGACAGCGAACTGGGCCAGTTCAATCTGGTGACCTACCGTGATTCGGTCGAGGGCGACGTTCACCTGGCGCTGACACTGGGCAAGGTCTGCGCTGAGGAACCGACGCTGGTTCGTGTGCACAACATGGACCCGCTGCGTGACCTGCTGATGGTCAAACAGCCCGGCCGCTGGAGCCTGCGCGCCGCCATGACGGCCGTTGCAGAGGCCGGCAGCGGTGTCGTGCTGCTGCTCGGTCACCCGCTCGATGGTGATGCTGTCCTTGCCCATGTGCGTGAAACCGCAGGTGGGACGCCAGTGAAGACACCGACCACTTACAGCACGGTCGGAGCCGGTTCGCAGATCCTTCGCGACCTGGGCGTTCGCAAAATGCGCCTGATGAGTTCGCCAATGAAGTTCAACGCGATATCCGGTTTCGATCTGGAAGTTGTAGAATACGTGCCCTCCGAATAAAGACCGGCAGGTCACTGGCCGTGAAAGCCTTGAAGCGTTCACGGTTTTTGTCCCTGCGGTCGCCGATTCGTGGCCTAAAATCCTGGAAGCGCGCACCTGATGCGCGCTTGCTTGCTCTTTAATACGAGAACACGAGACTCAGCCGAATGACCCTGAAGACCATCGAAGGTACCTTCATCGCCCCCCAAGGCCGCTATGCCCTGGTGGTTGGCCGCTTCAACAGCTTCGTCGTGGAAAGCCTGGTGAGCGGTGCCGTTGATGCCCTGGTTCGCCATGGCGTGAGCGAAAGCGACATCACCATCATCCGCGCGCCGGGTGCTTTCGAAATCCCGCTGGTGGTGCAGAAAGTCGCTCAGCGCAGCGAATTCTCAGCGATCATCGCCCTGGGCGCTGTCATTCGTGGCGGTACGCCGCATTTCGAATACGTGGCCGGCGAATGCACCAAAGGCCTGGCTCAGGTCTCCATGGAGTTCGGCGTGCCGGTCGCCTTTGGCGTACTGACCGTTGATTCCATCGAGCAGGCCATCGAACGTTCCGGCACCAAGGCTGGTAACAAAGGTGCCGAAGCTGCCCTGTCTGCTATCGAGATGGTCAGCCTGTTGGCGCAGTTGGAGGCCAAGTGATTAACGACGAAAGCGATCAGTTCAACCCGCGCGAACCTCGCCCGGCCGACGCTGGCAAACCCTCGAAGAGTGAAAAGCGCCGTGCTGCGCGCAAGCTTGCCATGCAGGCGCTCTACCAGTGGCATATGGCCAAGCAGTCGCTGAACGAGATCGAAGCCCAGTTCCGCGTCGATAACGACTTCAGTGATGTCGACGCTGCCTACTTCCGCGACATCCTGCACGGTGTTCCGGCCAAGAAGGTCGAGATCGACGCTGCACTGACGCCGTGCCTGGACATCACCATCGACGAGCTGGACCCGGTTGAGCTGGCGGTCCTGCGCCTGTCTACGTGGGAAATGATCGAGCGCATCGACGTGCCCTACCGTGTGGTCATCAACGAAGGCATCGAGCTGGCCAAAGTCTACGGTTCGACCGACGGGCACAAGTTCGTCAACGGTGTGCTCGACAAGCTGGCTCCGCGTCTGCGCGAAGTCGAAGTGAAGGCTCACAAGCGCTGAGGCGTCTGGGTTTCTCCAGACTCTCAAGTGTTTCTACGCCATGGGCGAGTTCGAGCTGATCCGCAATTACTTTGCCGCTGCGCCCTGCGCGCAGCCCGGTGAAGGCGTTGCGTTGGGGATTGGTGACGACTGCGCCCTGTTGTCGGTGGCACCCGGCGAACAGCTGGCGATTTCCACTGACACGCTGGTCGCCGGGGTGCATTTCCCCGACGTCTGCGACCCCTTCCTGCTGGGCCAGCGTGCCCTCGGTGTCTCCGCCAGTGATCTGGCGGCCATGGGCGCCAAACCTCTCGCGTTCACCCTTGCTCTGACCTTGCCGAACGTTTCTGCCGACTGGCTGCAGGCATTTGCCCGCGGTTTGAACGAGATGGCCCAAGGCTGCTCGATGCGGTTGATCGGTGGCGATACCACGCGTGGGCCATTGAGCCTGACCGTGACAGTCTTCGGTTCGGTGCCGGCGGGGCTGGCATTGACCCGCAGTGGCGCCCGTTCCGGTGACCTGTTGTGTGTGGGGGGACCGTTGGGTGATGGCGCGGGCGCGCTGCCGCTGGTGTTGAACCAGCGCAGCACCGAGGCGTCTACCACAAAGGCCCTGCTGGCGCGTTACTGGTCGCCGCAGCCGCAACTCGAGCTGGGGCAGGCGCTGCGCGGGAAGGCCACCGCCGCTCTGGACATCTCTGACGGCCTGCTCGCCGATTGTGGACACATCGCGCTTGCATCGGGCGTACGCTTGCTGGTGGAGCGTGAGCGTCTGCCGATGTCCGACGCGTTGCTGGCGTTCTTCGGTCTTGATGACGCGCGACAGGCTGCGCTGACGGGTGGCGATGACTACGTACTCGCCTTCACCTTGCCGCAACCGGAGCTCGCTAGCCTGGTGTCGGCGGGCTGGCCGGTTTCGGTGGTGGGTCGCGTGGTCGAAGGGCAGGGCGTGGCGCTTATCGATGAACAAGGACAGGACATCACTCCGTTGACGCGGGGCTACCAACATTTTCGGGAGACACGGTGACAGACCATCCTAATCAGGTCCCGGCGGAAAACGTTCCGCCCTCGGTGTGGACCAACCCTTGGCATTTCCTGGCGTTCGGCTTCGGCTCCGGCACGTTGCCCAAAGCGCCCGGTACCTGGGGCTCCATGGTCGCCGTGCCGTTCATTCCGCTGTGGCAGATGCTGCCCGACTGGGGCTACTGGCTGATGCTGGGGCTGACCATGCTGTTCGGCTTCTGGCTGTGCGGCAAGGTCGCCGACGATCTGCGTGTGCACGACCATGAAGGTATCGTCTGGGACGAGATGGTCGGCATGTGGATAACCCTTTGGCTGGTGCCCGAAGGCTGGGTCTGGCTGCTGGTGGGTTTTCTGGTCTTCCGTTTTTTCGACATCCTCAAACCGTGGCCCATCCACTGGATCGACAAACACGTGCACGGCGGTGTCGGCATCATGCTCGACGATGTGCTGGCCGGGGTTTTTGCGTGGTTGGCGATGCAGGGTCTAGTCTGGGTGTGGGGCGTGTTATAGGAAACCACTCATGGGCGCGTTAGGATGAAATGGCTACTTGGCCTGTCGCTGCTGATGACCGGTGTGTGGGTCGAAGCGAACGACGCCTATGCGGACACCTCGTCCGAAAAACCTTCGGACATTGTGCTGGTCAGCGAGCAGTGGATTGCTTACACCGAACCCGACGGCAGTGGTCTGGGTTGGGACCTGATGCGGGCGATATTCGAGCCTGCCGGGATCAAGGTGGCTTCACGCACTGAGCCTTACACGCGTGCGGTCGGCCTTGTGCAGCGTGGCGAAGCCGATGCGTGGGTCGGCGCCTATGAGCATGAGGTCGAGGGTACCCTCTATCCGAAGTGGAATTACGACACCGACGAAATCTATGCGCTGGGCCTGGCATCCAACCCGGTGCCGACCCTGAAGACACTGGGCAGTTATCGCCTGGCATGGGTTCGCGGTTACGAATACCAGCATTACCTGCCCAACGTCGTGCACTTCAACGAAGTCGCCAGGCGCGATCACATCCTTCCGATGCTCGATCACGCACGCGCGGACTTGTACATCGACGCCAGGCCAGAGATGGATTTCATCCTCGGGCAAGCCCACGAGCCGCAGCGTTTCCGTACGACCTTCCTGATGTCGATTCCGTTGTTTCTGAGCTTTGCCGACAATGCGCGAGGACATTTCCTGCGTGATGTGTTCGATCAGCGCATGGCGCAACTGGTGCGTTCCGGCAAGCTGCGACCGATTTTTACACGCTGGAAACAGCCGTATCCGTTCGACGCTGACGATGCTGCCCGCAAGACCGGAGCGAGGCAATGATCAAACTTCCTGATCTGAATGGCCGACAATTCAGCCTAAGCGTCCGCTGGAACCTGCTGTTACAATGCCGCCTTGCGAATTTCCAGCCCCCATACTGATCAGGAGCACACGGTGCCCGTCGTATTTGTCGCGGCTTCCAAGCTGCCTACCCCTTTTGCCACCTTCAAAATGAACGGCTTTCTTGAAGAAGAAAACGGTCGTGAGCATGTTGTTCTGAGCCTGGGCGATGTATCGGATGGCGAACCGGTCCTCGGTCGTGTGCATTCCGAATGCCTGACCGGCGATGCGCTGTTTAGCCAGCGTTGCGATTGCGGCTCCCAGCTCGAAGCAGCCTTGCGCGCCATTGCGGCCGAAGGTCGTGGCGTGCTGTTGTACCTGCGCCAGGAAGGGCGCGGCATCGGTTTGATGAACAAGATCCGTGCCTACGAATTGCAGGACGGCGGTGCCGACACGGTCGAGGCGAACGAGCGTCTGGGCTTTGCTGCTGACCAGCGCGATTACGCCATCTGCCTGCCGATGCTGGAGCACCTTGGCGTGAAGTCGCTGCGCCTGATGACCAACAACCCGCGCAAGGTCAAAGCCCTGACTGACATGGGTATCAAGGTGGCCGAACGCGTGCCGCTGCACACCGGTCAAAACCCGCACAACAAGCTGTACCTGGCGACCAAGGCCGGCAAACTCGGCCACATGATGGGCAATGAGCACCAGAGCGAGGTCGATCCGGCGTGACACGCGGCAACGTGCGCCGTCGTCTGGCGTTGGCGTGGTGGCGGCAACTGGCATTGACGCTGGGGCCGCTGCTCGTCGTGTGCGTGTTCTTCGGCGGCGGCGAGGAGCCAGTGACGCCGTCGGTGTTTGCCATGCCGTTGTTCATCGCTGGCGTCGCCTCGATGTTTGTCAGCCTCAAGCCCTTTGGCGTGTACAAGCGCTCGTTGATCGCGACGCAGAAAGCCCTTGATACCCCGGAGGAGCCCGGCGCCTGGCTGCGACTCGCTGCCGATCGGCGCATGGCATTCCTGGCGGCCGGGTTACCGGCCTGGATTGCCGCACTGGCGGTGTTCGCGGGTCTGGAGCCGGTGCCCCTCGCCCTGTTGGCGCTGTCCAGCGTCATCCTGCTTTACCTCTATCGCATTCCTCGCCAGTTGGCCTGATGCGCCAGCTCTTAGTCTGCCTGCTGTTGCTGACGGCCTGGCACGTCAACGCCGCTGAGCGTGTTATCAGCCTGGCGCCCTCGCTGACTGAAATCGTTATTGAACTGGACGCTGCCGATTTACTGGTCGGCGTGCTCGACGGTGGCGAACGTCCTGCGCAAATCGCCGCCTTGCCGTCGGTGGGGCGCTATGGGCAATTGCAGATGGAGCAGTTGCTGTCGCTGCGCCCCGACCTGTTACTGCTGTGGCCGGGCAGTGTGAGCATTGCTCAGCGCGATCAGTTACAGCGGCTGAATATTGCGACGTTCGTCGCTGAGCCGCACACGCTTGATGAGCTGGCCGATCAGATCGAGCAGATCGGCGCGCGTCTGGGGCGTGCCGAGCGTGGGCGGCAAGTGGCGGGCGAGTTTCGCGTGCGACTGGCCGCACTGCGTCAACGCTATCAGCGCGCGGTGCCTTTCAGCGTGTTCTATCAGGTCTGGGATCAGCCGCTGTATACAGTGGGAGGCGGGCAGATCATCAGTGATGCGTTGAGCGTGTGTGGCGCGCGCAATGTGTTCGCAGACCTCAAGCAGCCCGCGCCTCAGGTCAGTCTGGAGGCGGTTTTGCAGCGGGACCCTGAGGTGATCCTGACAGGGGATGCCCGGTTAGTGAGCGGCTGGAATGCGTGGCCTCAGCTTAAGGCGGTAAAAGCGCAGCATCTGTATGCCGTGCCGGATAAAGGCCTGGAACGCGCCAGCGGGCAGATGCTGGAGGCTGTTGCGAAGTTGTGTGAACGGCTATCGCCGGATCGCTGAATAGTGGCTTTGGTTCTGGTCGGAGGCCTTGGGAGCGCAGCTTGTCGCTGAGCCGCATTTGGACGATCTGCCGGGGACCGGCAGTGAATCGAATGCCTCTGTTGTATCAGGCACAACGCGCGCGAGGATTTGCTGCCGCTTCGCGCCAGATCGCGGGACAAGCCACGCTCCTACACATGATCACCTACAGACCTACACATGATCGCCTATAGACCTACGCATGTCGGCCTATAGATCAGGCGTCCAGGTCACGCCAAAGAGCCAGGTCCGGCCCTCTTCGCGGTACCCGTAATTGCTGCCGTCAAAGCTGTACAGCGAACGGCTGTAGCGTTTGTCCAGGGCGTTATCCAGCTTGAACTCCAGCTTCACCTCGTCGCTCGCTTTCCAGCTGCTGCGCAGTCCGAACAGTGCGTAACCGCCGATGTGCTGGGTATTGGCTTCGTCGTTGTAACTGTCGCTGACCGCCTGCCAGCTGGCGCCGACGCCGAAGCGATTGAACTGGCGATCCAGGTCCAGATTGGCGGTTCGGCGCGCGCGGCGGTTGAGGGTATGGCCCGTGTCGCGATCTCGAGGGTCGATGATCGACGCGCCCAGTTTGCCGGTCCAGCCGAACAGCTGCTGCTCGAACGATGCCTCGAAGCCATTGATGCGGGCCGAAGCGATGTTCTGCGGGCTGAAGTCTGCGTCCAGCGCGATGGCATCTTTCAGGTCCGTGCGGTACAGCGAAGCTTCCAGTTTACTGGTGTCGCTCAGGCGGCTGCGCCACTGCAATTCGTAGCTTTTCGAGTGCTCGGGCTTGAGGTTCGCGTTGCTGAAGCCAGGGTAATACAGGTCATTGAACGTCGGCGCGCGGAAACCTTCGCTGTAGGACAGCAGCACGTCGTTGGCGTCGTTGAGGGGCACGGTCAGCGTGCCGCTCCAGGTGTTCTCGCTGCCGAACTGCTGATTCTGGTCATGGCGCAACCCGAGCTCGGTGGAGAACCCGTCGCCCTTGTAACGGTGTTGAATGAACGCGGCTCGGTTCCAGCGGCTGTCTTCGTCGAACGGCGTGCTGCCGGCTACCCGATCCTCATAGGCATCGGCGCCGAGCATCAGGCTGTTGCGCTCATCAAGGGTCAGGTCGTTCTGCCAGTTGACCGAGTCGCGATAGGTGTTGAACACGTAACGGTCGTCGCTGAGCTTGTCGAAGGTTTTCTCGCGGTTCTCGCTGTGTCCCAGTTCCAGACGGGTTTTCCAGGTCGGGTTGACTCGGGCGTCCAAATAAGTGCCCAGGCTGCTCACCTCGAAGTCGCTGTATTGCTGCTGACCTACGCTGTTGAACGTGGCCGGGTCGAACAGACCGAACGGGTTGTCGAACTCGTTCTTGCCCTTGTTATCCAGCGCGTTGAATCCGATTTCCACATCGTCGTTCAGCCAATGGCTGAGGTTCAGGCTCATGGATTTGTTGCGGTAGGCGTCGTGATCGTCGTCACTGGCAAACGACGGCCCGGTGCTGTCGATGCCTGCCGTTTCGTCGAGGCTGGTGCTGAGGTTGAAATGCGTCTGTTCGTCGCCACCCGACAGGCCAAGACTGTTCTCGCGGGTGTTGCGGTTGCCGAAGCCCGTGTGCAGCCGCGCTTGCAGACCTTGCTCAACGCCCCGGCGGGTGAAAATCTGGATCACGCCGCCAATCGCGTCGGCCCCGTAGATGACCGAGCGCGAACCGCGCAGCACCTCCACGCGTTCGATCTGCTCGACATCCAGAAACTGCAACGCGCTGTCGCCGGAGGTGGCGTTTGCGATGCGCTGCCCATCGACCAACACCAGGCTTTGCGCCGCCTTGGTGCCACGAATGTAGATCCCCGGCAGACTGCCGCGTCCACCGCTCGGCGCCACTTGGACACCCGGCACGCGACTGAGCAGGTCGGTGACGCTGGTCGGTTGCAGCCGTTCGATGTCATCGCGGGTGAACACGGTGTTGGTCGCCGTACTGTCGTCGCGCTGCTCGACCTGGCGATTGGCGCTGATCAGCACGTCGGGCAGTTTCAAGGCGTTTTCGCGGTCCGGCAGGTCGGCGAAGGCTGGAGTAATGGGAAGCAGCGATAGGGTAAAGGCGAGGCGGTGCAGGTTCATGTTCGTCGTTTCAGTGATCGTTCCCACGCAGAGCGTGGGAACGATCAGAGGGGCTGTCAGGCGTTGTGGATTTTTTGCAAACGCTCGTTGATCGACGCTTCAATCCCGTCCGCATCCAGACCGCATTCCGCGAGCATCTGCGCGGGTTTGGCGTGTTCGACGTAAACGTCCGGCAAGCCCAGGTGCAGCACGGACTTGAGAATGTTTCCCCGTGCCAGGAACTCGCTGACGGCCGCACCGGCGCCGCCCATGACGGCGTTCTCTTCGACGGTCACCAGCAGGTCGTGACTGGCCGCCATGACGCGCACCAGCGACTCATCCAGCGGCTTGACGAAACGCATGTCGACCACAGTCGCGTCGAGCTTTTCAGCGACCTGCATGGCCTCGGCCAGTTGCACGCCGAACACCAGCATCGCAACCTTGCTGCCCTGACGACGAACGATACCCTTGCCGATTTCCAGTGGCTCCAGCGCGCTTTCGATCATGGCATTGGGTCCCGTGCCGCGTGGATAACGCACGGCGGCCGGACCGTTGAACAGGTGGCCGGTGGTCAACATCTTGCGCAGTTCGTTCTCGTCGCTCGGTGTCATCACCAGCATGCCCGGGATGCAACGCAGATACGACAGGTCGAAACTGCCCGCGTGCGTCGGGCCGTCTTCACCCACTAGGCCTGCGCGGTCGATAGCGAACAGCACGTCGAGGTTCTGCACCGCGACGTCGTGAATCAGTTGATCGTAGCCGCGCTGCAGGAAGGTCGAATAGATCGCAACGACCGGCTTGGCGCCTTCGCATGCCATGCCTGCTGCCAGCGTCACCGCGTGCTGTTCGGCGATGGCGACGTCGAAGTAACGCTCTGGGTAACGTTCGCTGAAGGCCACCAGATCGGAGCCTTCTTTCATGGCTGGCGTGATGCCGACCAGTCGCTCGTCGGCGTCGGCCATGTCGCACAACCACTGACCGAACACGCCGGAATACTTCGGCCCGCTGGCCTTTTTCGGCGCAACGGCGGGGGCGTTGAGCGGGTCGAGCTTGGTGATGGCGTGATAACCGATCGGGTCGACTTCGGCCGGGGCGAAGCCCTTGCCCTTTTTAGTGACCACGTGCAGGAACTGCGGACCCTTGAGGTCGCGCATGTTGCGCAGGGTGGCGATCAGGGTCGGCAGGTCATGGCCGTCGATAGGGCCGATGTAGTTCCAGCCCAGTTCTTCGAACAGCGTGCCGGGGACCAGCATGCCTTTGGCGTATTCCTCGGTGCGGCGGGCGATTTCCCAGGCACCGGGCAGGCGCGACAGCACTTTCTTGCTGCCTTCGCGCATGCTGGCGTACGTGCGGCTGGAAAGGATCTTCGCCAGGTAGTTCGACAGCCCGCCGACGTTGCGCGAGATCGACATGTCGTTGTCGTTGAGGATCACCAGCATGTCGGCGTTGACTTCAGGGGCGTGGTTCAACGCCTCGAAAGCCATGCCAGCGGTCAGCGCGCCATCCCCGATGACGGCGATAGACTTGCGCTCGCTGCCTTGCAGGCGGGCAGCGATGGCCATGCCCAGCGCAGCACTGATCGAGGTGCTGGAGTGGCCGACGCCGAAGGTGTCGTACTCGCTCTCGCTGCGACGCGGGAAGGCGGCCACACCGCCTTTCTGGCGCAGGGTCGACATCTTCTCGCGACGACCGGTGAGGATCTTGTGCGGATACGCCTGATGACCGACGTCCCAGACCAGCCGGTCATCGGGCGTATCGAAGACGTAGTGCAGGGCAACGGTCAGTTCGATGACACCAAGGCCGGCACCGAAGTGTCCTCCGGTCTGGCCAACGGTATAGAGCAGCTCCAGGCGCAGTTCATCAGCCAGGGCTTCAAGCTCTGCTTCACCTAACCGGCGCAGGCCGTCCGGCGTCGCTGCCTTGTCGAGCAGGGGCGTGGACGGGCGCTCGCGGGGAATCTCTTTGAACGTCGTGGGCATCAGGCGAATCGTTATAAGTAAAAGAGGCGGCAGTTTACCTGATGCATCGCGGGCTGCGCACGCAAGACAGCGATGCGATGTTCAGGTCGTTCGAATGGTGCATACCGGTGTAGGAGCGCGCTTGCCCGCGAAAAGTCCACCTGGCCCCGAAAAAGTGCGGGATGTTCATGTATCGCAGGCACGCGTTCTGCGGGCGGCAGGACCACGCAGGCGAGGTGAGGGATCAGTTGCGGCGTTCGACGATATAACGCGCCAGTGCACGCAAAGGCTCGGCGGCAGCGTCGAAAGGTCGCAGCGCGACCAGCGCCTGATCACGCAGCTCCAGCGCGTAAAGCTTGGCTTCTTCCAGCCCCAGCAGCGCAGGGTAGGTCGGCTTGTCGCGTGCGATGTCGGCACCCTGGCGCTTGCCGAGGGTTGCGGTATCGCTTTCGACGTCGAGTATGTCGTCTTGAACCTGAAAGGCCAGACCGATGGCGCGGGCGTAAATCTGCAGCGCGTTCAGTCGGTCCTGGCTGGCGTGACCGCTGGCCAGCGCACCCAGTCTGACGCTGGCCTCGATCAGCGCGCCGGTCTTGTGCCGGTGCATGAACTCCAGCGCCTTCTGGTCGAGTTTCAGGCCGACCGAGCCCAGATCGATGGCTTGCCCACCGACCATGCCCGCAGGGCCTGCGGCGTGGGCGATGGTGGTGACCATTTTCAGGCGGGTATCGGCGTCTTGCGGGGTCAGCTTGCTGTCGGTCAGCACACTGAACGCCAGGCTTTGCAGGCCGTCACCGGCGAGTATGGCGCAGGCCTCGTCAAAGGCTTTGTGCGTGGTCGGCAGGCCGCGACGCAGGTCATCGTCGTCCATGGCCGGCAGATCGTCGTGAACCAGCGAGTAGGCGTGAATCAGCTCGACCGCACAGGCCGCGCCGTTGGCCGTTTCAGCATCGCCGCCCAGAGCTTCACAGGCCGCGTAAACCAACAAGGGACGTACACGTTTGCCGCCGTTGGTCACGCTGTAGCGCATGGCGGCGTAAAGGCGGGTCAATTCTGGAGCAGGGGCGTCGAACAGGCTGTCCAGCGCCGCATTGACGCGAGCCTGACTGAGGGCCTGATACTCGGCAATCATTCTGGCTGTTCCGCGTCGAAGGGTTCCTCTGCCAGCTCGCCATCGCGTTCCAGCAACACCTGGACCTTCTGCTCGGCCTGGGCCAGCGCGCTCTGGCACTCGCGCGTCAGGCGGATGCCCTGTTCAAAGGCGGTCAACGAATCTTCCAGCGACAGCTCGCCGTTCTCCAGACGCTCGACCAGCGTTTGCAAATCCGTGAGGGACTGTTCGAAATCCAGTGCAGCTTTCTTGCGGGCCATGGCGGCTATCCCGGTAGACGTTAAACGGGCGCGACACTAGCAGAGCGAGGGCATCGGGGCAAATGAGAGGTGCTGACTGGTGCCTATAACCAGGTCGGTATGTGTGCGCGCGCTTGCCTGCGAAGGTGACGTAAGTGCAGTAAATCTTTATGGGCAGATCCATTTTTCGCGGGCAAGCGCGCTCCTACAGGGGGTCGCTGGCAAGTGGTGCAGCTTGTGTTCGTGCAGTGAGGTGTAGGAGCGCGCTTGCCCGCGAAGGTGACGTACGTGCAATACATCTATTTGGGCAGATGTATTTTTCGCGGGCAGGCGCGCTCCTACAGAAGGGCTCTACGCGGGCGGTGATTACAAAAAGGTAAACACCGTCTCGGCCGGCAGACGCGACTTCGGCAGCTTGGCGTTGAAGTCGGTTTCACTGCGATAACCCAGCGCAACCACCACCAGGCTGGTGTAGCCCTTGTCGCGCAGGCCCAGTTCGGCGTCGAGCTTCTTGAAGTCAAAGCCTTCCATCGGCGTGGCGTCCAGACCCAGCGATGCGGCACCCAGCAGCAGTGTGCCCAGCGCCAGATAGGTCTGCTTTTCCATCCAGTGCTGCAGGTCTTTTTGATCGTGCTTGTGCAGATTCACGTAGCCGCGGCGGCTGTTGTCCTGACCGGCTTTGGCGTCGGCCGTCGGGAAGCGACCGTCGAGCTCTTCCTGCCCCAGCACGGCCTGCAGATGGTCTTCCGTCATTTCGGTGCGGGTGCACAGCACTATCACGTGCGACGCATTGATGATCTTGGTTTCGTTGTAAACAAAGCCGCCTTCGGCACCCTTGGCCACACGCGCCTTGCCTTGTTCATCAGAGGCGACCACGAAATGCCACGGCTGCGAGTTCACCGACGACGGGCTGTGGCGCAGTTGATCGAGCAGGGTGTCGACGGTTTCCTGCGGAATTTTGCGGCTGTTGTCATAGGCCTTGGTGGTGTAGCGGGATTTGGCGATTGCAGTGAGTTGCATGGTGTCTTCCGAGTCAAAAAAGAGGGCAGCCTGGGATTGAAAGGCTTCGAGGCCGGCGCGGCGCGATCTTCACACACGCCTCGCCGACCGAACAGGGTTAGAAACCTTCGAGGACGATCTTGCCGCGGGCCTTGCCGCTCTCGATCACGGCGTGAGCACGGCGCAGGTTTTCAGCGTTGATGACGCCGAAATGTTCGCCGAGCGTGGTCTTCAATACGCCCTGGTCGATCAGCGCCGACACGCGATTGAGCAGTTCGTGCTGGGCGATCATGTCCGGGGTCTCGTAAAGCGAGCGGGTGAACATCAGCTCCCAGTGGAGCGACAACGCCTTGCGTTTCATGGGGACGACGTCGAGGGTTTTCGGGTCGTCGATCAGCGCCAGTTGGCCTTGTGGGCGCAGGGCCTCGATCAACTGCGGGAAATAGCTGTCGGTGTGAGTCAGGCTGGCGACATGGCTGACCTGGCCGACGCCGATTTTTTCCAGTTGCTCCACCAGCGGCTGACTGTGATCGATCACGTGATGCGCACCCAGCTCTTTGACCCATTCACGGGTTTGCGGGCGAGAAGCAGTGCCGATGACGGTCAGTTTCGTCAGCTGTCGAGCGAGCTGAACCAGAATCGAACCCACGCCACCGCCCGCGCCGATGATCAACAGGCTGTCGCCTGCACCACCGCCTTCCTGCACGCCCAAGCGGTCGAACAGCAGTTCCCAGGCGGTGATCGAGGTCAGCGGCAGCGCGGCGGCATGGGCGTTGTCGATGGACGTCGGTTTGTGGCCGACGATGCGCTCGTCCACCAGATGAAATTCGCTGTAGTTGCCCGGGCGGGCGATGGAGCCGGCGTAGAACACCTCGTCACCGGCTTTGAACAGCGTGACCTCAGGGCCGGTTTCACGAACGATCCCCACGGCGTCCCAACCCACCACTTTCGGCTCGGTGGCGGCGGAGCCTGCGCGGATCTTGGTGTCCACCGGATTCACCGAAATGGCGCGGACTTCAACCAACAGGTCCCGTGGGCCGGGCGCGGGTTTGGGCAGGTCCATGTCCATCAGCGATTTCGGATCTTCGATGGGCAGACCGTGCTGGGTAAAGGCGATGGCTTTCATGGCGTTCTCTCCTGAAGGCAAGGGATGTGAAGTTGGGCGTATCTTGTTCTTCTCTACCGACAAGAAAAACCCGCACAATGCGTCAACACTTTCACAGCTGGAGTGAAAATGATCCGCATCGATGACTTGGCGCTGTTCGTCCGCACCGCCGCGCTGGGCAGTTTTTCCAACGCGGCGCGTGAGGTCGATCTGCTGCCTGGCCAAGTAGCCGCAGCGATCAAGCGACTGGAGCGTGAGCTGGATGTCCGGCTGTTCGCCCGCTCGACGCGCAGCCTGCGCCTGACCGCCGAAGGTGAGCAGTATTTGCCGACCGCACAGGCCGTGCTCGACACCTTGAGCGAAGGACGCGAAAAGCTGCAGCGTGAGAGCGCCGCGTTGAGCGGTACGCTTCAAGTGGCCGCGCCGTCGGATCTGGGGCGCAATGTGTTGCTGGGCTGGATGACGGACTTTCGCCGACAGCATCCTGCGCTGAACCTGCGATTGTTCGTGTCGGACCAGATGGCCGACATGTTCCGCGATCCTGTTGACGTGGCCATTCGCAGCGGCGTCATCGAAGACGCGAACTACATCGCTATGCCGCTCGCACCCTATAACCGCCGGGTGCTGGTGGCGTCGCCCGACTACCTGGCGCGCAAAGGGCGACCGCTGACGTCGGACGATCTTCTGCGTCACGACTGTCTGCTGTACATCCTCAATGGCCGCGTCTATGACAAGTGGCCCGTGGGTGCACGCATATTTACGGTGTCGGGACCGTTGCTCACGGACGATGCCGATCTGGTCCGCCGCTGGGCCGTGGCGGGCGAGGGCATCGCATATAAATCGTGGGTGGACGTGCGCGAGGACGTGCTGGCAGGCCGGCTGGAGTTGCTGCTGCCGGATTATCCGGGCGAACCTGCGCCGCTGAATCTGGTGTATCCGCACCGCAAACAATTTTCGCCTGCGGTGCAGCAACTGCATTCAATGCTCAAGAGCCGGTTCGTCGACATGGAGAAGGGCTTGCCGAAGCTTTTGTGAATACCCTTATGACCTGTAGGTGCGCGCTTGCCCGCGGTTGCGGTACGTCATCCAACTTGATGCCGCCAGACACACCGCTATCGCGAGCAAGCTCATGCCTACAATTGCTTCACGTCAGAGATAACGACTGTCGATCAATGTGAATGCCTCGGTTCACCACTGCGCGCGATCACGCGCAAATGCAACGTGGCAGGTTCCAGGCAGCCGCCGGTGGATAACTGCCCGACCAGCTGACGATACAGCTCTTGCCACGGCGTTTGGGAGGCGGGCATTTTCGGTTGGAACTGCGCACGACGCTCGGCCATCTCCTCATCACTGACCAGCACGTTAACGCTGCGGTTATTCAGATCCACGCGCAGACGGTCATTGGTTTTCAGCAACGCAAGACCACCGCCGACCGCCGCTTCCGGCGACATGTTGAGGATCGACGGGCTCGCGGACGTGCCGCTCTGACGACCATCGCCCAGGCACGGCAATGAATCGATGCCGCGTTTGATCAGCTCGGCCGGTGGCGCCATGTTCACCACTTCTGCGCTGCCCGGATACCCGACCGTGCCTGCGCCGCGAATCACCAGGATGCAGCGCTCGTCGATGTCCAGCGACGGGTCGTTGATGCGCGCGTGATAGTCCTCGGGGCCTTCGAACACAATGGCCCGCGCCTCGAAGCTGTTCTCGGCGCCCGGCTCGGACAGGTAGGTTTTGCGGAACGCTTCACCGACCACCGACATCTTCATGATCGCGCTATCGAAGAAGTTGCCGCTAAGCACGATGAAGCCTGCGCGATGCTTGAGCGGGTCTTCGTAAGGGCGAATCACATCCACGTCTTGGGCGACGGCATTACGCACAATATCGCCAATCGTTTTACCCGACACGGAGCCGCAGTCTTCATGCAGCTTTCCGGCTTTTTGCAGCTCGTGCATCACGGCCGGTACGCCGCCTGCGCGGTGGAAGCCTTCACCCAGGTATTTGCCAGCGGGCATGCAGTTGACCAGCAACGGCACGTCTTCGCCGATGCGCTGCCAGTCGTCCAGGCTCAACTCGACGCCCATGTGCCGCGCGATGGCAATCAGGTGAGGCGGGCAGTTGCTGGACGCGCCCAACGCCGACGCCACGGCAATCGCGTTTTCAAACGCCTCGCGGGTCATGATCTGCGAGGGACGGACGTCTTCGCGCACCAGATCGCAGATACGTTTGCCAGTCATGTAGGCCATCTGGCCGCGCTCGCGGTACGCCGCTGGAATGCTCGCGCAACCCGGTAGCGACATGCCGAGCGCTTCGGCCAGGGCGTTCATCGAAAGCGCTGTGCCCATGGTGTTGCAGTGACCGACCGACGGCGAGGCCGCGGTGGTCATTTCCATGAAGCCTTCATAGTTGATTTCGCCCGCCGACAGCAGATTGCGCGCATGCCAGAGCACGGTGCCGGAGCCGATCAGCTCCCCTTTGTGGCGACCGTCGAGCATGGGGCCGCCCGACAATACGATGGCGGGCAGGTCAGTGGTCGCCGCCGCCATCAGGCACGCAGGCGTGGTTTTGTCGCAGCCGGTGGTCAGGACCACACCGTCGAGCGGGTAGCCGTGAAGGATTTCCACGAGGCCGAGGTAGGCGAGGTTTCGATCCAGCGCGGCAGTCGGACGACGGGTTTGCTCGGCCATGGGATGCACCGGAAACTCCATCGGAATCCCGCCCGCATCACGAATGCCTGCCTTGACGCGCTGCGCCAGCTCCAGGTGATGACGATTGCACGGCGCAAGATCGCTGCCGGTCTGGGCGATGCCGATGATCGGGCGCCCGGACTGCAGCTCTTCACGGGTCAGGCCGTAGTTCATGTAGCGCTCGACGTAGAGCGCAGTCATGTCGGCGTGGCTGGGATCGTCGAACCATTGCTGGCTGCGCAGGGGGCGTTTGGGCGTATCGGACATGGTTCGGGTCTCTCTTGGAATTAGGGTGTTGCCAGGATCTGTTATCGGTAACATTGAGCCTGAAAAGCGGTTTTGTAAACTGCCAGGGTTCAGGGCGGATCAATGGTTCAGCGCGACAGCAAATCCCGCGCCGCGAGGTTGCGAATCAGTGCGCCCACGCCGAACGTCCACGGCGTCGCTTGACTGCTGTGGGTCACTTCGTTGTGCAGGCCGCCGAGCAGGCGACTGCTGATGCTGACCTGGTCCCCGAGCTTGTGCGTGAAACCACCGCCGACGTGATCGCGGTCTTCGGTCGGGGCGAAGAGGGTGCCCAGGTACAGCAGGAAACCGTCGGGGTATTGATGGTTGGCGTTCAGGGTTTGAGCGGCGATGTCTTCCGGATCACGGCTGATCTGCGACATCGAGCTGGAACCTTTCATCACGTAGCCGTCATTGCCTTTCACCTGCAGATCGACCACGCAGTTGCGCACGTCGTCCATCGAGAACGTCTCGTCGAACAGGCGAATGAACGGGCCAATGGCGCACGAGGCATTGTTGTCTTTGGCCTTGCTCAGCAGCAACGCACTACGGCCCTCGAAGTCACGCAGGTTGACGTCGTTGCCCAGCGTCGCGCCGTGAATCTGCCCACGGCTGTTGACCGCCAGCACGACTTCCGGCTCTGGGTTGTTCCATTCCGATTTGGGGTGAATGCCGATCTGGCTGCCGCTGCCCACGGCGGCGAGCACAGGGGCCTTGGTGAAAATTTCGGCGTCCGGACCGATGCCGACCTCCAGGTACTGCGACCACATTTTCTGTTCGATCAGCAACGCTTTCAGCTTGCTGGCTTGCTCGGAACCCGGCTTGATACTGCGCAAGTTATCGCCGATGGCGTTGTGCACGATGGCGCGCACGCTCTCTGCCTTGGCCGGATCGCCTGCGGCCTGCTCTTCGATCACGCGCTCGATCATGCTCGCGGCGAAGGTCACGCCAGCGGCTTTGATGACCTGCAGGTCGGCAGGTGCGAGCAGGAACGGTTTGCTGGTGTCGGGGTTTGACGTCGAGTTGGCCAGCAGTGCTTCAACGCTGGCGATCAGGGTGCCTTGGGTTTCACGCACCGCTTTGAGCGGCGATTCTGATTCCAGCAACTCGCTCAACGTGGCGAATTGCGCCGACAGATCGAACGCCCCATCGCTGCGCAGCACAACGGGGGAAGGCCCGCTGATTTTGCCGGGCACCCAGGCGCGGCCGATCAAAGTGCCGGTCAGGCCGTCGGCAGGCAGTGTGTTTTCGGGGGTGAGCTGAATAGGCATGGGGCAGTCCTCGGATATTTTTGTGCTTTTCGTACCGACCCTAATCAGCGCCGCCGATAAACTCCAATGACATCTGCTCAATTATCGATAACACTGGGTTATCGCGAATCGAGGCTGCTTCCATGTCCGACATTTCCTTTTCCACGGTCTGCAATTGGCTGAAGTTCAAGCACCTGGTGCTGATCGATACCTTGGCGCGGACCCGCAACATGCACGCCGCTGCCCAGCACATGAACCTGAGCCAGCCGGCAGTCAGCAAGATGCTGCGCGAGATCGAGCGCCTGCTTGGCTTCGATCTGTTCGAACGCCTTCCGCGCAACATGCCGCCGACCGCCTTGGGCGAGCACGTGGTGCGTTATGCGCAGATTGCGCTGAACGATGCGAACAAGTTTGTCGACCAGATCAGCAGCTTGCGCGAAGGCGGGCATGGTTTTCTGAAGGTGGGTGCGATCTTCGCGGCGACCGCGGTGGTGTTGCCCGACGCGATCGTTCAATTGAAGAAACGCTGGCCGTTGCTCTCCATCGAGGTGGTCGAGCAGACCAGCGATCACCTTATGGAAATGCTCGACGACAAAAAACTCGACCTGGCCGTTGCGCGTTACACCGACGAAAACCAGCAACAGGTGTATGACTTCCAGGCGCTGGCGCCCGAGCCGTTCTGCATGGTGGTCAACAGCCGTCATCCGCTGACGGAGTTGGAGGAGACGCCGTTGCAGGAACTGGGCAAGTGGCCGTGGATTCTCTACCCGGTCGGTACGCCCATCCGCGCGCGCATGGAACAGGCGTTTGCGCAGGCCGGCATTGCAACGCCCAAGAACACCATCGACACGATCTCGATGCAGACCTTCCTCCAGGTGCTTCAATCCGGGCCGATGATCGCCATGCTGCCGGCCTCGATGGCGCAGCCGCATCTGGAAACCGGACTGCTGAAAGTGCTCAACACCCCGCTGAAACTCGCGCCGCAGGATTACGGAATACTCACCCGTCGCGGCGAGCCGTTGCTGGGGGCTGCGTCGGAATTTGCCGGGATCCTGCTGGCGAATGCGCAGGCGGCACGCAGTTAATGTTCCTGACTGCCGAAATCATCTGTGGGAGCGAATTTATTCGCGATTCGGTTTCAAACTCACCTCTGCATTGGAACAAGGTTTTTTCGCGAATGAATTCGCTCCCACAGTAAATTCAGGTGTGACCTTCGATAACCCCGCGTTATCAATCAATGGAAACATGTCATTGTCCCGACCCGCATTTACGGTAGTCACGCCTGTCTGTTATCGGTAACATCTGTCCGTGTTTCGACCCTCCATAACAACAATACAGGCGCATCCATGTGCCTGGAGGTCCCACCATGGAAACCGTTTCCCCACGCCTGCCCGAGCCTTCGGGTGCCGGGCAAGCCAGCTTTGAAGACCGCACCTACCGCAAAGTCATCCTGCGCATCCTCCCTGTCCTGCTGCTGTGCTACATGGCCGCATATCTGGACCGCGTAAACATTGGCTTCGCCAAGCTGGACATGCTCAACGACCTGCAATTCAGCAACACCGTCTACGCCCTCGGCGCGAGCATGTTCTTCTGGGGTTACTTCCTCTTCGAAGTGCCGAGCAACCTGCTGCTGCATCGCTTCGGCGCGCGCATGTGGATTGCCCGGATCATGCTCAGTTGGGCCATCATCTCCATGGCCGTGGCGTTCACCGTGCCACTGGCGAAGTTCTTTCACATCGAATCGGAAACCATGTTCTACGTGCTGCGCTTTCTGCTCGGCATCTGTGAGGCAGGGTTCTTTCCAGGCGTGATCCTTTACCTCAATTACTGGTTTCCGACCCGCCGTCAAAGCCGTGTCCTGTCGGGTTTCCTGATGGCGATGCCGATCAGCCTGACGCTGGGCGGCGTGGTTTCCGGCTGGCTGATGACCAGAATGCAAGGCGTGCAGGGCATGGCCGGCTGGCAATGGTTGCTGATCATCGAAGGCATTCCCTCGGTAATCATGGCGTTCGTGGTGCTGGCGTTCATGGCCAACAACGTTGATGCGGCCAAGTGGCTGTCGCCCGAAGAGAAGGCCCTGCTCAAGGCCAATCTGGAGACCGACAGCAAAGGCAAGGCGTCGAGCCTGCGCGAGGTGTTCTTCAATGGCCGCGTGTGGCTGCTGGTGCTGATCCTGCTGACGTTCAACACCGGGTTCTACGGCCTGGCGTTCTGGATGCCGTCGATCATCAAAAGCGCAGGTATCTCCAACCCGCTGGATATCGGTCTGCTGACCGCTATTCCTTATGGCATCGCCGTCATCGCCATGACCCTCAATGCGCGGCATTCGAACAAGACCGGCGAGCGTCGTCTGCACGCGGCGATTCCGGCAATCATCGGCGGCATCGGTCTGATCCTCAGCGCGTACTTCGCCAACAACGTGGTGCTGTCGATCATCTTCCTCAGCGTTTCCGCTTCGGGCGTGTTGAGCCTGATGCCGATCTACTGGACGTTGCCGGGCACGGTGTTGTCTGGCGTTGCGGCAGCGGCGGGCATCGGCATGATCAACGCCATCGGCAACCTGTCCGGTTTCACCGGCTCGATGATCACCGCTATGGCCGAGAACCTGACTGGCAATATCAACAACGGCACTTACGTGCTGGGGGCGTGTTTGTTTGTCAGCGCCGGGCTGATTCTGTCGATTCCCAAAGCGATGCTGGGCAATCACAAGGTCGACACCGCAGCGCCCGCAGGACAACTCTCCCAAGCCTGATCGGGAATGGCCGGCCAACACAGACTCCTGTGGGGGCGAGTTTGCTCGCGGGTTGTCCGGCCCATTCGCTATTTGCATCGGCTGACCTGATGCATTCATCGGATTGCCGCCCAAGCCAAGCGCGCTCCTACAGTTCACATGCAGCGCTAGCCAATCTGCCATCGCCATCCGCGATGGCAAGCTCGCCAATGCCTGATATACGCCCCCGCCTCTGACTCCTAACATCGGTCGCAATGACCAACCGTTCGCCAACTGTGCGTCATGTCGTCGAACGGGTTTCCAAAAATAATAAGTTGAGTCCCACGAGGTTTCCCCATGAAAACCCTTGCTGTCGGGCCTGCGCCCGTTACCGCTTCCGTAGACGGCAGTGTTCAATTGAGCACCGGCCAGCGTTACGCCACTTTGGGCGGCTCCTGGGCCGCATGGCTGTTCGATGCGCTGGATGCCACTGTTTTCGGCTTCGTCCTGCTCGCGATCGCCAAAACCTTCTCCGTTGGCCTGGGCGATGTCGTATCGACCGTGGCCTGGTTTCTGCTGGCAACCGGAATCGGCGGCTTCTTCCTCGGGAATATCTCTGACAAGATCGGCCGCAAGAAGACCATGATGCTGTCGGTATTCGTATATGGCACCGGCACCTTGCTCTGCGGGTTTGCCGACAGCCTGTGGCAACTGAACCTGTTCCGTTTCTGCGTCGGCATTGCAGTCGGTGGCCTGTGGTCTGCCGCAGCCGCGCTGGTGTCGGAAATCTGGCCGCCTGCCGGTCGCGCCAAAGCCTTCGCCGTGATGCAAACCGGCTGGTCGGGTGGCGGCTTGCTCGCTGCAATTTTTGCCTGGAGCTTCCTCGACAGCGGCAACCCTGAGTCCTGGCGCACGCTGTTCATCTACGCGTCGATTCCGGCGTACTTCACGCTGGTGTTCATCTGGCTGTTCGTCAAAGAGTCGCCTGTCTGGCTGGCGAACCGCGAGTTCATGCGTCGCAACACCGACAAAGGTCGGCTGATGGAAATCTTCAGCCCGCAGTACCGGAAAATGACCCTGCTGGGTCTGAGCATTTCGGTGCTCGGCATGTACGGCTACTGGATCATCACCACCTTCATGCCGGCCTATCTGCAGAACATTCTGAACGTGCGCATCGATCAGGCGCCGGTGTTTGTCATCTGGATCGGCATCGGAGCCACCATCGGTTACCTGGCCTACGGCTATCTGGCAGAAGTCGTCGGACGCCGCCTGTCATTTGCGATCTTCTTTGGCGGCATGGCGATCATGGTGCCGGTGTTTTCCTACTCCGCGACCCTGATGCCGCTGACAGACGGCAAGCTGATGTTCACCACCCAGAACATCATCATGCTGGGCTCGCTGGCTGCACTGCTGGGCTTCTTCACCGGTTACTTCAGCGGCTTCGGCGCGTGGTATTCGGAGCTGTTCCCCACCAGCATCCGCTCCACCGCGTCGGGTTTCTGCTTCAACTTCGGCCGGGTTGGCGCCATTGTCGGGATCAAGCTGGTCCCTGTGCTGATCCCGCTCATCGGCTTCACCGCCACCATTTCTCTTGCCTCCGTTTCCTACGCCATCGCCGCCGTCATGGTGTTCACGCTGCAGGAAACCAAAGGCGTTCAACTCACCAGCGGCAACTGATCTGCATCCAGAGGACAGACCCATGAAAAACTTTCGAATCGGCCAAATCGTTCCAAGCTCCAACACCACCATGGAAACCGAAATCCCGGCGATGCTGACCTCGCGTTACTCGCTGTTTCCGGAAGAGCATTTCACCTTCCACTCGTCGCGCATGCGCATGATGCACGTGAGCCCCGAAGAGCTGAAAAAGATGGACATCGACAGCGACCGCTGCGCGCTGGAGTTGAGCGATGCACGCGTTGACGTCATGGCCTACGCCTGCCTGGTTGCGATCATGTGCCAGGGCGCGGGTTATCACAAAGTCTCCCAGGACCGTCTGGGCAAGACCGTCGTGTCCAACAAGTCGAACGCGCCGGTGCTGAGCTCTGCGGGCGCACTGATCGACAGCCTGAACTTGCTCAACTACAAGAAAATCTCGATCATCACCCCGTACATGAAGCCGCTGACCCAACAGGTCATCGACTACATCGAAGCGGCCGGTATCGAAGTGGTCGACTCCATCAGCCTGGAAGTGTCCGACAACCTCGAAGTCGGTCGTCTGGACCCGATGAATCTGGTGGCCCACGCTGACAAGTTGAACATCGGTCAGGCCGATGGCGTGGTGCTGTCGTGCTGCGTGCAGATGCCCTCGCTGCCCGCGATTCAGGTCGTACAGGATCGTCTCGACAAGCCGGTGCTGTCGGCGTCGGTGGCGACCGTTTACCAGATGCTGAAAACACTGGGCCTCAAGGCTCAGGTGCCAAACGCCGGTCATCTGCTGTCCGGTCAGTTCTGAGCCGATGGATGACGGGGTACTATGGCGGCCATTCTGGCCAGCACGTCCGGTACCTCACATGAAGCTCGATCCTGTCTCGTTGCGCCTCTTCGTCAGCGTTGTCGAAGAAGGCACCATCGCTGCCGCCGCCAAGCGTGAACACATCGCGGCGGCCGCGGTGAGCAAGCGGCTCAGCGAGCTGGAAGAGCTGCTCGATTCAAAGCTGCTCAACCGCACCAACAAAGGCATCACGCCGACCGATGCGGGCTTGTCGTTGCTGTTCATGGCCCGCAGCGCGCTGAACAACCTCAACGAAATCGTCGTGCAGATGCGTGATTATTCCCACGGGCGTCGCGGGTCGGTGCACGTGCTGGCGAACATTTCGGCGATCACGCAGTTCATGCCGGGGCTGATCAAGTCGTTCATGGCGCTCTACCCGCTGATCAACGTCAGCCTGGAAGAGCAGCAAAGCCTGGCGATCACCAAGGCCGTGGCGGAAAACCGCGCCGACATCGGCATCTTTACCCGCCTGCCCCATGGCGCCGACATCGAAGTGTTCCCGTTCCGCACCGACCGGCTGGTATTGCTAGTGCCCAACGAACATCCGTTGGCCGGGCGCACGTCGCTCACCTTCAACGAAACGCTGGACCACGAATACGTCACCCTGCGCAGCGGCACGCACCTTAACTTTCAGCTGATTAAAGCCGCCAACGACATGGGCCGCTCGCTGAAAATCCGCATGGAAGTCTCCAGCTACGATGCGCTGTGCCTGATGGTGCAGGCCGGCGTCGGCATCGGCATCATGCCGGCGGGCAGCGTGGAGATTTACAAAATGGACGGCGCGACTGCCGTGCCCTTGAACGAAGAATGGGCCAGCCGCGAACTCAGCGTCTGCGTGAGGTCCAGGGCCGGCTTGTCCACCGCCGCGCAGCTGTTTCTGGAGCATGTGCTCGAGGGTTGATACAGCCCACTGTAGGAGCGCGCTTGCCCGCGATTGCGGTGTGTCTGAATCAAATAGGTCGTTTGACACACAGCAATTCCTGTAGGAGCCGGCTTGCTGGCGAACACGGTGAAACAGACACATCAATGGTGAATGACGGATCGCGTTCGCCAGCAAGCCGGCTCCTACAAGACGGGGCAGGCCTCGCCATCACTTCGGGTCATACCCGCCGCAGCACGCTCGCACCAACACCGCCAACACCGCCAGATTGCCTTTCACGCCGCTGATCTTGGTCGGCACGTTGCCCTGTGGATACCGCCTGACCGTCGGCAGTTCGAGGCAGCGAAACCCCAGCCTCGGCGCCCTGTACGAAAGGTACGCCAGCAGTTCATAGGTCATGAACACATCGCGAAAGAGAGCGATGCGCGGGTCGAGCAGCATCTTGCGGCTGTAGGCGCGAAAGCCTTGCGTGGTGTCGGTCCAGTCGAAACCCGAGGCCATACTGAGCATCGGCGCGTGTATGAAGCGGATCGCGATGTCGCGGGATTTCGGTGTGTTTTCCGCCACGCCGCCCGTGAGAAAACGCGACGCCTGAACAAAATCCACGCCCTGTTGCAGCGCCTCGATGAAATGCGGAATTGCCTGCGGATCATCCTTGTCGTTGCCGTCGATGGTGACAATGCCCTCGTAGCCCTGATCAAGGGCGAAGGCATAGGCGCACCGCAGTTGAGCGCTGAGTTTACCCGGCGAGGTTTTCACCAGCAGGCCACGAACCCCGGTCACCATCAGCATGTCCTGGGCGAGTGAGCCATCGGAACTGCCGCCGTCGACGATGATGATGTCCGCCCGTTGATTGATCGACAGCGCGGCCATGCGCGCCAGCAGACTGACGATGCGTTCGCCTTCGTTGATCACCGGGATGACCACGCAATACGCATGCTGGCGCCCCAGCCACAAGGGCGTCTCGAAATAGGGGATCTGACGGGACAGTTTGGTCAGTGTCGGTCGTCCGGGAGAGAAGGTTGTGTCAGTCATCAGGCCACCCGCGCAGTGATCAGGGCGACGCCCGCGATAACCAGCAGGATGCCGGCCGCTGTCGTCCAGTAGAAGGTTTCACGAAAAATCAGGATCGAAGAACAGGCCACGGCGGCCACGGCACCGGCGGTCAGCACCGGGTGCGCGATGTTCAGCGGCAAGCGGGCGAGGGCGGCGGCATAAAGCAGAAACGCAGTGCCGTACAGGCCAAGGCCGACCCAGAACGGCCAGTTGCTCAGGGCTTCAAGCGGCGCGCTAAGCGAAGGAAACCGACGGGGCGGCATCATTGCCATCTTCACCAGCACACTGGCAGAGGCGTTGGAGAGAATCCCCAAAATCAGAATCGCCCATTTCATGGCTGTTGCCCCGTGACTTCTGCACGGTAATGCTGGATGGCCACATTCAATGCTCGCTCGACGGTCTCCAGATGCGGTTCGACCCGGTTGGGCAGCATTTCGATGCTGACGACGTGATCCGGCAGGTAGCGGCTGATCGCGGCCGCCATGTCGGCGTGTGCGGTATCGCCGTCGCCGAGTGTCAGAAGATCTCGTTCGCTGGCGTGTACATGGCCGATCAGGTCAGCGTTTTCTTTCAGCACCGCGAAAGGATCTTCGCCATTGATCGTCAGAGAACCGGTGTCCAGCTGCATGAAAATGTTCGGGTGATCGACCTCGCGCACGACTTGCGCCGTTGACGGGGTATCGGTCATGAAGTTGGCGCCGTAGCACTCGGGGTTCGGCTCCAGACAAAACGCCAGTGCGTAATCCTGGGCGATGTCGCCGAGCGAACGGAAGAACGGCACCGCGATGTCCTGAGCTTCCCGATCGCTCAGGCCGTTGCGGTCTCGGTTCTTTGGCGAGCCGAACACCAGTCGGGTGGCGCCCAGTCCGGCACCGATACGACAGACCTCGCTCAAGTGTTGCAGCATCGACGCCTGACTGGCGGCGCAACCGAACACGTTCAAGCCTTGGGTGCCGAACAGCAACGCTTGCATGCCGGTGATGTCGATGCCCCGGTCCGCCCACGCGTCGCGCACCTCCGCGATCTGGCGCTTGGTTGCCGCCACTGGGTCGGGGAAGTATTTGCCTGGCGCGACATCGATGGCATCGACCCCATAGCGCCTGAGCAACGCGGCGATGGCCTGGTCCTCGACGATGTCCCAGGCAATGTTGGAGATGGCCAGCTTCATGCTTTCACTCCCATCGAGCGCGGTTCCGATTGCGCATATGCGCGCACCGCCTGCAACGTTTCCCGGGCGCTGTACTGATAACGGCCCCGGGCACCGTACAGCGCCGCATGACAGGTCTGCATCGAATACCGCGCGGCCATGACCCCGCGCACGTTGTCGAACGGAACGCCGAACCCTTGCTCTGCGACCTCGGCGACCGTAATCGGCTCGGCGCACAGGTGAACCAGCTTCAGGCCTGCATTGAGGGCGATCTGGATGTCGCACGCGAGGTTGACCATCGGGTAAAACTGGAAGAGGCCGCGGCTGTCGATGGCCGTCAGATTGTTCTCGTTGAGGAAATCGTAAATCACGTTTTTGCGCAGTCCCGGACCGACCAGCCCTGGCAGACGCACGATCAGATGACGTGGAAAAAAGTCCTCGACGAAACACTCCAGCAGGCGCCGATTCATGCCGTAGGCATGCAGGCCGACCTCATCCACGAGCGAGTCTTCATCCACACCGATAGGGGTATGGAACACGTCCACGGTGCTGATCAGAACGAAGGTCTTGCAGCGCACGGTGCGCAGATGATCGATGAGGTTCTCGATGCGTTTGCGGTCGGCCTCGGGCTCGCGATTGGCGATCCACTTCTGCGCCGAAGCCCCCGCGCAGACCAGCGTGTCAAACGTGCGCCCCTCGATCTCGTGGATAGTGGTCGAGCGAAAGAGCGCGTCGAATCGCGCCTGACGCATCAGGGTCGAGCCGACAAAACCGGTGAAGCCGATCAGACCGTTGCTCATAATTGCGCATCCAGCGGGCAATGTACCCGGATCAGTTGGGCGTTGTAGACGTAGAAATACGAGGTGTAGGAGCAGTTGAGTCGATTGATTTCGGCTTCCAGCGCCTTGCCTCGGCCGCTGATGTCCTTGTCCAGGTTGACGTGGGACACCAGCACGGAAAAATCCCGGGAGGGCCGCTGCCGCAGCAGTTCGGCGAGCGAGTCCTGGTACTCGACCCTGCCCATGTTCGGGTCGCGGGCTTTGGTGATTTCGTCGTACACACGCACGTACTGATGCTTGCTCAGGCGCGGGTCCAGCAACGTGTAGTACTCCAGCGAGGGTTGAGCGTCGGGGTACACCAGAAACTCGGTGGGCGGCATTTGTGCGACGTGCTCGTACAGCGCGTTGTTGTCGACGTATTCGTAGTTCACGCCCTTGACGTTGTTGTAACAGGCCTTGCCAGCCTGCAGCGTCATCAACACCAGCAACACCAGACCCAACGCCTTGAGCGGGCGAGACGGGCTGGCGGTGAACTCCAGCACCGCGCAGCAGGCGAGGGTCATGCTGAAGGGCACCAGCCAGACCACATGACGCGGATAGGTCGCCGGATAGAACCCGACGATTCTGCCGACAATCACCACCACCAGAATGCCGATGAAAAACAGGTTCAGCGTGAACACGAAGCCGCGCTTGTGGGTGAACAGCAGCGCAACGTTGGCCACGGCCGACACGATCAGCAACGCCTTGCCGTACGCGCCAAGAATCGCCTCCTTCAACACGCCCAGAGAGCCCAGCGGCGAGGTCGAGTAGTAATCGTCGTAGTTGCCCAGCTGGTACACCGTCAGGTACTTCATGTAGGCGTACGCCGCGACGACGATCAATGCCGAGGCGAAGAGCGCGGCCATCGTCGCCTTGCCACGTTCATCCCACGGCCGAAACGCGAGCCGCAGAAACGCATACACCAGCAGCGCACCCGAGACGATCAGCGTCGAGAAGCCGAGCACGCTCAGCAGCGCGGCCATCACGATCGGCCAATAAAGGTTGTCATGCTCCTCGGCCTGCCACAGCGCGAAGATCGCCAGAAAGCTCACCGACACTTCCAGGAAGTAATGCTTGAGCTCGGTCAGAAACAGCCCTATCGAAAACGAGTGGCCGATCAGCGCCAACAGAAACACCACCGCGCCCCAGCGGTATTGCCGAAACACCACGAACATCGGCGAGATGAGTACGCACGACAGCGCCAGGACCGACAGCCGCAAAGGCTCGATGTTGTAGTGAAACAGCCACATGATTCCCTTGAAAAACAGCGACGCCAGCACCGGCTCGGCCTGATCGTAATAAGGCAGGGGTTTGAGAAATTCGGCAGGGCTGCGCAAGGCGATGATGTCCTTGAGCAGCATCGCTTCGTCGATCCAGATCGAGCGTGTGGCGAGGGTCAGGAACAGGCTCGCCAGCACCGCGATTGCGATGGGCAGGACGAGCGCCGGGGCGATACGCGGCAGATCAAAAGACTTCATTGTCCAGTTTCTCCAGCACGTCGTAGATGTTGTCGATCTTGCCGCCGAGCACCGAGTAACAGCCCGGTAAGCTGGCGTGTTTCTCGAACAGAATCGGCCTGCCGTCGTTGCGATCGTTTTTCGCCAGCACAGTCTTGACTTCGTACAGCGAGTCCCTGTGCCGCGAGTCGAGGATCGCCGGAATATAACGACCGACATCCCGTACCATTCGCTCGACACGACTGGAGCGCTCGTGCCGGGCGAGCTTGTCGTAAGGGTTGATCGACTTGTCGTCGTCCCACTGCACATGCGGGGTAAAACGCACGTGGGACAAGGTGTGCAGGTCGCGGGACGGAAACGGCATCATCGAAAAGAACGGCCCGTCCATGACGGTCACGCCAAGGCCTTCGAGGGCAGGCGGCATCTGCATCAGCGCCATTTCGGTGATCTCGTGGCGCAGGTCCGTGTCCAGCCCCGGAAAGTCTCCGTTGAAGTGATTGCTGCCGCTGTACGTGCAATTGAACAGATAGCGGCAGCTCAGGCGTTGAAGGCCGCCTTCGCTGTCGGTCACCACCTGCAGCGTATGGTCTGCGCCCTGATAGATCTCCGTCGCGCGGGTGAGCAACCGCACCTGCACGCCGCATGCTTCAAGCTCCTGCACGGCCCACCGCGCCAGTTGCGTGGCGTCGAACGCGTACTCCTGAACCTGAAACACCTCTTCTATCAAGCGCGGCTCGAACAGCGCATGGGCGGCTGAATCCGCTCGCCGGATCTGCGCACCGATATCGCGGCAAAACCGTTCGAACTGCCGCGCAGTGACCTTCGAGTTGTGCCGCGCAATCGCGTACAGCTTGGTGAAATCGCGCTTCACCGCCTGGGGCCAGTCGGCCACGAAACGCGGCAGGTTGACCCGGCTGCGATAGGCCGTGGTGAAGCTGCGCGGGTAGTGATAGCCGTTATGCACGCGCGCCTGATTGTTGTAGGACGCGCGCCTGAGCAAGCCGCCTTCGCGCTCCAACAGAACGATGCGCTTGAAACCGCGTTGTCGGGCCAGATGGATCGCAATCGCCGATCCGTAGAAGCCGCCGCCAATGATGATCGCCTCATGGCAAGGCGCTGGATCGCTTATCAAGATGCGCGCTCTCCGCCCCAGGCTCTCGCCATGCTGATCACTGGCGCAGCGTCCTCGACGTTGAGCTTTTCAAGCCGGGTCATCCGGCAACTCGTGAACTCTTGCCCGATGTAATACAGCGGCCCGTCGCCGGAAAAACTTCCCATGTTCAGGATGTATTCACCGAGCACTAGCAGCACCAGCGAAATCAGGAAAAACATCCCCGACTCCTGCAACGACAGACTGATCCAGCCCGCTGCCACATCGGTCTTGAACAGCGCGATGCCGACCACATACGCGCAATACAGCAGGTTCATGACTGCGCCAAACAACGACAGCGCCGTCACCAGCCGCATCGGCGCGCGCGTGCTCGACACCAGCATCCGAATGCCCCGGTCGACACTTTCCCCGAGGTGCTTGCGCGGTTGCGCCTTGGGTGGCGCCGAATACGTCAGGCACGTGCGCGCAAAACCGCCCGTGGCCGGCAAATGCCGATAAATCATCGTGGGTTTAGGGTGCTGCAGAATGAAATTGATCACCTTCTTGGTCAGCAACCGAAACTGCGGCGCGTCCTTGACCAGGTGAATCCCGTTGCACCAGCGATACGCCCGGTGAAACAGCTTGAAGGCAAAGCGATACAACAAAGGCTGCGGCGTGTGTTCGGTGTTGCAGACAAACACCACATCCGCGCCCCGCGCCGCGTGCTCCAGCATGTTCGGCAAAAACGCAATGTCGTCCGCCAGCGGGTCCAGCACCACCGCATAATCGCCCAGCGCATTCTCCAGACCGACCCACGACGCCGTGTCCAGATCGACCTCCTTGGTCAGCGCATACACCTGAAGATTCGCCACCCCATCCTCAGCCGTCAGCCGCTTCAACTGCGCCACGCTGTCATCGCTCGACGCGTTGTCGACAATGATCAACTCATAGTCCGACACCATCGACGCAATCACCTCCGTCGCCTCGCACAACATCCCCTCAAGCCCATCGGCCTGATTACGAACGACAAACACCACCGACAGAAAACAGGGAAAAAAGGCCATGGCGCAATACTCTGAAAAACGGCCTTCCCTGGCGGTGTTTTTATTAGGGTGTGCAGACAGGTATTGATAGGAGAACACGCAGGGAACAGGAATTATTCAAAGAGCCAGAGCGGGCTGGTTTTGAGGTTTAGGCGGACAAATTTTCGAGTGGTTAAATAGCGGAGGTTTACGCGAGTGGCTTTTGAATCAATGGGTTGGGTGTAACGCGCGAGGGTGGCTTATCCCTAGAGAGGGACGGATGTCAGGGGTTTTTACAGCGAATTAAGTTGAGGGGAGGTTATTTAAAGTTTGCATAGGTGAAGCGGGGAGGGAGGGAATACTGGCGTCATTGTTTGGTGTATCGCACGCTGGATCGCCTTTGATTCTGGCCGAAGGCCGTAGTAGCAAGCTTGCTCGCGATCTGCCGGGCACCGGCAGTAAAACCAGACGACTCGGAACGTTCGGGTACGGTGCCAGTCACGCTGGGCGGCTCTCCGGCATCAGGTGTAAGTCGGGCTAGATGACGACGGCGATTTCGGTGTTCCAGTCTTCATCCTCATGGAAGGGCAGTGGCTACGACTCAGTCAAGACGAATTTGAGCGGCTTGCAGACATTAAAAAGCCGGCTTGTGGCCGGCTTCTCGGTGACAGGTTTGGTTAGTTTTTGGCTATCCGCACCCATCCGCAAAAGTGCGCGCTACGAGGAGGCGCTTGTTAGGTAGACGAGGCGGTCGCGGGGACGTTGCCTGGTCGGTCACCCCTCCGCGGGTAGCCGAGGGGTGTTGAAACGAAGGCGTGCAGGATACTCATGTTCGTGGCGGATGCCCAGCGTTGATGCGGTGCCATTTGTCCTTTTCCTTGTACATCAAGGCATTGTCGCGGGGTGGCGGCGGTTGTTGAGGGTGGACCACCAGAAGATCCAGCCGAGGACGTGGATGTTCTGTTGCTGGATCTGTTCGGCGCTGAAGATTTCGTCGGGGTATTCGGCGGCGTTGTGGCTGCGCAGGCGCAGGCCGCCGCCGGGGAGGCGGTAGAGGTATTTCACGCGCAGCATGCCGTCATGTTCGAGGGCGTAGATTTCGCCGTCGATGACGTGGGTGCGGCCTCGGTCGACGCCGATGAGGGAGCCGTCCTGAATCTTGTCGGCCATGCTGTTGCCGAACATGGCGACGCAGATGGCGTTTTGCAGTTCGACGTCCATGGCTTCGAGTATGCGTCGTGAGAGTTTGACGCGGTGGTTGGGCGTTTCGCTGACGGTGGTCTGGCCGGGGTTCTGGGTGGGCAGTTCGGTGTACAGCGGGATGTCCAGTTCTTCGCGGCCGCCGCGCTCCGTGCGCAGTTTCGCAAGGCCGCCCAAGCCGCGTTTGCCGCGCTCTTCGCCCGGGTGTTTGGGGCCCTCGCCCGTGCGCAGCCAGCGCCCGTTGACGCTGAGCAGTTCGGCGATTTCTTCGATGCGTGCCATGGGGATGCCGCGTTTGAACCAGTTGTTCACGTGTTGCGGCGTCACCTTTCGGTTGGCGGCGAAGTCTGTGGCGGAGAGATGGCACTCCCGCAGAAGGACGCGTAGTCGATCACCTGATGTATTCATGGCCCGAAGTTTACGGAAGGTTCAAATTTGTTTAAATGAACGAAGTGTTCAAATGAGTGGAGCTTCAAAGTTGTAATCAAGTCTTGGGATTACAGGGTTTGATGGCGTTTGTAGGTTGTTTCTTTCACTGTTTTGTTTGAGCTCAACAGTGTTCGAATGGGCGTACGAGTCGCGGTTTTGCGGGGGCGTTGCAGAGGTTGGCTTTTTAGAGCGGGGGTTGTTGGGTTATTGATGAATATAAGCGCCCTGATTGTTGCCTGAATAGGCAAGTGTTCTATTGGGGTAAACGAATTGTTTGAACGTCGATGTGATTAAACATTTGAATGGGAAATAGTGGGGAATTGAGACGGTGTTTGAAGACGAGGGGGCGTCAAAAGCGGAGGAGGGGGAGGGTTTGCGACTGCTTCGCAGCCGATCGCGAATGAATTCGCTTCCACAGGGGGATGAGTCGACTTCCGAGGGGTGCCCCTTCAGAACACCCGAGGCGGGCGTTCTGAAGCGAGCGAATCGGATCAGCCTTTGTAGGCAGCGACCGATTTGGTGATGGCTTCGCGAGCAGCGTCTGCGCCGGCCCAGCCTTCGATCTTCACCCATTTGCCTTTTTCGAGGTCTTTGTAGTTAGCAAAGAAGTGCTCGATCTGCTGGATCAGCAGCGGTGGCAGGTCGGTGTATTCCTTCACGTCGACGTACAGCTGGGACAGCTTGTCGTGTGGGACGGCGATGACTTTGGCGTCGCCGCCGCCGTCGTCGGTCATGTTCAGCACGCCGACTGGACGGGCACGGATGACCGAGCCTGGCGCGACCGGGTACGGGGTGACAACCAGCACGTCCAGGGGATCGCCGTCGTCCGCCAGAGTGTTCGGGATGAAACCGTAGTTGGCCGGGTAGAACATCGGGGTGGCCATGAAACGGTCAACGAACAGGCAGTCGCTTTCTTTGTCGATTTCGTACTTGATCGGCGCGTGGTTGGCCGGGATCTCGATTGCGACGTAGATGTCATTCGGCAGGTCTTTACCGGCCGGAATCTTGCTGTAGCTCATTGGGCTTTGCCCCCTTGGTTGACCATTCAGAATCTGGCGTGCAACGCCAAAAAGTGGGCCGGATTATAGGCACATTCGAGAAGCGATGCCATGCGTGGCGGTCGGCTTCAGGCGTCGTGTTGAGCCTGATAGACCGGGTTTTCCGCTTGAAGTGCCGTCAAGCGCGCCAAAGGATCCTGCCGATAGAACGCCTTGAGCTGCTGATACACCGCTGGATAGGCGTCGACCAATAAATCCGGGGCGCTGAAGAAGTATTCGCTGGTGACGGCGAAAAACTCCGCAGGGTTTTCGGCGGCGTAGGGATCAAGGGCGGTTTCGGCGTCGGGGTCGGCGTCCAGCTGACGGTTCATGTCGTCGTAGGCCGTTTGCATCGCCTCGGTCCAGTCGCGGATGCGCATGTCGTTGTGCAGCGGCGGGTGGCCGTTGGCGTCGCCGTTGAGCATGTCGAGCTTGTGTGCCAGCTCATGGATAACGAGGTTATAGGCTTCCCAGCCGCCGCTCGACAGCACGCCCGGCCAGGCGAGGATCACCGGGCCTTGCGACCAGGCTTCGCCGCTGTGTTCACCGTCCCACTCGTGTTCGATGCCGTTGGCGTCGCGGTGCTTCTGCGGGCTGATGAAGTCGTCGCCATAGAGGACGATCTCGTGAAACCCCTGATACCAGTCCAGGTCGCCCAGCGCCAACAAAGGCAGTTGCGCCTGCGCGGCGAGGAACAGCCGTGACTCGTCATCCAGATTGACGCCTTCCAGCGCCGTGAGGTGTTTGGCCTGCAGGAACAGCACGCAGCTGTCGAGCAGGTAGCGATCCTCTTCGGCGCTGATGCCATCGAGGATCGGCAAACGCTGGCGCACCCGATCCCAGAGCTCGGGATCAACGGGGTTGCGCGCCAGCGTGCGGCGCTTGAGCCAGCCGCCCAGCGACCACATGGAATCAGCGCGCCTCGGCGGAACGGCCCATGCGGCTGCGAACCAGCCCGATGATCATCGGCAGCAGCGAGATCAGGATGATCACCAGCACCAGCAGGGTGAGGTTCTTCTTGATGAACGGGATGTTGCCGAAGAAGTAACCGAGCGTCACCAGGCCGCCGACCCAGAGGATCGAACCCAGCACGCTGAAGCTCACGAAGCGCAGGTAGTTCATCTTGCCCAGACCGGCAACGAACGGGGCGAAGGTGCGGATGATCGGCAGGAAACGCGCCAGGGTGACGGTCTTGCCGCCGTGGCGCTCGTAGAACTCGTGGGTTTTGGTCAGGTAGTCGCGACGGAAGATTTTGGAGTTGGGGTTCTTGAACAGCTTGTCGCCTACCGTTCGGCCAATCACGTAGTTAGTGCTGTCGCCCAGAATGGCGGCGGCCATCAACAGGCACGCCAGCAGCACAGGGTCCAGACCACCGCCGGCCGCGACGGCGCCAGCGATGAACAGCAGCGAATCACCCGGCAGGAACGGTGTGACGACCAGCCCCGTCTCGCAAAAAATCACCAGGAACAGAATGGCGTAGACCCAGGTGCCGTAGTTGGTCACCAGCATGTCGAGGTAGACGTCGAGGTGAAGAATGATGTCGAGGGGGTTGAAGTCCATGTACGGCACCTGAGTGTGAGACCCGATCCGGGTCGTGCGAGTCGTTAAGTGGAAGCGATGTGGGCCGCATTATAGAGGGAAGAAACGGGGTGTTGCTTAGAGGGACTCATCAATTGAAACATTTGGTAGTGATGCAACACAGACCCCTTGTAGGAGCGCGCTTGCCCGCGAACACCGTAGGCCTGCAGCGTCAATGTCGACTGACCCGACGCCATCGCGGGCAAGCGCGCTCCTACGCGGGGAGCTGCGGCGTTGTTTCGCGATTACAGTGTGCCTGCAACGCCGATGCCGACTGACCCGACGCCATCGCGGGCAAGCGCGCTCCTACATGGAAGCTGCGGCATTGGTTCAATTAATCGGCAACACGTAGTTCTTGAACTGGGTGTCTTCGCGAAACCCGATCGATTCGTAGACCTTCTGGGCGACTTCGTTGTTGGCGCTGGTGGAGACACGCATGCGCACGGCCTGGGTTTCCCGGGCCATCTTCTTGGCTTTCTGGATCAGGTGGTCGGCGACAAGCTGGCGGCGGGCGTCTTCGGCGACGTAGATGTCGTTGAGGATCCAGACGCGTTTGAGCGAGAGCGAGGAGTAGCTTGGGTAGAGCTGACAGAAGCCCAGCAGCTTGCTGTCGTCTTCATCGTGCAAAGCCAGGTAAATCACCGATTCTTCGCGACGCAGGCGTTTTTCGAGGAACGCGCGGGAGGAATCGGGGAAAGGCAGTTCGCCGTAAAACTCACGGTATTTGACGAACAACGGGGTCAACAGGTCCAGGTGCTCCAGGGTGGCTTGGATGATCCGCATGGTTGGGCCTCAGCTTCATAGTGCATTTCATGAACGGGGGAGGACGCGCCTGGCACTGGGACAGACGGTTTTGACTGTGCCTAAGCGGTTTAGAAAGCGCAATCCAAAAGCGGATTGGATTCCTGTTCGCGAAGTCCGCAACACCGCCCACCTCTGTGGGAGACGTCCGAGGTTACGAGGGCAGCGAAGGCGGTGTGTCAGGCAACTCAACTGTGATTGATCCACCGCTATCGCTGCCGTCGTAACCTCCGACGTCTCCTACAGGTACGGTGGGGTGGCCAAAATGTGCGCTCGCCTGCAATAAAAACGGCCTCCGAAGAGGCCGTCATGTGACGCGTTTTCGCTGAATCAGAAGAAGCCCAGCGGGTTGATGTCGTAGCTCACCAGCAGGTTTTTGGTCTGTTGGTAGTGCTCGAGGGCAACCTTGTGGGTTTCGCGACCGACGCCGGACTTCTTGTAGCCACCGAACGCGGCGTGGGCCGGATACAGGTGGTAGCAGTTGGTCCACACGCGACCGGCCTTGATCGCACGACCCACGCGGTAGGCGCGGTTGATGTCGCGGGTCCAGACGCCAGCGCCCAGGCCGAACTCGGTGTCGTTGGCGATGGCGATGGCTTCGGCTTCATCCTTGAAGGTGGTGACGCTGACCACCGGACCAAAGATTTCTTCCTGGAACACGCGCATCTTGTTGTTGCCTTTGAGCAGCGTCGGCTGGATGTAGTAACCGGTCGCCAGCGAGCCTTCCATTTTCTCGACCTTGCCGCCGGTGAGCAGCTCGGCGCCTTCGCCCTGGGCGATGTCGAGGTAGGAGAGGATCTTGTCGAACTGCTGCTGCGACGCCTGAGCGCCGACCATGGTGTCGGTGTCCAGCGGGTCGCCGCGCTTGATCTTCAGCACCTTCTTCATCACCGCTTCCATGAACTGCGGATAGATGGACTCCTGAACCAGGCAGCGCGAAGGGCAGGTGCAGACTTCGCCCTGATTGAAGAACGCCAGAACCACGCCTTCTGCGCATTTGTCGATGAATTCAGGCTCGGCGCTCATCACGTCTTCGAAGTAGATGTTCGGCGACTTGCCGCCCAGCTCCACGGTGGACGGAATGATGCTGTCGGCCGCCAGTTTCATGATGTGCGAGCCCACTGGTGTCGAGCCGGTGAACGCGATTTTGGCGATACGCTTGCTGCTGGCCAGCGCTTCACCGGCTTCACGGCCATAACCTTGCACGACGTTGAGCACGCCTTTCGGCAGAAGGTCGCCGATCAGCTCCATCAGAACGGTGATGCCCAGTGGAGTTTGCTCGGCGGGTTTGAGCACGATGCAGTTGCCAGCCGCCAATGCAGGGGCGAGCTTCCAAGCCGCCATCAGCAATGGGAAGTTCCACGGGATGATCTGACCGACCACGCCCAGTGGTTCGTGAATGTGGTACGCGACGGTGTTGCCGTCGATCTCAGCGGCGGAGCCTTCCTGAGCCCGCAGCACGCCAGCGAAATAACGGAAGTGATCGACTGCCAGCGGAATGTCGGCGTTCAGGGTTTCGCGAACGGCTTTGCCGTTGTCCCAGGTTTCGGTCACGGCCAGCAGTTCGAGATTCTGCTCGATGCGGTCAGCGATTTTCAGTAGGGTCAGGGAGCGTTCCTGAACGGAGGTCTTGCCCCACGCATCGGCTGCAGCGTGAGCGGCATCCAGCGCTTTATCGATGTCTTCGGCAGTGGAACGAGGAAACTGGGCAATCAGCTTGCCGGTGATCGGCGAAGTGTTTTCAAAATACTGGCCTTTGACCGGCGGCACGAATTCGCCACCGATGTAGTTGCCGTATTGGGTCTTGAAGGTAACGAGCGAGCCTTCAGTACCGGGATGGGCATAACGCATGGTGAATATCTCCTTGCTCTTGTGATTGTGTGGGGATAACGCACGGCTGCTTGCTCCAGCGGCGGTGAGGCGGCTGTGCTTGATAAGAGCGTAGAGCAAAGCGCGGGCCATTGCCGCGAGGCCCCCGGTTTATAAGGGTTTTGCTGATAAAGGAGGGGATTGGAGGATGTCGTTGTGCCAGCCTCGATACGGCCCGAATGACACTTTGTATCGAATGTGGGACACCCCGCCGGGCTGCGCCTTTGGAAGCATTGCAATGACCGGGGACGAGGAGGATGCTGGTTCACAGCTCCCCAGGCAGAACCTAGGAAGAACAATAAAAATGCACAGCAGCCCCTTCTCTCGACATGCCCAACAAGTCCTGACTGTTGCCCAAGGCAACGCTCATCATCAATACGGCCCCGGCGCCGATCCTTCCATCGCTCGTTCGTGGCTGCGTTGCCTTGAGGACTATCACCTCGACCCCGCCCAGCCAATGGCGCCGACGGTGCTTGAGCACGCCCGGGTGCTGGAAAGCCGCGAGCGCCTGCAACAAGTGCTGACGATTGCCGGTGGCGAAATGAACAACCTGCATCAGCAGTTATCGGGCGGCAATGCCGTGCTGCTGACCGATGCGCGAGGCGTCATCCTCAATTGTGTGACCGAGCCCGGCGAGCGCAGGATTTTCGAGCGTGCCGGGTTGTGGCTGGGCGCGGACTGGAGTGAAGCGCGCGAGGGCACCAACGGCATTGGCACCTGCCTGGTCGAGCGGCAGTCGGTGACGATTCATCGCGACGAGCACTTTCGCGGCCGGCACACCGGGCTGACCTGTTCGGCGAGCCCGGTGTTCGATCCTCACGGTGACCTGCTCGCGGTGCTGGACGTTTCCTCCGCTCGGCATGACGTGTCCCGGCAAAGCCAGTTTCACACCATGGCGCTGGTCAATCTGTCGGCGAAGATGATTGAAAGCAGTTATTTCCTTCGTCACTGCGACGATCAGTGGCTGCTGCGTTTCCATTTGCAGGCGGGATCGGTCGGGCTGTTCAGCGAAGGCTTGCTGGCGTTCGATGGCGAGGGTCGCGTCAGTGCGCTGAATCAAAGTGCGCTGAACCTGTTGAGTCTGGGGCGCGCCGAACTGGTCGGGCAGTCCGTCGCGACGTTATTCGAGTGTTCGCTGGACGAACTGATGGGCCGTGCGTCGCCCGATGCAACCACCCGCTGGCCCTTGCGGACGCGGGACGGGCGCGGATTCTTCGCACTCCTGCGTGGGCAGTCGCGGCCCGGAGCGAAACCGCTTTCTATTCCCATTGCCAGCAAACCGACTTTGCAGCCGGCGCTAAGCGGGATCTGCTTGGGCGATCCGTCGCTGCAAACGGATTTTCGTCGCGCGCTCAAGGTCTTTGAGCGCGATGTGCCGCTGTTGATCAATGGCGAAACCGGCTCTGGCAAGGAAGCGTTCGCCAAGGCCGTGCATCAGGCCAGTCAGCGGGCAGGCAAGCCTTTTGTGGCGCTGAACTGTGCGGCGATTCCGGAAAGCCTCATCGAAAGCGAGCTGTTCGGTTATCGCGGCGGCAGCTTCACCGGCGCGCGCAAGGAAGGGATGCGCGGCAAGTTGCAGCAAGCCGATGGCGGCACGTTGTTCCTCGACGAGATTGGCGACATGCCGGTGGCCTTGCAGACGCGCTTGCTGCGGGTGCTGGAGGATCGCCTGGTGGTGCCGATTGGCGGTGAACCGCAGCCCGTGGATGTACGAATCATCAGCGCGACGCACCGGAATTTGCTGGGGCGGGTTGAGGACGGCAGCTTCCGTGAGGACCTCTACTATCGGCTCAACGGCCTGGAGATCGCGCTCCCGCCGTTGCGTGAACGCAGTGATAAATGTCAGTTGCTGGATTTTCTGCTGGAGGAAGAGGCGGGTGGCCATGCCGTGGTCATTGAGCCCGCGGCGAGGGACTCACTGCTGGCCTTCAACTGGCCGGGCAACGTGCGGCAGATGCGCAATGTCCTGAGAACGCTGGCGGCGTTGTGCGAGGACGATCAGATATGTTTCGCCGATTTGCCGGCATTGATTCGTCAGAGCGCTGCGCAAAAAGCCGTCGAGGCTGAACACAGCGAGTCGCCACTGGACGATGCCGAGCGCTCTGCATTGGTCGCGACCCTGGAGGCGCAACGCTGGCACATGACCCACGCGGCGAAGGAGTTGGGCGTCAGTCGCAACACCCTCTATAGAAAGCTGCGTAAGCATGGGATCAATCGCTAAGCTCGACTCCAGCGTATTCCCTGTGGGAGCGAATTCATTCGCGAAAAATAGTTAAGCCAACAGACAAGTGTCGGTTTCACTGGCCAGTCGAGAATGAATTCGCTCCCACAGAGGGCAACAACGTCCTGGACGTTTGATGTATCCATCCCACGGAGTCTTTGATCTCATGGCTGTATTCCAGCAATTGACCTGTGCGAATTGACCCTCTCTACGCTAACCTGCGCGAACGTTTTAAGAGGTCGGTCATGCACATTCATATTCTGGGTATCTGCGGCACGTTCATGGGTTCGCTGGCGGTTCTCGCCAAGGATTTGGGCCATACAGTCACCGGCTCCGATGCCAACGTCTACCCGCCGATGAGCACGCAGCTCGAAGCGCAGGGCATCACGTTGATGCAAGGTTACGACCCGGCACACCTGGAACCTGCACCGGATCTGGTGGTGGTCGGCAACGCCATGTCGCGCGGTAATCCGGCGGTTGAATACGTCCTCAACAAAGGCCTGCCGTATGTGTCCGGGCCGCAGTGGCTGGCCGATCACGTATTGCGCGGTCGCTGGGTGCTGGCGGTTGCCGGCACCCATGGCAAGACCACGACCAGCAGCATGCTGGCCTGGGTGCTGGAACACGCGGGCATGGCACCGGGTTTCCTGATCGGTGGCGTGCCTCAGAATTTTGCGGTGTCCGCCCGCTTGGGCGACACGCCGTTTTTCGTGGTCGAGGCCGACGAATACGACAGTGCGTTCTTCGATAAACGCTCAAAATTCGTTCACTACGGCCCGCGCACTGCGATCCTCAACAACCTTGAGTTCGATCACGCCGACATCTTCCCCGATCTGCCTGCCATCGAGCGCCAATTCCATCACTTGGTGCGCACCATTCCGAGTGAAGGTCTGGTGATTCATCCGACCACTGAGCCTGCGCTGCAGCGCGTGATTGAAATGGGTTGCTGGACGCCGGTACAAACCACCGGGCAAGGCGGTCAGTGGCAGGCGAAGCTGCTGAGCGAGGACGGCTCGAAGTTCGAAGTCCTCTTTGAAGGCGTCGCCCAAGGCGTCGTGGACTGGGGCATGACCGGTCAACACAACGTCGCCAACGCGCTCGCCACGCTGGCGGCCGCGCGGCACGTCGGCGTGGTGCCGCAACAGGGCGTCGAAGCATTGAGTGCGTTCAAAAGCGTGAAGCGGCGCATGGAAAAAGTCGCTGAAGTACGCGGCATCACCATTTATGACGACTTCGCCCACCACCCGACCGCCATCGCCACCACGCTGGATGGCTTACGCAAGAAGGTCGGCGATTCACCGATCATTGCCATCGTCGAGCCACGCTCCAACTCCATGAAGCTTGGCGCGCACCGGGACGGTCTGCCGGAAAGTGTTGATCAGGCCGATCAGGTGGTCTGGTACGCCCCGTCCAATCTGGGCTGGGACCTGGGCGCCACCGCAGCTCAGTGCAAGGTGCCGGCCGTGGTCTGCGATTCGCTGGAAGGCATCATTGAGCGCGTGAAGGGTCTGGCCCAGCCGGGCACTCACGTGGTGATCATGAGCAATGGCGGCTTCGGCGGTCTGCACGGCAAACTGGCCGAGGCGCTGAAATGAGCGGCCCTGAACGCATTACCCTCGCGATGACCGGCGCATCCGGCGCGCAATACGGCCTGCGTCTGCTCGACTGCCTGGTGCGTGAAGATCGCGAAGTGCATTTCCTGATCTCCAAGGCCGCGCAGTTGGTGATGGCCACCGAGACCGACGTCACTCTGCCGCCCAAACCGCAAATGATGCAGGCGTTCCTGACGGAATACACCGGCGCGGCTGCCGGGCAGATTCGGGTGTACGGCAAAGAAGACTGGATGTCCCCGGTGGCGTCCGGTTCGGGCTCGCCGAGCGCCATGGTCGTCGTGCCGTGCTCGACTGGCACCTTGTCTGCCATCGCCACGGGCGCGTGCAACAACCTCATCGAGCGCGCTGCGGACGTCACCCTCAAGGAACGCCGTCAGCTGATTCTGGTGCCGCGCGAAGCGCCGTTTTCCAGCATTCATCTGGAAAACATGCTCAAGCTGTCGAATCTGGGCGCGGTGATTCTTCCGGCCTCGCCGGGTTTCTATCACCAGCCGCAGACCATTGATGACCTGGTCGACTTCGTCGTCGCCCGGATTCTCAATCTTCTGAACATTCCTCAGGACATGCTGCCGCGTTGGGGCGAGCATCACTTTGGCGCCGATGAATAAGAAGCTGTTCGTCCTCACCCTCGGCCTTTTGCTCGCCACCGGTTGTTCAACGGTGCGCACGCTGGATGCCAATCAGCCGGGCGCGCCTGTGGTGTATTCAGGTACGCGGCTGGATCTGTATGCGATTCAAGGCGGTTGCTGCGAGAAGGACCGGTTCGGTGCCGAAGCGCCGAAATACCCGATGCTGGACCTGCCGGGCAGCGCGTTGCTGGACACTTTACTGCTGCCGCTATCTATCCTGACGGCGCTGGGCGTAGGGTTTCAGGCGACAGGTGGGTTGTAGGTCTGTTGATGGCTGAGAAATGAACTGATAAACGACCTGTGGGAGCGAGCTTGCTCGCGAATGATCTTTCGACCGATACAAATGTGTCGGCTTTGCTGGCCATTCGCGAGCAAGCTCGCTCCCACAGGGGACTGCATTCCACAGGGCATCCTGCAGCGCTGCAAGGCGTGTTATTTCCCCAACCGCCTCAACTCATCCGACTCGACCACACGAACCCCGTCCTGCTCTTCCAGCGCCAGGCGCCATAGTGCGCGGGCGAGTTGGCAGGCTTCGATGCCGCCGTATTTGCCGGGAATCAGCTTGGCAATCGGCGCGGCCAACTGCTCCACCAAGCGCTGGTCTTCGCGCTCGCCAATCAAAAGGGAAGGGCGGGCGATGGTCAGTTGCGGCCAGTTCTGGTCCTTGAGCGCTTCTTCCATTTCGCCTTTGACGCGGCTGTAGAAAATGCTGGATTCAGGGTCGGCGTTTACGGCGCTGATGACCAGCAAATGACGTGCGCCCATTTCCCGGGCGCGCTTGCCAAAGGCCACGACCATGTCCATGTCGACGGCGCGAAACGCATCTTGAGAGCCCGCCTGTTTGATCGTGCTGCCCAGGCAGCAGAAGGCGATATCGACCCGACCGCCGAGTTCTGCGAGCAAAGAGGTGAAGTCGCCTACGGGGTTTTCCAGGTGAGGGTGTTCGGCCAGCGGGCGCCGGCTTGGCGCCAATACGCGGCTGACGGTGGGCTCATTGAGCAAGCGATCGAGCAGGTGTTCGCCCGTCAATCCAGTCGCTCCGGCAAGCAGGATGTGTTGCGGCGTCAAGTACATGGTCTTTCTCCCTTGATACGCACAAGCATAGGCGCTCTATCGGAACAGACTGTGTGCGGATGACGCTGGTTTCACAAAACTCACGAATTTTTCATGTCGCGGCGATTTCGTCCGGCCGAAGCCGGGCATCAGTGGCTGGCCGCGGCTTTCATGCCCTTGCCGACCGACACGGTGTTCAACGCACGTTCTGCCTGGCTTTTACGCAGCTGTTGCCAGCGTGCTAGCACGCCTTTGGGCGCCCAGATCTGCGGCTCGGAGGCTTCAAAGTTCTCTTCGATCTCACGTTGCGCGACGATGGTTTTGGCGTCGTTGAAGGCTTGCATCAGGTCATCGGTTTCCACCAGCGCCTTGCCGAACAGTGCTTCGCCAAAATAGGTGAAGTCAGCTTCTTCGGAGCAACCGAACGACACGCGATCCTCACGGGAGGCTGCGATGACCATGGTTTTGTCGTCTTTGATGGCCGGGATGAAACCGCCCGAGTAGCAGGCCGAGATCACCACCACCTTGTCTCGGTTCTTCAACGGCGCGAGCACGCCGGCCATCTCGTTGGCGGGCAAGTCCGAGAGTTCGAGGCGCGGCTGGTCCAGCACCAGTTCGTGCTCGTGGGTGCCGTGGCTGGTGAGGTAAATGAAGATCAGGTCTTCCGGGCCGCTGCGCTGGGCGAGGGTTTGCACGGCGCGGCTGATGTTTTCGCGGGTCGCCAGCGGGCGGTCGGCCATGTGGTCGCGGTGGTTGACCAGTGAAATCTGGCCGTAAGCCCCGAAGCGGCTCGACAGCAGCTTGTTCACGTAATCCGCTTCGCGCAGGAAAACACTCTGCTTTCCGTCGCCACCGACCACCAGGCTGTACAGCTCAGTTGCGGGCGTAGAGGCCGGTACGGCGGCGAGGGCTTTTTCCAGCAACGGACCTTGTGCGAGCAAGCCGACTTCCAGCGGATCGGGCAGCAGCTTGCCCATCGCGTCGCGCACGCGCTGACCGTTGGACCACGTACCGCTTTGCACACTGCCGTCTGCGGCGGTCAATACACCGGGGCCATCGTAATTGTCGTTGTCGAACTGGCCGACGTACAGGCTGCCATCGGGCATTTTCAAGCGGCCTTCGCCTGCGAAGCGCCAGTTACGGAATTGCCCCTGATAGTTGGTGCCGTCCGAACCGATCAGCTCACCTTTGCCGGTAAATGCGCCGTCCTTGAACTGGCCGGACCAGACATCGCCATCGGCGTTTTCATAGCGGCCGCGACCGTTTAACTGATTGTTGTGGAAGCCGCCGACATATTGATCGCCATCGGCGCTGGTGAAGTTGCCGGTGCCTTCCAGCTGGCCATCGACGAATTTGCCACTGAATTGGTTACCCGCCGCGTCGCTGCGCTGGCCTTCGCCGTTGGGTTTGCCGTGGGAGAACTGGCCCTGGTATTCGCTGCCGTCTTCGAGTTGCAGATGGCCGAGGCCGTCGTAAAGGTCGGCTTTGAACTCGCCGCGGTAACTCATGCCGTGCTCTTTGAGCGTGCCTTCGCCTTCGCGTCGCCCCAGTTTGTAGCCGCCGACGTAACTGCCGCCGTTGGTCGTCAGCGTGCCTTGACCGTCGAACAAGCCGTCCCGGAAGCCGCCTTTGTAGACATCGCCATTGTTCGCGTGCCACTCGCCCTGACCGTTCCACTGACCCTTGGCGAATTCCCCGGCGTACCAGCTGCCGTTGGGGTAGTCGATGCGACCCTTGCCTTGCAGCACGCCATTGACGACATCACCCCGATAGCGGCCACCGTCAGGCAAGCGGGCGTCAGCCGGCAACAGCGATTCGCCGTCACCGCACGCGGTAATCAGAAGGGTAAGGGCCAGAGGAGCAAGCGCGCGCATGGTAAATCCCGAAAATGAGGTGTTTCGGCGTGATCAGATTCGTGGACTTGTATCGAGTCGCTCACACAGCCGCAGCGAGTATGCCGCAGCCGGGAAGCGTGGTGAAACAGTCTGTTACGACTGTTTCACGTTTCAGGGGTTTTACACGAAGGCGAGGGAGAGCGGTTCAGCGATGAACGCAGGTTTGTCCTGGCCTTCGATTTCAAGCGTTGCAGTGGCTTTGAGCAGCCACTGGCCAGGCTTTTTCTCGGTGACTTCCGTGAGGGCAACTTTTAGACGAACGCGCGAATCCACTTTCACCGGCTGAATGAAACGCACGCTGTCGAGGCCGTAGTTAACCACCATCTTCAGGCCTTCAGGCAGCACCAGCAGCGATTCCATGAGCTTGGGAATCAGCGAAAGGGAAAGAAAGCCGTGGGCGATGGTCGAGCCAAACGGCGTTTGCGCCGCTTTGACCGGGTCGACGTGGATGAACTGGAAGTCGCCGGTGGCTTCGGCAAACAGATTGATACGTTCCTGGTCGATGGTCAGCCATTCGGAACTTCCCAGTTCCTTGCCTTCATAACTCTTGAGCGCTGCAACAGGTACATAGGGCATCGATACTCTCCTTAGTGAATCGTTTTCGGCATGCGGTTTTGTTTTTTCAGGGATCTGCGGCTATAGGCTTCTTTATTGCTTCGCTCGATTGCGGTTTATGAGCGCATGTAGGAGCGCGCTTGCCCGGTAGTGCGGTATGTCTGTGATGCATCTGTCGACGGACCCTTCGCGATTCGCGAGCAAGCTCACGCCCACAGGGGCTTCGCCGGACTTGAAGATCAGCACGCTAAGGGCCATTGGTCAAGAATCCGAAGGCTTGCGAATACCGACCCATAGCTGACGAGACTGCGTGCGTATAATGGCGCCGCGAATTTGCTGGAGTTTTCTATGTTGCTAAGAGGCCTGACGTGGCTGGTGCTGTTCCAGTTGGTGGGGACGGCGCTGAATCATTTGTTCCTGTCGATCCTGCCGGGACCGATCATCGGGCTGGTGCTGTTGATGGTCTACCTGATGATCCGCGGAGAAGTCACCGAGCCTATCAGCCTGGCCGCCAGCAGTTTGTTGCGGTATCTGCCGTTGTTGCTGGTGCCGCCTGCGGTGGGCGTCATGGTGTACGCCGGGCAGATCGCTGACGATTTCTGGGCCATTGTCGGGTCGCTGGTGTTGTCCCTGATGATCTCGCTCACCTTCGCCGGCTGGTTGATGCAGAAGCTCATCAACCGTCAGGCCCGACGCCAGGAGCCCTCATGAGTCTGGATTGGCAAGGCGCCTGGTTGTCCGTGATCCATCACCCTCTATTCGGCATCGCCATCACGCTGGGCGCCTATCAAGTGGTGCTGGCCGGTTACGAGAAAACCCGCTGGGTCTTTCTGCAGCCGGTGCTGGTCTCGATGCTGGTGGTGATCGGCGTGCTGGTCACCTGCGGGCTGAGTTACGTCGAGTACCGCAAGAGCACCGAGATCCTCAGCATCCTGCTGGGGCCTGCCACGGTGGCGCTGGCGGTGCCGCTTTATCTGAATCTGCGGCGTATCCGGCAGTTGTTCTGGCCGGTCTTGACTACGCTGGTGATTGGTGGGGTGTTTGCGACGGCGCTGTGCGTGGGGCTCGGTTACGTGCTGGGCGCCGATCACATGATCCTGATGACCATGGCGCCCAAGTCGGTGACCTCGCCCATTGCCATGCTGGTGGCTGAACAGATGGGTGGTGTGGCGGCCTTGGCCGCGGTTTTCGTGTTGATCACCGGCGTCATTGGCGGCATATTCGGCCCCGGTCTGTTGACCCTGGCGGGCGTACAAAGCCCGGAAGCAAGGGGCATGGCCCTGGGGCTGACGGCCCACGCCGTGGGCACTTCGGCGGCCTTGCAGGAAGGTGAAGAGTGCGGTGCCTTCGCGGCGCTGGCCATGAGTTTGATGGGTGTCGCCACGGCCTTGTTCCTGCCGTTGGCGGTGTCTCTGGTTGCTTGAGGGTGTGTTTATGTCGTTGCCGTTGTTTCCGCTGAACGCTGTGCTGTTTCCGGGGTGTGTACTCGATCTGCAGATTTTCGAGGCGCGCTATCTGGACATGATTGGCCGCTGCATGAAACAGGGTGAAGGCTTTGGCGTGGTCTGCATCACCGAGGGCAGTGAAGTCGGCAATGTGCCTGAAGGTTTCTCGCAAATCGGCTGTGAAGCGCTGGTGACTGACTTTCAGCAACAGGACAACGGCTTGCTGGGCATTCGCGTGGTCGGCGGTCGACGGTTCCGGGTGGTCGAGGCCCAAACCCAGCGCGATAACCTGTTGCTTGCCGAGGTGGAGTGGCTGGAGGAACCGGACGAAAAGCCGCTGCAGGAAGAGGACGAAGACCTCGTTGCGCTGCTGGCCGCGCTGGCTGAGCACCCGATGGTTGCCGCGCTGAACATGGGCCTGACGGCCAGTGGCCAACAGTCGCTGTCCAACCAGTTGGCCTACCTGCTGCCGTTCGCCGAGGAAGACAAGATCGAGTTGCTGGAAATCGACGACGCGGAAGAGCGCCTCGACGCTATCCAGGATTTGCTGGATGAGATGCAGGGCGATATGCAGGCGTGACCTTGCTTACTTGAGCGGCAGGCGCGCCCCTGCACTGCGTAGCTCGTTCGAGCTGCGCTCAATACTCATACCGAATCAAACCGTGCGTCATGGAGTGGAAGGCAAACCCTCCCAGCAGCGCGACCATGGCCGGTAGCAGCAGCCACCACACTCGCAACGGCAAGGGTGGCAACACTTCCTTGTTCTGCACGAAGGCCAGGCTCGCCGCGCAGGTGAAGAACGCCAGCAGCATTCCCGCCAGTACATCCGTCGGCCAGTGAACGCCGAGGTAAACCCGCGACACGCAGATCGATGCCGCAGGGATCGCGCCGAGCAGCAACCACGTCAGGCGCAACCGGGCGGGCTGACCTCGACCCGCCAGAACCGCCAGCGTCATGAACAGCGCAAACGACGCCGAGGCATGTCCGCTCGGCATGCTGAAGGTCGAGAGCGGTTCGGCCAGCACCTCCGGCCGCGCCCGGGCGAACGTGTGCTTCATGCTCTGATTGATGATCGCCGCGCCCAGCGTCGTGGCGCAGGCGAAGATCGCGTGACGCCATTGGCGAGTGACCACCAGGATGATCAGCAGCAGGGCGGCCGCGCAAAACTGTGTCCTGAAGTCGCCAAGACCGGTGACCAAAATCACGAAGTTTTGCGCCGCTTCGCTGCGATGCTCCTGCACCAGCGTCATCACGCCCTGATCGAGGTGCGCCAGGTACGGCCAGCCCAGAAAAACCGCGATCAGCATGATCAGGCTGGTCAATGCGATCAGCTTGGTCGCGTTGCGTCTGGCCCGCAGGCTGCTCTGTATCGCCACGCCGAGCAGCAACGCCAGCCCCGCGCCCACAAACGCTGCCTCCGGCCAGAACCCTTCAGGCAGCGGCAGGCGGATGGCGGCGCCGGTCGCCCAGCCCGGCAGAATGTAGGCGACTGACCAACCGGCGGCCGCAACCACGCTGACCCCGGCGAAGCGTATGAATGGCATGTCGAACATCCCGGCCACCATCGGCAGCATCGGGCGCAGCGGGCCGATGAAGCGACCCACCAGCAGGCTGGCGATGCCATAGCGCTGGAAGTACGTCTCGGCGCCTGCGATCCATTCCGGGTGATGACGCAGACCCGGCAGGCGGCGGATATTCTGATGGAAACGCCGTCCGAGAAAGTAAGAAACGACATCGCCCAGCAGGCCGCCCAGAAAACCCAGCAGCAGCGCTTCGCTCAAGGGCAGGATGCCGCTGCCGGCCAGCGCCGCGATGGCGAACAGGGCCACGGTACCCGGCACAATGATGCCGGCGATGGCCAGGCATTCCAGGCACGAGACCAGAAAGATCGCAGCGCCCAGCCACGACGGGTTGACGGTCAGCCACGCGGTGATGCTGTCGAGCCATGCGCCCATGGGTCAGTGTCCTTGCTCGATAATGAAGTAGTCGCGGCCTTCGACTTGTCCGCGTCGCAACGGGTTCCGCGTGCAGAACCGCGTGTATTCGGCATCGACGAAGCGGTACATCAGGTGCTCGTCGCGTCCGGCGGTGATGCCCAGGCGGGTGGCTTGAATGATTCGCGCAGGTCGCTGCCCGACGTCTTCCACAAAGATCCGTTGGGGATCGAAGCGCTTGGCGTCCCACATCGGCACCTTCAGGCCAAGGGCTTTGCACAGCAGCGTTTGTCCCGCGCACAGGCGCTCTGGCGGGCGGATATTGCCGCTGGCGTCGGGGTTGTTGAGTTGCATCTGCGCCAGGCTGTTTGCGTCCGAGAACGCATCCACCCACGGATAAGCCGATTTGATCAGCACGGCATTGCCCGGTCCTTGCGCGCTGAAGTTCAGCGAGTCGCCGCCTCGTGAGTAATACATATAGATGTGGCCGCCTTCCAGAAACAAAGCCTTACGTTTTTCTGTGTAGCCGAGCGAGGCGTGGCTGCCTTTTTCCTCGAGGTAATAGGCTTCGGTCTCTATGATGCGCGCCGACAGCCATAACTCACCGACCTTGTGACGGACGACTTTGCCCAGCAAATCGCGGGCGAGCGTCTGGGCGTCACGGTCGAAGAAGCTGTCGGGCAAGGGGCGGGAGGGCTGGTCGGGCATGGTGTTTGGGGTATCCGCAGATCGGACCGCGATGATAGCAATGTCGGGCTTAATTGCAGCTGAATGGCGAGGGAGCTTCTACATGGCTGATGATCAGTCCCACGCAGAGCGTGGGAACGGTCATTGCAAACCCGGTTATCACCGAACAAAACCGGCTTATATCGACCATCCGCCTGTCGCCGCTGTCGTTCAGCCCGCACGACAGCTATAATCGGCCGCTTTCCTCTCTGCCAAGACCTCTGAGACCATGACTGAGTCCGTTCTTGACTATATGACCCGCCTGGGTCGCGCCGCCCGCGAAGCTTCGCGCGTGATCGGTCGTGCCAGTACGGCGCAGAAAAACCGCGCGCTGGCCGCGACGGCGGCTGCGCTGGACGCTGCCCGTGACGATCTGACCGCCGCCAACGAGCAGGATCTGGCCGCTGGCCGCGCGAATGGTCTTGAACCTGCCTTGCTTGAACGCCTCGCCCTGACCCCGGCTCGTATCGACAGCATGATCGCCGGTCTGCGTCAGGTCGCCAGCCTTCCCGACCCCATTGGCACAATCCGCGACATGAATTTCCAGCCTTCGGGCATTCAGGTCGGCAAGATGCGCGTGCCGCTCGGCGTGGTCGGCATCATCTATGAGTCGCGTCCGAACGTGACCATCGACGCCGCCAGCCTGTGCCTGAAGTCCGGCAACGCGACCATCCTGCGTGGCGGATCCGAGGCCATTCATTCCAATCGTGCCATCGCCACCTGCATTCAGCGCGGTCTGGCCGAAGCGGACTTGCCGGCTGCCGTGGTGCAAGTGGTTGAAACCACCGACCGCGCCGCCGTTGGTGCTCTGATCACCATGCCGGAATACGTGGACGTCATCGTTCCACGGGGCGGCAAGGGTCTGATCGAGCGCGTCAGTCGCGATGCCAAGGTGCCGGTCATCAAGCACCTGGACGGTATCTGCCACGTGTATGTCAGTGCACACGCCGACCTGGCGTCGGCGCAGCGCATCTGTTTCAACGCCAAGACCTATCGCTACGGCATCTGCGGTGCTATGGAAACGTTGCTGGTGGATCAGGCGATTGCCGCTGATTTCCTGCCGCAGATGGCAGGTCAGTTCCGCGAGAAAGGCGTCGAGTTGCGTGGCTGCGAGCGTACTCGCGAGCTGATCGATGCGATCCCGGCGACCGAAGAAGACTGGCACACCGAGTACCTGGCGCCGATCCTGTCGATTCGCGTAGTGACCGGGCTGGATCAGGCCATCGAGCACATCAACCATTACGGCTCGCACCACAGCGACGCCATCGTCTCCGACTCTCAGGCTCAGACGCGCCGCTTCATGGCGGAAGTCGACTCCAGTTCGGTGATGATCAACGCGCCCACCAGTTTCGCTGACGGCTTCGAGTACGGTCTGGGTGCCGAGATCGGGATTTCCACGGACAAGATTCATGCCCGTGGGCCGGTTGGTCTGGAGGGCCTGACCTGCGAGAAATACATCGTCGTCGGTGACGGCCGCCAGTTGCGTGGGCAGGGGCCTGTCTGACTTGGCCGATATTCGGCAACAAGCAGGCAACCATGCGAAAGCTGTGATCGAGCCTGCCGGGGAGGCACCTTCCACTGCACGCAAGCCGAAGCGTATCGGCATGCTGGGTGGGACGTTCGACCCTGTGCACATCGGCCATTTGCGCGGCGCGCTGGAAGTCGCCGCGCTGCTTGAACTCGATGAGTTGCGTCTGACGCCCAGCGCCAGACCGCCTCATCGCGATACGCCCAGTGTTTCGGCACAGGACCGTCTGGCGATGGTTCAGTGCGCGGTCCAGGGCGTGTCGCCCTTGACGGTGGATGACCGCGAATTGTTGCGGGACAAGCCGTCGTACACCATCGACACGCTGGAATCGATGCGCGCTGAACTGGCCGTCGATGACCAGCTGTTTTTGTTGCTGGGATGGGATGCCTTTTGCGGGCTGCCTTCCTGGCATCGATGGGAAGAGTTGCTGGAGCACTGCCATATCGTGGTGCTGCAACGCCCGGACGCCGACAGCGAGTCGCCGGACGCCATGCGTAACCTGCTGGCGGCGCGCGCGGTCAGCGATCCGAAGGCCCTCAAGGGCCCCGGCGGACAGATTACATTCGTCTGGCAGACGCCGCTTTCGGTGTCTGCCACCCAGATCCGCCAACTGCTGGCCAGCGGGAAGTCGGTACGTTTTCTGGTGCCAGACGCGGTACTGGCCTATATCGATATGCACGGGCTGTACCGTGCGTCGAACTGAAGGTGTGTTTCGACGCTGCCAAGAGCGCGAAGAAACACCCAAACATACGAGCTGAATGAGTTTTATATGACGAACAAAGATGCAGTGATTGAAAACCCGATGATCAAAGTGATCACCGATGCCCTGGAAGACGTGAAGGCGCAGGACATTCAGGTGCTGGACGTGCGCGACAAGCAGAGCATCACCGACTACATGATCATCGCGACCGGTACGTCCAATCGCCAGATCAACGCGATGCTCGACAAGGTTCGCGAAGAGGTCAAGAAGAACGGCCTCAAGCCGTTGGGCGAAGAAGGCAAGGGCGACAGCGACTGGGTGCTGCTGGACCTGGACATCGCCATCGTGCACATGATGACCGCCTCCGCCCGCCAGTTCTACGACCTGGAGCGTTTGTGGGCCGGTGCCGAGCAGAGCCGTTCGGCCAGTGCTGCACACCACAGCCCGGACGTCGCGCATGAGCACTTCACCAAGCTCAACAAAGAGCAACAATAAGGGCTCATCGTGCGTCTGCGTCTGATTGCTGTCGGTTCACGCATGCCCAAGTGGGTGGAAGAAGGCTGGCATGAATATGCCAAGCGTCTGCCATCCGAACTGGCGCTGGAACTGGTAGAGATTCCGCTCAACACCCGTGGCAAAAACGCCGACGTGGCACGCCTGATCCGTCAGGAAGGTGAGGCCATGCTGGCAAAGGTGCAGCCGGGCGAGCGGATCGTGACCCTCGAAGTGCACGGCAAACCGTGGAGCACCGAGCAGCTGTCGGTCGAGCTCGACCGCTGGCGGCTGGATTCGCGCACGGTCAACCTGATGGTCGGTGGCCCGGAAGGGCTGGCGCCGGAAGTCTGTGCCCGTGCCGAGCAGCGTTGGTCGTTGTCGCCGCTGACGTTGCCGCACCCGCTGGTGCGCATCCTCATCGGTGAGCAGATTTATCGTGCCTGGACAGTATTGTCCGGTCACCCTTATCACAAGTAGCGCTGCTGCCTTCACTGTGAACACGCCCTAAATGTCTCAGCCGATTCGCCTGAAAGACCACGAAAAGGACGCACGCCTGGTGCGTAACCGTGTCGTGGTCGGCGCTGGCATCGTGATCGTGCTGATCTGCGTGTTGGTGGCGCGCCTGTATTTCCTGCAGGTCATCCAGTACGACTATCACTCGACCCTGTCGGAAAACAACCGGGTTCATGTGCAGCCGATTCCGCCTAGCCGCGGGCTGATCTTTGACCGCAATGGCGTGGTGATCGCCGACAACAGGCCCAGCTTCAACCTGAGCATGACCCGCGAGCGCGCGGGGGGCGAGTGGGCCAAGGTCCTCGACACGATCATTGAAGTGCTGGAACTGACGCCGGACGACCGGATCATCTTCGAAAAACGCATGAAGCAGGGGCGCCGTCCGTTTGAGCCGGTGCCGATCCTGTTCGAGCTGACCGAGGAGCAGATCGCCCGGATTGCGGTCAACCAGTTCCGCCTGCCGGGCGTCGAGGTGGTCGCGCAGTTGATTCGACACTACCCGCAGGGCGCGCATTTCGCGCACTCGGTGGGGTACATGGGGCGCATCAACGAGAAAGAACTGAAGAGTCTCGATCCCGTGAATTACAGCGGCACCCATCACATGGGCAAGACCGGGATCGAGCGATTCTACGAGCCCGAGCTGCACGGTCAGGTGGGCTACGAAGAAGTCGAGACCAATGCGCGTGGTCGGGTGCTGCGGGTCCTGAAACGGACCGATCCGGTGCCGGGCAAGGACATTGTCCTGAGCCTCGATATCCAGTTGCAGGAAGCCGCCGAAGCCGCCCTGGCCGGACGTCGTGGCGCCGTGGTAGCGCTGGACCCGAACACTGGCGAAGTGCTGGCGATGGTCAGTCAGCCAAGCTTCGATCCTAATCTGTTCGTCACAGGCATCAGCTTCAAGGCTTACTCGGAACTGCGAGATTCGGTGGATCGGCCGCTGTTCAACCGTATTCTGCGGGGCCTGTACCCGCCGGGTTCGACCATCAAGCCCGCCGTGGCCATCGCGGGTCTCGACTCGGGCGTCGTGACCGCCAGTACCCGGGTGTTTGACCCCGGCTACTACATGCTGCCCAACTACGATCACAAATACCGTAACTGGAATCGCACCGGCGACGGCTGGGTCGATCTGGACACCGCAATCATGCGTTCCAACGACACCTACTTCTATGACCTGGCGCACAAGGTCGGCATCGACAGGCTGTCGGCGTACCTGAACAAGTTCGGTATCGGGCAAAAGGTCTCGCTGGACATGTTCGAAGAGTCGCCCGGTCTGATGCCGTCCCGCGACTGGAAGCGCGTCACGCGGCGTCAGGCCTGGTTCCCGGGCGAAACATTGATCCTCGGTATCGGTCAGGGCTACATGCAGGCCACGCCGCTGCAACTGGCACAGGCCACGGCGCTGGTGGCGAACAAGGGCAAATGGAATCGTCCGCATCTGGCCAGGACCATCGAAGGTCAGAAGCCGGTAGATGAGAACCCGATGCCCGATATTGTCCTGCGCGACCCGTCCGACTGGGGCAAGGTCAACCACGGGATGCAGCAGGTGATGCACGGTGCCCGTGGTACCGCGCGCAAGGCCGCCATCGGCGCGCAATACCGCATCGCGGGCAAGAGCGGTACGGCGCAGGTCGTCGCGATTCGCCAGGGTGAAAAATACGACCGCTCCAAAGTGCAGGAACGCCACCGTGACCACGCGTTGTTCGTGGGCTTTGCGCCAGCCGACAACCCGAAAATCGTGGTCGCGGTCATGATTGAAAACGGTGAATCGGGCTCCGGCGCCGCTGCACCTGTCGTGCGTCAGGTCATGGATGCCTGGCTTCTGGACCCTCAGGGTCATCTGAAACCCGAATACGCCAGCAATACACTGCCTCCGGAGACCGCGGCCCGTGAAGAGTAATTTCGACCGCATCCTCTCCAGCGAAGATGTGATGCGCCGTCGCGCCACCTTCCTGCAGAAAATCCACGTCGACGGCCCGTTGCTGATCCTGTTGCTGACACTGGCGGCCGGCAGCCTGTTCGTCCTGTATTCCGCCAGCGGAAAGAGCTGGGACCTGCTGATCAAGCAAGCCACCTCGTTCGGCATCGGCCTGGTGTCGATGTTCGTGATCGCGCAGCTGGAGCCGCGCTTCATGGCACGCTGGGTGCCGATCGCCTACGTCTTCGGCGTGTTGTTGCTGGTCGCGGTGGACGTCATGGGCCACAACGCCATGGGCGCGACGCGCTGGATCAACATTCCCGGCGTGATCCGTTTCCAGCCGTCGGAATTCATGAAGATCATCATGCCGGCGACCATCGCCTGGTACCTGTCCAAGCGCACATTGCCGCCGCATCTGAAGCACGTGGCCGTCAGTCTCGGCTTGATCGGATTGCCGTTCATCCTGATCGTGCGCCAGCCGGACCTCGGCACATCGCTGCTGATTCTGGCGTCCGGGACCTTCGTATTGTTCATGGCGGGCCTGCGCTGGCGCTGGATCATTGGCGTGATCGCGGCGGCTGTGCCCGTCGCGGTGGCGATGTGGTTCTTCTTCATGCACGACTATCAGAAGCAACGCATCCTGACCTTCCTTGACCCTGAGAGCGATCCGCTGGGCACCGGCTGGAACATCATTCAGTCCAAGGCCGCGATTGGCTCGGGCGGGGTTTTCGGCAAGGGCTGGTTGCTGGGCACCCAGTCTCACCTGGATTTCCTTCCGGAAAGCCACACCGACTTCATCATTGCGGTGTTGGGCGAGGAATTCGGTCTGGTGGGTATTTGTGCCCTGTTGCTGATCTACCTGCTGTTGATCGGTCGCGGTCTGGTCATCACGGCTCAGGCGCAGACGCTCTACGGCAAGCTGCTCGCGGGCAGCCTGACCATGACGTTTTTTGTGTATGTTTTCGTCAACATCGGTATGGTCAGCGGCTTGCTGCCGGTGGTGGGCGTGCCATTGCCCTTCATTAGTTACGGCGGAACTTCGCTGGTGACACTGCTGTCAGCGTTTGGGGTTTTGATGTCGATCCATACCCATCGCAAGTGGATCGCTCAGGTTTGATTAAAGTGGATAACCGCTCAGGTTTTAAGGTCAGGAACTCAATGCAAGTAGTGCGTGGCTGGGCTGCTCGATATGTGCCGCTGGTCGGTCTGATGGGCATCCTCGGTTCAGTGCAGGAGTCGCTTGCGGGTGACTATGAGGGTTCGCCTCAGGTCGCTCAGTTCGTCAGTGACATGACCCGGGATTACGGATTTGCCGGCGAGCAATTGATCGAAGTGTTTCGCAATGTCGAGCGCAAACAGTCAATTCTCGACGCGATTTCGCGGCCCGCCGAGCGGGTCAAGGCGTGGAAGGATTACCGTCCGATGTTCCTGACCGACGCGCGTATTGCGCGGGGCGTGGACTTCTGGCGGCAGCATGAAGCGGCGTTGGCGCGTGCTGAACAAGAGTACGGCGTGCCCGCTCAGGTGATTGTCGCGATCATCGGAGTGGAAACCTTTTTTGGTCGCAATACCGGAAATTACCGGGTAATCGACGCTTTATCGACGCTGAGTTTCGACTATCCTCCTCGTGCCGAGTTTTTCCGCAAGGAGCTGCGCGAGTTTTTGCTGCTGTCCCGTGAGGAACAGGTGGACCCGCTGACCCTCAAAGGTTCCTATGCGGGCGCCATGGGTCTGCCGCAGTTCATGCCCAGCAGTTTCCGCGCGTACGCGGTGGATTTCGACGGCGATGGCCACATCAATATCTGGAACGATCCGGATGATGCAATTGGCAGCGTCGCCAGCTATTTCAAACGCCATGGCTGGGTCGCGGGTGAACCTGTGGTCAGCCAGGCCAGCGTGCGCGGTGATCGGGTCGATGAGGGTTTAAGCCCGGGAATCGAACCGGTGAAGACCGTCGGGGAGTTGCGAGCCTTGGGGTGGGCGAGTCATGATGCGCTGCGCGATGATATGCCGGTCACGGCGTTTCGCCTCGAAGGCGACAACGGCCCTGAATACTGGATGGGTTTGAAGAATTTTTACGCAATCACGCGTTACAACCGCAGCGTGATGTACGCCATGGCCGTGCATCAGCTGTCTGAAATGCTTGTTCAAGCTCGGGGCGTCAAGTAATGCGGTCATTGCCGATGCAACAACCATTGAAGTTGATGGCCTTCGCGGCGCTGGCATTGCTGGTCGTCAGTTGCTCCACCAGTCGACCGACCCAGCAGGGCAACGTTATCCGCTCGCAGCCGGGGCTGGACATCAACCGCGCCCACAAAGACGGTGCGCCGTGGTGGGACGTCGACGTTTCGCGCATTCCCGATGCCGTGCCGACCCTGCACACCGGTCCATACAAGGCCAACCCGTACACCGTACTGGGCAAGACCTATTTCCCGCTCAGCGACTCCAGCAATTACACCGCGACCGGCACTGCGTCCTGGTACGGCACCAAATTCCACGGTCAAAACACCGCCAACGGCGAAGTGTATGACCTGTATGGGATGAGCGCGGCGCACAAGACGCTGCCGCTTCCCAGTTACGTACGCGTCACCAACCTGGACAACAACCGCTCGGTGATCCTGCGGGTCAACGATCGCGGGCCGTTCTATTCGGATCGCATCATCGACCTGTCTTACGCGGCGGCGAAAAAGCTGGGTTATGCCGAAATCGGCACCGCTCGGGTGAAGGTCGAGGGCATCGATCCCGCGCAGTATTGGGCACAGCGTGGCAAACCTGCGCCGTTGATGCTCGATCAGCCGCAAGTGGCGAGCAATCCTGCGCCACGGCAGGCGCCGGTTGCAGCGCCGGTGATCACCGCATCGGCGGGCACCATCGAGCAGTGGACGCCGCCACCGGCCCAACACGCCGCGCCGGTATCGCCTGTTCCGATCGACGCAAAAAAAAACGCTTCCGGACAAGCGTCTGGGCTGTTTCTCCAAGTGGGAGCCTTCGCCAACCCGGACGCTGCGGAACTCCTGAGGTCGAAACTGAGCGGGATGGTTCGGGCCCCGGTGTTCGTGAGTTCGATAGCGCGCAATCAACAGACGCTCTATCGCGTGCGGATGGGACCGGTCGACACGCCGGGTGAAGCCCAGCAACTGCAAAACAGCGTAAGGTCGGCCAATCTGGGCTCGCCAAGCGTGGTTACATCGGATCAGTAACGTCAGATCAGTGATTCGCGCCTCGGCAACGGGGACGAATCGAAGCTGCCTGGCAAGCGACTTGCCGCCAGAGCAAGCGTTGTCAGCAGCATTTCACGGGTTCATCTGTAGAATGTGAGCCCGTTTGCCGGGGTAGCCCGGCACCACCGCTTTGCCCGCGAGGGCATGTTTGCCCATTAGCATTTTCGAGAGACGGATGAACATCACCACCTTTGCAAAACGCCTTTGCCTGTTAATTCCGCTATTCACCGCACCTGTCGCGTTCGCAGCAGAACAGATGACACCGTCGGCACCTCAACTGGCTGCCAAGGCTTACGTGTTGATGGATGCCAACAGTGGCAACGTTCTGGTCGAAAACAACGGTGACCAGCGTCTGCCGCCCGCCAGTCTGACAAAGCTGATGACCGCTTACATCGCTACGCTGGAAATCCGCCGTGGCCAGATCGGTGAGAACGACCCGGTCACCGTCAGCGAAAACGCCTGGCGTACCGGCGGTTCGCGGATGTTCATCAAGGTGGGCAGCCAGGTGACCGTCAGCGACCTGCTGCACGGCATCATCATCCAGTCGGGTAACGACGCCAGCGTTGCGCTGTCCGAGCACATCGCCGGCAGCGAAGACGCGTTCGCCGACATGATGAACAAAACGGCAGGCGATCTGGGGATGGTCAACAGCCACTTCATGAACCCTACCGGTCTGCCGAACCCTGACCACTACGCCACCGCCCACGACATGGCGCTGCTGGCCCGCGCGATCATCCACGAAGACCCGGCTCACTACGCGATCTACTCGCAGAAAGAGTTCTTCTGGAACGGCATCAAGCAGCCAAACCGTAACCTGCTGCTGTGGCGTGACAAGACCGTCGACGGTCTGAAAACCGGTCACACCGAAGAAGCCGGCTACTGCATGGTGTCCTCGGCCGTTCGTGACGGCATGCGTCTGATCGCCGTGGTGTTCGGCACCAACAGCGAACAGGCTCGTGCTGCTGAAACCCAGAAGCTGCTGACCTACGGTTTCCGTTTCTTCGAAACCCAGACCTTCTACCAGAAAGGCACCGAGCTGGCTCAGGCCGCCGTCTGGAAAGGCACCGAGCGTCAGGTCAAGGCCGGTCTGGCGGATGACCTGTCCATGACCATGCCTAAGGGCGAGATGAAGAAGCTGACCGCCAGCATGACCATCAACCCGAAACTGGTAGCTCCAATCGCCAAGGGTGACGTGATCGGTCAGGTTGAAGTGAAGCTGGACGACAAGGTCGTTCGCACCGCTAATCTCATCGCCATGGACGCTGTCGAAGAAGGTGGTATCTTCCGCCGCCTGTGGGACAGCATTCGCATGTTCTTCTACAGTCTGTTCAACTGATCGCGATTGATCACTGACTGACCGTTGCTCCCTACGCCCCTGCCGCCATCGCGGTGGGGGACTGTCCGTTTTCCGGCTTACGAGGCCGTCACTGCCATGACAGATTCCGAAGTAAAAGCACCGAAAATCGAATTCCCTTGCGCTGACTACCCGATCAAGATCATCGGCGACACTGGCGTGGGCTTCAGAGACGAGGTCATCGCCATCGTCAAGAAGCACGCAACGCTTCTCGATGAGAAGGAGGCCGAGCGCCAGAGCAGCAACGGTAAATACACCACGTTGCAGCTGCACATCGTTGCCACGGGCCAGGATCAGCTTTACGACATCAACAGCGAGCTGCGCGCCACGGGCAAAGTGCACATGGTGCTGTGATGGGCGGTTGTCTGGGCTTTCGCGATCTGGGAACGGTCGCCTACGAGCCCGCCTGGCAGGCCATGCAACGCTTCACGGACGGACGCGACCGCGACACGCCCGATGAAGTGTGGCTGGTACAGCACCCGCCGGTTTTTACTCAGGGACAGTCCGGAAAACCCGAACATCTACTACTTCCGGGTGATATTCCGGTGGTACAGGTCGATCGCGGTGGCCAAGTGACTTATCATGGCCCCGGTCAACTGGTGGCCTATCTGATGCTGGATGTCCGTCGCCTGGGTTATGGCGTGCGCGAACTGGTCACCCGGATCGAGCACAGTCTGATCGACCTGCTGGCCAGTTACGGCGTAACGGCAGCAGCCAAACCCGAAGCACCGGGGGTCTATGTCGACGGGGCGAAAATTGCGTCCCTGGGCCTTCGTATCCGTAATGGCTGTTCATTTCATGGACTGGCGCTGAATGTCGACATGGATCTGGACCCGTTTAAACGGATTAATCCCTGCGGGTATGCGGGGCTGGCGATGACCCAGCTGCGTGAACAGGCAGGCCCGATTGAATTTGCCGAGGTTAGTGCCCGGCTGCGTGCGCAGCTCGTCAAACACCTCGACTACGCTGAGCAGACGACCCTAACGGGCGGAATCGACTGATATGACTACTGCGCATGAGACGGCAGATGCCGTGCAAACCCTGATCCCGACAGCGAACGTGGTGACGCCTGAGCGTGCTGCGCGTCCGAAAGTTGAAGCGGGTGTGAAGTTGCGTGGCGCGGAAAAAGTGGCGCGCATCCCGGTAAAGATCATCCCTACGGTGGAATTGCCGAAAAAGCCGGACTGGATTCGCGTCCGTATTCCGGTATCGCCTGAGGTCGACCGTATCAAGGCGCTGCTGCGCAAGCACAAGCTGCACAGCGTGTGCGAAGAGGCTTCCTGCCCGAACCTGGGCGAGTGCTTCTCCGGCGGCACCGCAACCTTCATGATCATGGGTGACATCTGCACCCGTCGTTGCCCGTTCTGCGACGTCGGCCATGGCCGCCCGAAAGCACTGGACATCGACGAGCCGAAGAACCTGGCGGTTGCCATTGCCGACCTGAAACTCAAATACGTGGTGATCACCTCGGTTGACCGAGACGACCTGCGTGACGGTGGCGCTCAGCACTTTGCCGACTGCATCCGTGAAATCCGCGCTCTGTCGCCGAACGTGCAACTGGAAACGCTGGTGCCGGACTACCGTGGCCGTATGGACATTGCGCTGGAAATCACAGCCGCAACGCCGCCTGACGTGTTCAACCACAACCTGGAAACCGTGCCACGCCTGTATAAGGCCGCGCGTCCGGGTTCGGACTATCAGTGGTCGCTGACCCTGCTGCAACGCTTCAAGGAAATGGTCCCTCACGTGCCGACCAAATCCGGCTTGATGCTGGGCCTGGGCGAGACCGACGAAGAAGTGATCGAAGTGATGCAGCGCATGCGCGAGCACAACATCGACATGCTGACGCTGGGCCAGTACCTGCAGCCTTCGCGCAGCCACTTGCCGGTTCAGCGCTTCGTGCACCCGGACACCTTCGCCTGGTTCGCCAAAGAAGGTTACAAGATGGGCTTCAAGAACGTCGCGTCGGGTCCTCTGGTGCGTTCTTCGTACCACGCCGACGAGCAGGCGAAGCTGACCAAGTCGTTGCTGACGGCGGGCTGATCGCCTTCGCGACTGACGTGTAAAAAGGGGCCGGATAGCGATATCCGGCCCCTTTTTTTTCGGGGATTTAGTGGGTCTCGCCTTTGATTCTGCCCGGAGGGCGTGGGAGGCCGGCTTACCGACGATTGGTTGCGAAGCAGCCATGAAACCTGCAAATCGGGTAACGCTGACGGAACGCGTTTTCCGCTTTTGCTGCCGCTTCGCGCCAGATCGCTGGCAAGCCAGGCTCCCACGCCCTCCGGACAGAAGCTGTTCGATTACGGTTTGCGCAGGTTGTCCAACAGTTCCTGAGTCGGATAGCCGTCAGCCGGCCAGCCAAAGGATTGCTGGGCACTGCGGATGGCCTTGCGTGTGTTGGCCCCGATAATCCCGTCTGGGGCGCCGGCATCGTACTGGCGGGCCGAGAGCAGGGTTTGCAGTTCGATGCGCTCAGAGCGACTCAGAGGGCGATCGCCGCGCGGCCATTGGCCCAGCACGTAGCCACCGCCGGTGAAGCGTTCCGACAACAGCCCGATGCCCAATGCATAGGACGAAGAGTTGTTGTACTTGAGGATCGCCCGGAAGTTATCCATGACCAGAAACGCGGGGCCTTTGTAGCCCGCTGGCAACAACAAGGCGGCTTGCTGCTGTAGCAGATTGGCCGGTAGCGACGAACCGTTGGGCAGCTTCAGGCCCAACTGCTGCCACTCGGCGATGGTCTTGCGCGTCGAGGCGTCGGCCAGGGCGTAATCGAAGCCCGGAGCCAGTTGCACTTCAAAGCCCCACGGTTGGCCTTTCTGCCAGCCCGAGCTTTGCAAATAGTGCGCGGTGGACGCCAGCGCATCGAGTGGCGAGTTCCAGATGTCGCGGCGACCGTCACCATCGAAATCCACGGCGTGGGTGTTGTAGGTCGTGGGAATGAACTGCGTCTGTCCCATCGCGCCGGCCCACGAGCCCAGCATGCTCGGTGCATCGATGTCGCCGTGCTGGATGATTTGCAGGGCGGCGATCAACTGATCCTGAGCGAATTGCGGACGGCGGCCTTCGTAGGCCAGGGTCGCCAGTGAGCGGATCACCGATTGCGTGCCCTGGAACTGCCCGAAGCTGCTTTCCATGCCCCAGACCGCGATCAGTGCCTGGCGATCCACGCCGTAGCGTTGTTCGATCGCCGTCAGTGCGTCTGCGTATTGCACCAGTAATGCCTGGCCTTTGCGCACGCGCACGGCAGACATCGCGCTGTCGAGGTATTCCCAGACCGGACGGGTGAATTCGGGTTGGCTGCGATCGGCCTTGACCACGCTCATGTCCGGAGTGACACCGGCGAAGGCGCGGTCGAACACGTCAGGACGAATGCCTGCATTCAGCGCTTGGGCGCGGAACATGCTCTGCCACTCGCTGAAGCTCATCGCAGGCTGGATTTCAAAGTTGGCGTCGTCGGGCTGGGCCACCGTAGAAGGCGCAGAGGGCGAAGCTTTGGCGACATTAAGAGGAGCGGCTTGAAGCGGCGTGGCGACGGCAGCGGTGGGTTGCTCCGCGCAGGCGACCAGTACAGAGAGACTGGAGGCGGCGATCAGTTGGCGAACAGGCCAACGACGGGGAAAGCTAAAGGGCATTCTGGGGTCCACAGGTATAAACCGTAAGGTGCAGACCTTAACATGCTGGCCCGGTTGGCGGGGCGCCGGTCAGTAACCTGAAATGTTTCAGGCCGCCATAACGGAAGAAGCCTCCCAGTTGTTCGACTGGAAGGCTTCGCGGCGGTAGCTGCCTTTGCCCTTGGCAGGTCGTTCCTGACGGCTTCGGAACAGTGGCTGGGCGATGATGGATTTGGCCTTGTTCGGCCGTTTTTTTGGCTTGCTCATGGCAGGTCTCTCTCTGAGGGGTGGGTGAAGCGGGGGTGATCATCGGGCATGTCAACGCAGAGGTCTAATTGATCTGCGCTATGGGTTAGACGTGCTATCTGTAGGAGCGTGGCTTGTCCCGCGATCGGCGGGGAACCCGCCGCAAAATCAGGCAAATGCAGCTTGGCTGACACACCGCGTCTTTCGAATTTACGACGACTGCGTCGCCGATCGCGGGACAAGCCACGCTCCTACAGGGGGGGCGGTGTGCATCATTCCGGCGGCAACGCCAGCGGGGCCGTGTGAATTATTCTGACGGCAACGCCAACCGCTGTCCGGCCATCTGCAGGGACAACCGGCTCAAGCTGTTCCACACTGAGCCCTGGGCCTGACCCTTGATCTGCGCGTCGATGTGTTGCGCGTCCATCAGCAATTGAGCCCAGCGACGCGCGGAATGCCGTTGCAGCGCTTTGCTCATCAGTGGCTTGCGTTTGTCCCAGATGGGCGGTCGCGCCTGGCTGAACGCCTTGTCCAGTGGCACGCCCTGGCTGTATTGCAAGGCCAGGTTGGCGAGCACGCGCAATTCGCGGGACAGCGCCCAGAGAATCACCGGAGGCTCAACGCCTTCGCCGCGCAGACCTTCCAGCATCCGCAGTGCATGGGCGGCTTCACCATTGAGAATGGCATCGGTCAGCCCGAACACGTCGAAGCGCGCGCTGTCCGCCACGGCAGCCTGCACGGTCTCGACGGTGATCTGACCCTGTTCGGCCATCAGTTTGAGCTTTTCGATTTCCTGCGCCGCTGCCAGCAGGTTGCCTTCAACGCGCGCGGCGATCAGTTCGACGGCGTCGGGACTGGCGGCCAGACCTGCCTGGGAAAGCCGTTGGCGAATCCATTGTGGCAACTGGCTCGCATCCACCGGCCAGATCTGCACGAACTGGGTTTGTGCGCCTTCAACCAGCGCCTTGCCCCATTTGGTTTTCTGGGCGGAACCGTCGAGCTTGGGCAGGCTGATCAGCAGCAGCGTGTCTTCGGCAGGGCGGTTGCAGTATTCCAGAAGTGCCGCGGCACCTTTGTCGCCGGGTTTGCCAGACGGCAGACGCAGTTCCAGCAGGCGGCGCTCGGCGAACAGCGACATGCTTGCGCCCGCCTGAAGCAATGTGCCCCAGTCGAAGCTTGAGTCGGCGCTGAAGACCTGGCGTTCATCGAAGCCCTGTTGCCTGGCGGCAGCACGGATGGCGTCGCAGGCCTCCTGGCATTGCAGCGGATCATCGCCACTGACGATGTAAACAGGCGACAACGTACCCTGGAGGTGTTTGGAGAGCTGGGCGGGAGCGAGTTTCATGAGTCAGAAAAGGTTGGGGCCGGCGAACCGGCCCCAGTGCCATTACTTGGTCGGGATTTCGACGGGAGACTGCTGTGGCGTCTCATCGCGAACCCGTTGAGCAGCTGCTTCTGCATCGGCTTGCGCGCGGGCAGCAGCATCGGCCTTGGCTTGAAGTTCGTCCAGACGCTCAGGTGTCAACTGTTGCAGGCGGGCAAGCATCTTCTGCACCAGGTCGCTGCGCACCTCTTTGCGGATTTGATCGGCTTCCTGGTCGGAACCGATCAGGTTGTTGCCGTCGTGAACGAAGATTTTGGTCGATTGAACGTTATCGTTCAGCAGCGGAACGCCCTTGCTGCCCTGGATTTCGTATTTCAGGACGGTGGTCAGCTCGTATTCAGCCGAGCGCCCCGACCCAACATAGCTCGCAGTGCGCTGGGTTTCGTCTTCACGGGCCAGGAACAGCTTGTATTGCGCGCCGGTGTAAACGTGTACGCCGCTGTTGGTCAGCGTCTGACGCAGTTGAGTCACGACTTCGCCATAGGCATCACGCGCGCTCACGTCCAGTTCCTTGATCGACAAGGCGTTGGTGCCGGTGCCACGCAGCTGGAAACCGCAGGCGCTCAGCAAGACAGCGAGGCCCATTACCAGCAGATTGCGTTTGATCATCTTGTTGCTCCCCTTGAATCCGTTTGAACCCGAAGTGCGGGTCCTGGAAGTATGTTGGGCGCCCGGCTTACCAGGCGCCCGATCCAATCAGCTGGCGACGATATTCACCAGTTTGCCGGGCACCACGATCACTTTGCGGATCGTCAGGCCGTCGATGAAGCGCAGGACGTTCTCGTTGGTCCGTGCTGCGGCTTCGACCTCTTCCCGGCTGGCGCTGGCCGGCATGTCGATCTGGCCACGCAGCTTGCCGTTGACCTGAATCACCAGCGTCAGGCTGTCCTGTACCAAGGCGCTGTCATCCTGCACGGGCCAGGCTGCATCGATCACCGCGTCGGCGTGACCCAATCGGGTCCACAGCTCATGGCTGATGTGCGGTGTGATCGGTGCCAACAGCAAGGTTACGGTTTCCAGGCCTTCGTGAAGCAGCGCGCGATCCTGTTCGGTGGCTTGCGCGGCTTTTTCCAGCACGTTCATCAGCGTCATGACTTGAGCGATGGCGGTGTTGAATTTGTGGTTCTGCCCGACGTCATGGCTGGCCTGCTTGATGGCCAGGTGAATCGAACGGCGAACGGCTTTCTGCTCTTCATTCAGGTTGGCGACGTCGAGTTTGCCCGGCAAGCCCTGAGAAACGTGCGCTTGCGCCAGGCGCCAGACGCGCTTGAGGAAGCGGTGCGAACCTTCGACACCCGAGTCGGACCATTCCGCGCTCATGTCAGGTGGCGACGCGAACATCATGAACAGGCGGCAGGTGTCTGCGCCGAACTGGTCGATCATCGACTGTGGATCGACGCCGTTGTTCTTCGACTTGGCCATCTTCTCAGTGCCGCCGATCTCGACCGGCAGGCCGTCTGCAATCAGTTTGGCACTGATGACCTTGGCCTTGCTGTCACGCTCGAGTTCGACATCCGCCGGGTTGAACCAGGTGTAGGCACCGTTGGCTTCGCGACGGTAGTAGGTTTCGGCGATCACCATGCCTTGGGTCAGCAGGTTCTTGAACGGCTCGTTGGAGCTCACCAGGCCTTCGTCACGCATCAGCTTGTGGAAGAAGCGCGCATAGAGCAGGTGCAGGATGGCGTGTTCGATACCGCCGATGTACTGGTCGACTGGCAGCCAGTGGTCGGCTGCGGATTTCTCGACCAGGCCACCTTCGAAGTGCGGCGAAGCATAGCGTGCGTAGTACCACGACGACTCGACGAACGTGTCCATGGTGTCGGTTTCACGCTTGGCAGCCTGCCCGCATTTCGGGCATTTGCACTCATAGAACTCAGGCATGCGCGCCAATGGCGAACCTGCACCGTCCGGCACCACGTCTTCCGGCAGGACGACAGGCAGTTGGTCTTCCGGCACCGGTACGTCGCCGCAGGCATCGCAATGAATGATCGGGATCGGGCAGCCCCAGTAACGCTGGCGGCTGATACCCCAGTCACGCAGGCGGAACTGGGTGCGCGACTTGCCGAGCTCTTTCTTGAGCAGAGCGGCTTCGATGGCATCGAAGGCGCCCGCGAAATCCAGGCCGTCGAACTCGCCGGAGTTGATCAGTTGACCGTGCTCGCCGTAAGCGTCCTGCCACGGAGCAGGGGACGTGTCGCCCGCGCTGGTACGGACCACCGGTTTGATCGGCAGGTCGTATTTGGTGGCGAATTCGAAATCACGCTCGTCGTGGGCCGGGACTGCCATTACAGCGCCATCGCCGTAGTGCATCAGTACATAGTTGGCGACCCACACCGGCAATTTTTCGCCTGTCAGCGGGTGCTCGACGAACAGCGAGGTCGGCAGGCCTTTCTTTTCCTGGGTGGCGACGTCGGCTTCGGCGACGCTGCCGCTTTTGCATTCGTGAATGAACGCTTGAAGCTCTGGGTCGTTCTGCGCGGCCAGAGTCGCGAGTGGGTGCTCGGCAGCGACGGCTACGTAAGTGGCGCCCATCAAAGTGTCAGGGCGGGTCGTGAAGACTTTCAGCGCACCGGCTTCTCCGATGGAAGCCTGATCGTACGGGAACTGCACTTCCATGCCGCGCGACTTGCCGATCCAGTTGCGCTGCATGGTCTTGACCTGCTCAGGCCAGCCGGTCAGCTCGTCGAGACTCTCCAGCAGTTCATCGGCGTAGGCCGTGATCTTGAAGTAGTACATCGGGATTTCGCGTTTTTCGATGACCGCGCCCGAACGCCAGCCGCGCCCGTCGATCACTTGCTCGTTCGCCAGAACGGTCTGGTCGACCGGGTCCCAGTTCACGGTGCCGTTCTTGCGGTAAATCACGCCCTTTTCGAACAGGCGAGTGAACAGCCATTGTTCCCAGCGGTAGTAATCCGGCTTGCAGGTGGTGACTTCGCGAGACCAGTCAACTGCCAGACCCAGGCTGCGCAGCTGGGTTTTCATGTAGGCGATGTTTTCGTAGGTCCATTTTGCAGGCGCTACGTTGTTCTTCATCGCGGCGTTTTCAGCCGGCATCCCGAAGGCGTCCCAACCCATGGGTTGCAGGACGTTCTTGCCGAGCATGCGCTGGTAGCGGGAAATAACGTCGCCGATGGTGTAGTTGCGCACGTGACCCATGTGCAGCTTGCCGCTTGGGTAAGGGAACATCGACAGGCAGTAGTACGTTTCCTTGCCTGGCTGTTCACTGACTTCAAAGGACTTTTGCTCGTCCCAGAACGACTGAGCGGCGGCTTCGATTTCGCGGGGCTGATAGAGTTCGTGCATGGCTACTTTTGACTAGAGATTGGTGACCCTTGACCGCTTCGCTGCGTTCCCGGGACGGACACATTCGCTTGCCTGGCTGAGCCTTCGGCGGTGCGGTGCATTCGGGTCCGAGTGAGCCGAAGTGGAATTACAGGAAAGCGCCGTAGCATACATGAGGCCGAAGGATCGAGGGAAACCAAGATTGTGCTGTTCATAACCGCATAAGTCCCGGGAGCCGCCGTTGGTCGCGGCATCGCGCCTGTTTTTGCAGTGCCGCTAAGCTCAATCACGAGGGTATGTGTTTATCTTCAGTGAGGTGAACGGATGGCAGAGCTGCGGCACCAAGTAAAGAAACCTGATCTGTATGACCGTTTGATTGATCGTCTGGGGCTTGCCCTGGACATGGCGAAAACATCAGTCCGGCTTCGCAATGAATACCCCGTTGAACTGGAGTTGCGTGGATTGAGCCAAGCCGAATTCCAGTTGATCGAGGCGTATCTGGATGCTTGTCCGGAAACGAAGGAAGTCGGGGTAAAAGAGGATTCACTGAATACCAGGAAGGGGAGTTCCAGCACTTCACGGGAGCCTTCGGAGCCGGTCCGCGCCCCGCACCCTTTAGCCAATGTCATCTGGCTGAAGGATCAGCGTCGCGCCAAAGTGTCGGCGAAGTTGAGTCGTTACAGTTCCAGCAAACATTTCAAGCGTTAACCTTCACGGGTGTTAACCCCGTCTGATTAAGCATTGTTGCTTAGCGTCAATCCTTTTAGGCTTCGGGCATCTTATGGAGATGCCCGATGCCTTTTCGTTACTTCATCAAAAACCTGTTGTTGCCGCCCGGCATCTTCCTGCTGTTCTTATTATTGGCCTGGTGGTTGCGCCGTTCGCGACCGCGCATGGCGCGCGCGCTGTTTGTGATCGGGTTTGTCGGCATGTTGTCCATGAGCCTCCCCCTCGTGGTGCAGTGGTCGGCCCGCGGCATCGAAAGCATCCCGCCGTTGCCACAGGATCAATGGACCACGCTGGCTCAGCGCGCGGACGCCATTGTGGTGCTGGGGTCCGGGCGGGAGCGAAAGGATCCGACGTGGGGCAGCGATATTCCCACTGGCGTGGCGCTGGAGCGAATGCGCTTTGCGGCAAGACTTTCGAAGGCGTCCGGTCTGCCGATTCTGACAACGGGCGGCCTGCATTATGGTGAGCCGCCCAGTGAGGCGGCGATCATGGCCGATTCGTTGCGCGATGACTTCGGCGTGAATGTGCGCTGGCAGGAAGGCGAGAGCCGCACGACCTGGGAAAACGCCAACATGACCGCCGCGATTCTGCTGCCGCAGGGGATCAAGCGCGTGGTGGTGGTGACCCAGGCCTGGCACATGCCGCGTTCGGTGTGGAGTTTCGAAAAGGCCGGATTTAGCGTGGTGCCGGCGCCGGTCGGGTTTTTGAGCGTGGACAACGCGCGGCCGTTTGGCGGCTGGATGCCTGAGTCAAAGGCGGTCTGGCAGAGCGGTCAGCTGTTGAACGAAGCGGCGGGATCGATCGGGTATCGGTTGTTTTACCGATGATCGGGCTGACGAGTCGGATTCAATTGTGGGAGTGAATTCATTCGCGAAGGGGCGTTACATCCGACAGATTTTGATTGGATGTACAAACGCATCGCGAATGAAGTCGCTCCCACAGATGATTTTCGTCGCTGCGAGCCTGTTAAACCGTCTTGGCAATCCGGCTCGCCACCAGCGCCCAGCCAATCAATAGCACCGACACAATGATCAGTGGCCACGAACGCCAGTGCAGGTAAGGCGTCAGGTTGTGCATGGGGGTGACTTCGCCGTACATCACGGCTCGCTCGAACTGCGGCACGGTGGTGGTGATCTTGCCGAAAGGGTCGATCAGCGCACTGACGCCGTTGTTGGTCGCGCGGATCATCCAGCGGCCGGCTTCCAGTGCTCGCATCTGCGCCATCTGAAGGTGCTGCAAAGGTCCGATGGACGTGCCGAACCAGGTGTCGTTGCTCACCGTCAGTAACAAGTCGCTTTGTGCCGACAGGCTGGCCGCGAACTCCGGGTACACCACTTCATAGCAAATGAACGGCGCGATCTGATAACCCTTGGCCTGGAGCAGTGGCTGGTCAGCCGGTCCGCGAGCGAAGTCCGACATCGGCAGGTTGAAGAAGGTGATCAGCCCGCGCAGCAGGTCCTGCAAGGGCACGTATTCGCCGAAGGGGACCAGCTTCTGTTTCAGGTAGGTGCCATCGCCTTCCCCGACAACGGTAATAGCGTTGTAGTAGCGATATTCGCCACGCCCGCCTTTCTGACGCAGAGGAACGCCGGTGATCAAGGCTGAATTGCGTTCGGCCGCGAATTTACCCATCACCGACAGGTAGCCCTCGACCGACTCCTTGAGAACGGGCACGGCCGTTTCGGGCCAGATGATCAGATCGGCCTTTTGGGCGGTAAACGTCATGTCCCGATAGAGCGCGAGCTGGGCATTCAACGCTGCCGGGTCCCACTTCATGCTTTGCTCGACGTTGCCCTGCATCGCCGCGACCTTCAGCGGCTCACCTGACGGTTCGGTCCAGGCGTGCTGCTTGAGTGCCATGCCGATCACCCAGGGTGTCAGCAGTAAAACGATGGCGGTCGCCAGAAAGCTTTTGCGTGCGCGCAAGCGGTGCAGGTTGCACAGCAGCGCTGCGGTCAGCGCCAGGCTGAAGGAGATCAGCCACATGCCGCCGAGCGGTGCGAGGCCCTTCAGCGGCCCATCAAGCTGGCTGTATCCGGAGTAGAGCCACGGGAAGCCGGTCAGAAACCAGCCGCGAAACATCTCCTGACCAAACCACAGCGCAGCAAACGCCAGCGCATCAGCCAGCGGCGCTTCGTTGCGGCGGATCCAGCGCGCCCACAGCCACGCGGGCAGGGCAAAGAAGAAGGCGACAGAAGCGCAGAACAACACCATGAGGAAGACGGCGAGCCAGACCGGTGCTTCGCCGTAGGTGTGGATGCTGACGTAGATCCAGCTGGTGCCGCCGCCGAACAGACCGAAACCGTAAGACCAGCCACGCCACAGGGCCTGCCGTGGTTTGAGGTCACGCAACCCGAGGTAAAAAACCACCAGCGCAACGATTGCCAGTGGCCAGATATCGAAAGGCGCCAACGCCAGGGTGATCAGCGCGCCGGCCGCCATGGCCAGCAGGTTACCGGGCCAGCCGGGGCGGGTGATCCAGCGCATTTACATTCCTTATTAAGGGATAAGACCTTACGAGCGGGAGATCGGGCTCAGGCGCAGCAGGTGAATTCGACGGCTGTCGGCATTCAGGATGCGGAAACGATACGCGCCGATTTCGGTGATTTCATTACGCTTGGGCAGGTGCCCGAACGCATTCATCACCAGACCGCCGACGGTGTCGAATTCGTCGTCGGAGAACTCGCTGTCGAAGAACTCGTTGAAGCTTTCGATCGGCGTCAGCGCCTTGACCAGAAAGTCGCCGCTTGGCAGCGGCTTGATGTAGCTGTCTTCCTCGACGTCGTGTTCGTCCTCGATGTCGCCGACAATCTGCTCCAGCACGTCTTCGATCGTCACCAGACCCGCCACGCCGCCGTATTCGTCGATGACGATGGCCATGTGGTTGTGGTTGGCGCGGAACTCACGCAGCAGGACGTTCAGACGTTTGGATTCCGGTACGAACGTCGCCGGACGCAGCAGGTTCTTGACGTCGCCAGCGCCACCGTTGTCTTTCAGGATCAAGGGCAGCAGGTCTTTGGCGAGCAGGACACCAAGCACATCGTCGTGGCTTTCGCCAATCACCGGGTAGCGCGAGTGCGCGGAATCGATTACCGCCGGCAGGAATTCACGAGGGCTTTGGCTGGCCTTGATGCTGATCATCTGGGAGCGCGGCACCATGATGTCGCGGACCTGCAGGTCTGCGACCTGAATGGCGCCTTCGACGATGGCCAGTGCTTCGCTGTCCAGCAGCTTGTTTTGATGGGCTTCGCGCAGCAGCTCAAGCAGCTCCTGGCGGTTTTTCGGCTCATGGGCAAATGCCTGGGTCAGTTTGCCCAACCATGACTTTTGCCCGTTGCTCGATCGGTCTTCGCTCATAGCCCTTACTCGTGGTCCTTGCCTGGTGTTTCTGTATGGGGGGTGTCGACGCATTCATCGTCGGCGTAGGGATCCGGATAGCCCAACTCTGCAAGCAACTCTCGTTCCAGTGCTTCCATCTCTTCGGCTTCGTCATCGTCGATGTGATCGTAGCCCAACAAATGCAGGCAGCCGTGAATCACCAGATGGGCCCAGTGCGCGTCCAGTGCCTTGCCCTGTTCGGCAGCCTCGCGGGCCACGACGGGAGCGCAGATCACCAGATCGCCCAGTAACGGGATATCCAGGAGTTCATCGGGTACATCGGCGGGAAACGACAGCACGTTGGTGGCGTAGTCTTTGTGCCGCCAGGTGTGGTTCAGTTCCCGGCCTTCGGCTTCGTCGACGAGGCGGATGGTCATCTCAGAATCCGCCGAACGCTGGCGCAGGCCCATTTCACACCAGAGGCGGAATTGGGCTTCGCTCGGCGCGCTGGCTTGACTGGCGACCTGCAGATCCAGCTCAAGCATCGCGGCGGTTGTCCCGTGAGCCGTTCTGATCGTTGCGCTCCTCGAAGCGCTCGTACGCCTCGACAATGCGCTGCACCAGCGGGTGGCGCACGACGTCTTTGGGCTTGAAGTGGGTGAAGCTGATGCCCGGCACGTCCTTGAGCACTTCGATGACGTGGGTCAGACCGGATTTCGTGCCTTTTGGCAGGTCGATCTGGGTGATGTCACCGGTGATCACGGCCGTTGAGCCGAAGCCTATACGGGTCAGGAACATCTTCATCTGCTCGACAGTGGTGTTCTGACTCTCGTCGAGAATGATGAAGCTGTTATTAAGGGTCCGGCCACGCATGTAGGCCAGCGGCGCGACTTCGATGACCTGCTTTTCGATCAGCTTGGCCACGTATTCGAAGCCCAGCATCTCGTACAGCGCGTCGTAGAGCGGTCGCAGGTAAGGGTCGATCTTTTGCGCCAGGTCGCCGGGCAGGAAGCCAAGCTTTTCGCCTGCTTCGACCGCCGGACGCACCAGCAGGATGCGGCGAATCTGCTCTCGCTCCAGCGCGTCGACAGCGGCAGCCACGGCAAGGTAGGTCTTGCCGGTACCGGCTGGCCCGATGCCGAAGTTGATGTCGTTGGCGAGGATTTCCTTCACGTACCGCTGCTGATTCAGGCCGCGAGGGCGAATCATGCCTTTCTTGGTACGCAGGGCTACGCCGACTTCGGCGGCAGGGTGGTTATCCAGCTCTTCAACGCCGGACTCCTGCAGGAACAGATGCACCATGTCTGGCGACAGCTCGGTACTTTTGGTTTCCCGGTACAGCCTGCGCAGCAGGTTTTCTGCCGAAGTGGTTTGTTTTCGCTCACCGATCATCTCGAACTGGCCTCCGCGATTGCGGATCTCGATGTCCAGGCGCTGTTCGATCAAGCGCAAATGCTCGTCGAATTGCCCGCACAGATTGGCGAAGCGGTGAGCCTCGATAGGTTCGAGGCTGAAACGATGTGGTTCGATAGGTGCGTTCAAAGTGGTTTTTTAGCCGCCCGACGGCAATAAAGGTGAAATGAAGGATAACCCCTGTGGACGGTGTCCGAAAGGGCTCACTTACTAATGGTTGGGTCACGGGTGCAATCGCACATTGTCGTCAAGCCGGATGCATGACCCTGTAGGCGCGAATTCATTCGCGACAGGCCCGTACTGTCGATAAGGATTTATCGCCTGATAGTACGCCTCGCGAATGAATTCGCTCCCACAGGTCATGCAGTCGTCCGCAAAGTCTTTGGCGTATCGCCTCCCAGATGCGAGCGTTTCGGCCTTACTGCAACAACGACCCGCGCAGCGAATGCGGTTGCGCGCTGTCGATGTAGACGTCGGCGAACTGACCGATCAGCTTCGGGTTGTCGCAGCGGAAGTTGACGATGCGGTTGTTCTCGGTACGGCCTTGCAGCTCGCCCGGGTCTTTCTTCGAGTAGTCGGTCACCAGGATGCGCTGCACGGTCCCCGCCATCTTGCGGCTGATTTCGAAGCCCTGGCGGTTGATCAGGTCCTGCAGTTGCTTCAGTCGCTCTTTCTTCACCTCTTCCGGGGTGTCATCGGCGAGGTCCGCGGCAGGCGTGCCTGGTCGGGCGCTGTAAACAAAGGAAAACGAGAAGTCCATGCCGACGTCTTCGACCAGCTTCATGGTCTGCTGGTGGTCCTTCTCGGTTTCGCCAGGGAAGCCGACGATGAAGTCCGAGCTGATGCAGATGTCGGGCACCGCCGCGCGCAGTTTGCGCAGGCGAGATTTGTACTCAAGCACCGTGTGGTTGCGTTTCATCGCCGCCAGAATACGGTCCGAGCCCGACTGCACCGGCAAGTGCAGGTGTTTGACCAGTTCGGGGACTTCGGCGTGGGCCTGGATCAGGCTGTCCGAGAACTCCAGCGGGTGCGAGGTGGTGTAGCGGATACGGTCGATGCCGTCGATGGCCGCCACCACGCGAATCAGTTCAGCCAGGTCCGCAACGCGACCGTCATGGGTCGTGCCGCGATAACCGTTGACGTTCTGGCCAAGCAGCGTCACTTCGCGCACGCCGTTTTCCGCCAGATGGAAAACCTCGGTGATAACGTCATCGAACGGGCGGCTGACTTCTTCGCCGCGGGTGTAGGGCACCACGCAGAACGTGCAGTACTTGCTGCAACCCTCCATGACCGACACATAAGCACTCGGGCCATCGACGCGCGGCTCGGGCAAATGGTCGAACTTCTCGATTTCCGGGAAAGACACGTCGACCTGAGGCAGGCGGGTGGCGCGTGCGGCGTCGATCATGTCCGGCAGGCGGTGCAGCGTCTGCGGGCCAAAGACCACGTCCACGTAAGGCGCGCGATCACGAATCGCCGCGCCTTCCTGACTGGCGACGCAACCACCGACGGCAATCACCATCTCAGGATTGGCCAGTTTCAGTTCGCGCCAGCGGCCAAGCTGGGAGTAGACGCGGTCCTGCGCCCGCTCACGGATGGAGCAGGTGTTAAGCAGGATGACGTCGGCATCTTCCGCGCGAGCGGTGACTTCCAGTGCTTGATGTTCGCCCAGCAGGTCGACCATGCGCGAGCTGTCGTACTCGTTCATCTGGCAACCGTGGGTTTCGATGTAAAGCTTCTTGGCCATGCGGGTTCATCAGGTGATTCAAAGAACCGCGCATTATAGTGACCATGGCCTCGGGTTCCTAGCGTCGTCTACCGAGCGGCATGTTATAGTTCGCGCCCTTTTTCAAACCCCGATCATTGCCTGCCTGTTATGACCAAACGCGAAGCTCCAATCTACAAGGTGATTTTTCTCAACCAGGGACAGGTGTACGAAATGTACGCCAAGCAGATCTATCAGAGTGATCTGTGGGGCTTCCTGGAGGTCGAGGAGTTCGTCTTTGGTGAGCGTACGACGGTGGTGGTGGACCCTAGCGAAGAGAAGTTGAAGGCGCAGTTCGACGGTGTGGTGCGCAGTTTCGTGCCGATGCATTCGATCGTGCGCATCGATGAGGTCGAGCGGATGGGGACGGCGAAGATCAGCGAGGCGCGTCAGACCGGGAATGTGATGCCGTTTCCGATGCCGATGCCTGATAAGTAGGTTTTCTGGTTTTCTGATTGTTGGCTTTTGGATGGTGTGAATATCCGTTTCTGCGGTAACGGCGGATTACGGTCCCGCTCTTACAGCGGGTCATTTTTGTAGGTGGTGTCTGCACCCTTGATGTCGAAAGCAAAATCAACAGTAGAAACAGAAACATCAGCTTGACGCACTACCTGTAGGAGCGTGGCTTGTCCCGCGATCTACCGCGCAGCGGTAGCAAAATCAGACGACTCGGTTGTACCTGACACACCGTATTCACAGGGATTGCTGCCGGTTCCCGGCAGATCGCGGGACAAGCCGCGCTCCTACGCCTTCGGCAGAATCAAAAGCAGAGCGGTCATTCGCAGCTCTGTTCTTGCTTTGCTTTTGATCTTCGTACTCGATAGTCCAGACGAAACACATCGCGACTTGGGTGCAGGCATCGCCGGAGTGAAGGAACCCGACGGAGGAGGGCCAAACCAGGAGCAGGCCTTTTTGGTTACTTTTTCGTGGTCCGACATTTCGGCTCTTGGAAAAAGTGACCCGCCGTAAGGGCGGAAAGGGGCATAGGCATCACCCTCGATAACGGATATACACCCAATTCACCCGTTCTGCTCAGCCGCACTCTCAGAAGAAATAGATTCAGGGCTTGTTGCTATCAGGAAAAGGCGCAAACGGCGTACGCCCTTCAGCCGTTTGCAGTTCGAGCAGATACTTGCGGAAGATCTGTCCCAATACTTGGGTCGCCACTTCCAGATCTTCCTTCTTCATCTGCTCCGACACTTCGTCGGCCTGATCCAGCGCATCTTCCGAACCGTTGACCGCCGCCATCTTCAGCACGATGTAAGCCTGAATATTATTGGCCTGGACGCCCTCGCCACGGAAAAACATCAGACCCAGTTGATACTGCGCCTGTGCATGACCCTGTAACGAAGCCTGTTCGAAATAGTTGAGCGCTTGAGTGAGATCACGCGGCGTACTTTTGCCGTCGTAATAGAACTGTCCCAACTCGTATTGCGCCTGCGCATCCCCGCCTTGTGCCGCCTGCTGGCAGGCCGACAACGCTGCGGGCAGGTTGTCTGGCTGGGTATTGAGGGTGCAACGACCCACCGCTGGGATTAACAACGAGTTGCCACCTGCGTTCGCCAGCAGGGGATGAAGAAGCAACAGGCAGCCCAATGCAAGGGTGCGGCCGGTGCGGTTCATGGAAGTCGACTTACCTCTGAAAAAGGTGCGGGCATGCCCGTCCAGCTAAACGTGCTGGCTGCGCATTATGAAATAAGCAGGGCCAACCTTACAAAGTCTTTGCAGAATTTCTGCTGCGCGGGCTTGATTCGCCTGTATTCAGGCGGTCTGGCCGATCTGCGAAAGTAAATATCTAACAAAATAACCCGAGAACAACGCAGTTCAACTGTAGGAGCGTGGCTTGTCCCGCGATCTGCCGGGTACCGGCAGTAACCCCTACTGACGCGATTATCTCTGACACTCCGCGTTCACCGATTCTGCTGTCGCTGCGCGACAGATCGCGGGACAAGCCACGCTCCTACGAGTTTTGAGCAGCCGTCGTTTCACCGGTGGCTCATTACTTCAGCTTCGCAAACGCCTTCTCGGCGGCATCCAGCGTCAACTGCAACTCTGCTTCGCCATGGGCGATCGAGGTGAAGCCAGCTTCGAACGCACTCGGCGCCAGGTACACGCCGCCTTCGAGCATCGCGTGGAAGAAGCGCTTGAAGCGGTCGGCGTCGCTGCTCATCACGTCCTGGAAGGTGACGATTGCCTTGGCGTCGGTGAAATACAGGCCGAACATACCGCCAGCCTGCGTGGTTACGAACGGGATCCCCGCCGCGTCCGCACGCTGCTGCAAGCCTTCGAGCATGCGCGTGGTGTAGGCGCTTAACTCGTCATGGAAACCAGGACGGCTGATCAGGCGCAGGGTGGTCAGACCGGCCGCCATCGCCAACGGGTTACCCGACAGCGTGCCGGCCTGATAGACCGGGCCGAGCGGCGCGATGTGCGACATGATTTCGCGTTTGCCGCCAAAGCAACCGACCGGCATGCCGCCACCGATGATCTTGCCGAAGGTGCTCAGGTCAGGGGTGACGCCGTAGTACGCCTGAGCGCCACCGAGGGCAACGCGGAAGCCGGTCATCACTTCGTCGAAAATCAGCACCACGCCGTACTTGTCGCATTCTTCACGCAGGCCTTGCAGGAAGCCGGGCGCAGGCGGCACGCAGTTCATGTTGCCCGCGACAGGCTCGACGATGATGCACGCCACTTCCTGGCCGACTTCCGCGAGCATCGCCTTGACCGCGTCGATGTCGTTGAACGGCAGGGTCAGCGTGTGTTTGGCGAACGCCGCTGGCACGCCAGCAGAGCTCGGCACGCCCTGAGTCAGGGCGCCGGAGCCGGCTTTGACCAGCAGGCTGTCGGAGTGGCCGTGGTAGCAGCCTTCGAATTTGATGATGCTGTCACGGCCGGTGTAGCCGCGCGCCAGTCGAATCGCGCTCATGGTCGCTTCGGTGCCGGAGCTGACCATGCGCACCATTTCCATCGACGGCACGATCGAGCAGACCAGATCGGCCATTTCGGTTTCCATCGCGGTTGGCGCGCCATAGGAGAGGCCGTGCTCCAGTTGCTTGCGCACGGCGTCCAGCACATCCGGGTGGCTGTGACCCAGGATCATCGGGCCCCACGAGCCGACGTAATCCACATAACGCTTGTCGTCTTCGTCGGTGACGTAGGCGCCAGCGGCATGTTTGAAAAACAGCGGGGTGCCACCGACGCTTTTGAAGGCGCGAACCGGCGAGTTGACGCCACCGGGGATGTGTTTCTGGGCGTTGGCAAACAAGGTTTCAGAACGGGACATGATGAGGTCTCTGTTTGAATCGGTCGTAAGAGGGCGTGCGGCCGGCCAGATTCGGGATCAGGCCGACTTGAACAAATCGTTGAAAGCGCGCGCGCGGCGTGTCACTTCCTGGGTGCTGTCAGCGCCGAACAGGCCATGCACCACGGCCAACAGGTCGGCACCGTGGGCCACCAGCGGCGCGGCGTTTTCCAGGGTGATGCCGCCGATGACGGCAATCGGCAGATGGATGCGTTTGCGCGCCTGGTCAAGCATGTCGAGGCTGCAGGCCGGCGCGCCAGGCTTGGTAGTGGAGTTGAAAAAGCGACCGAACGCGACATAGGTCGCGCCATCGGCTTTGGCTTTGTCGGCGAGCTCCAGTTGCGCATGGCAGGTGGCGCCGACGATGGCCTTGTGGCCGAGCAACGCCCGGGCGTCCGGCAACGAGCCATCGGTCTGGCCCAGGTGCACGCCCACGCCGAGGCGCGCGGCGACTTCGGCGTCATCGTTGATGATCAGGCGGGTCTTGTAGCGTTCGCACAGTTTGAGCAGCGCCGAGGCTTCGCGCAGGCGTTTGGTTTCGTCGCCGGATTTGTCGCGGTATTGCAGCAGGGTCACACCGCCCTCGAGGGCGGCTTCGACATAAGACAGGAATTTGCCGGCCAACAGCTGACTGTCGGTCACGGCATACAAGCCACGTAGTTTCATGAAGGTGCCTCTTTATCGTGGCGTTACGAGCAAAAATCCAGCGGCAGACGGCGAGGGACGAACTGGCCTTTGCCCAGTTGTTCCGCGTCGCGCAACGTGCGCCAAGTGTAGTCCAGCGCGGTTTGCACGGCGCTGATCACGTCCTGACCCAGCGCCAGACGTCCGGCCAGGGCGCTGGCCAGTGTGCAACCTGAACCGTGATAGCTGCCTGGCAGGCGCTGACAGGTAAATGTCCGCGACTGGCCATTGCGCAGGTAAAGACGGTTATGCACCTCGTGCTCGTCGCCATGGCCGCCCGTGATCAGCAAATGCTCACAGAAGGGCAGCAGCTTTTCTGCGCATTCGTCGGCCGTGCCATTGGGCAGCTCGGCGAGGATGCGCGATTCAGGGAGATTCGGCGTGGCAATGGTGGCCAGCGGCAGCAAGCGCTCGCGCATCGCATAGCCGACCTCATCCTTGCCCAGTCGTCCGCCACCACCAGCGCGCAACACCGGATCGCACACCAGCGGAAGATGCGGGTGGGCCTCAAGCAGCTCGACCACGGTGTCCACCATCTCCAGTGAGCCGAGCATCCCCAGCTTCACGGCTGCGACCGTCGAATCGTTGAGCACGGCATTGGCTTGAGCCATCACCCATTCGCGGTCGAGGACCCGGAAGTCAGTGACATTCACGGTGTCTTGCACGGTCAGTGCAGTGACCGCAGGAGCGGCGTGGCAACCCTGCGCGAGCAGGGCTTCGATATCTGCCTGCAAGCCGGCGCCGCCACTGGGGTCGTGGCCGGAGAGACAGAGGACAACGGGGCGGGAGCTATAGATATTCATGGTGCGCGAGCTTACCACTAAAGCTTTTGCCGGGCCGCTGGTCGACCGGAGATTTTTCGCCGTCAGGTGCTGTAAGGCTCTAGACCGGTATTTTCGGGGATGCGTGTGCCGATCGTCTTGAAAGGAAAAGGAAAGCTTGGCGTGCGACGATTAAGATGGTGTCATCTAGCTATCAATCGCTATGCTGTTGGCCTAGTTCGTCGTCCCTGCCATAAGAGTGAATGCAAGTGCGTTGCCCGTTAAGCCTGTTGGCCCCTCTCAGGATCATGCTGTCTCCAATGGAACGGGGCATTCACCACGCCGCCCAGAATGAAGCGGGTGGTGTTGCATGCGCTTTTTACTGACGCTGATTTTCATGCTGCTGCCGATGCTGGCCAGCGCAGTCGAGTTCGACGAAAACACCCGGTCGTTGCCGTTGGGCCGTGCGACTCTGGTGTTTGAAGACCCGAGCGGTACCGCCACGATTGAGGACGTGTCTTCGCCTGAAGGCGCCGCTAAGTTTCGTGCATTGGACACCGGGTCGCTCAACGCCGGTTATTCACGTTCAGCGTTCTGGCTGAAGGTGCAATTGACCTATCGCCCGACCAATCCCGTGGCATCGGCTGACTGGCTCCTTGAGCTGGCCTACCCGCCGATGGATCACGTGGACCTTTATCTGGCCAGCGATACCGCGCAGCCGAGCCTGACCTGGAAAACCGGCGACATGCTGCCTTTCCAGAGTCGCCAGATAAAACAGAACAACTACCTGTTCGACCTGAACCTGAAAGCCAATGAGAGCAAGACCGCGTACGTGCGCGTCGAGAGTCATGGCTCCGTTCAGGCACCGCTCAATCTGTGGGCCAGCCACGCGTACATCGAGGAGCAGCCGTCGCGGTTGTACATCCTCGGGATGATTTACGGCGTCCTGGCGGTGATGCTGGTCTACAACCTGTTCATCTACCTGAGCGTGCGGGACACCAGCTACCTTTATTACATCCTCTATATCACCTGCTTCGGTCTGTATCAGGTATCGGTCAATGGCGCGGGGATCGAATTTCTGTGGCCGGATGATCCATGGTGGGCCAACACGTCCACGACGTTTCTGATTGCCGCCGCGATCCTGTTCGCCAGTCAGTTCGCCCGCAAATTCCTGCAGACGCCCCGGCTGGGTTTCTGGATGGACGGCCCACTGTGGCTGATGATGGCGTGCTCGGCGGGGATCATGGTTCTGTCGCTCACCACCGATTACGGAATTGCGCTGCGCCTGGTCACGGCATTGGTGCTGATCTTTACGCCGATCATTCTCTTGATCGGCATCGCTGCCTGGCTGAAAGGGCGGCGGGTTGCACGGTATTTCATCTTTGCCTGGTCGGCGTTCCTGATCGGTGGCGTGATTAACGCCACCATGCTGCTGGGGCATTTGCCGAACAATTTCTGGACGATGTACGCCAGCCAGATCGGCTCCGTGGTGGAGGTTGCGCTGCTGTCGCTGGCGTTGGCCGATCGCATCAACACCATGCGCGAGCGTCAGGCGCAAATCATGGCGCAATCGAGCAAAGACCTTGAAAAGCTCAACCAGCAGCTGGCCGTGAGTAACCGGTTGAAGGATGAGTTTCTGGCCACGCTCACCCACGAGCTCCGCACACCGATGAACGGCGTTATCGGGTCGCTGGAACTGATGCAAATGGATGGCGCCGAAGACGACATCGAGCTGTATCGTCAGACGGCTGCTGATTCTGCGCAGAACATGATGGGCATCGTTAACGGCATCCTGACCCTGACCGAGCTTCAGGCCGGACGGATCAGTGTGCAGCACGAAGCCTTCAGCCTGCGCCATCTGTTGTTTCAGGTGCGCAGCGCATTCGAACCCCTTGCCCGCAGCAAGGCATTGACGTTGAGCATCGAGCTGGACGAAAACCTGCCGGACAGCCTGCAAGGCGATGCGCTGAAGCTGCGCCAGTGTCTGGACTGCCTGATGGACAACGCCGTCAAGTTCACCAAGGCCGGTTCAATCAGGATTCGCGTCAACGGTCAGTGCACTGATTCGCAACACGTGCGCCTGCTGGTCGATGTGATCGACACGGGTATCGGCTTCAGTCGCCTGGACGAAGAGACGCTCTACGCCAACTTCTATCAGGTGGACGGTTCGATGACGCGCGAGTATGGCGGTCTGGGCATCGGGCTGGCGATCTGTCGGCAGTTGATCGAGTTGCAGGGCGGTCGCCTGAGTCATCAGTCCGAGCCGGGCACTGGCAGCCAGTTCCGGTTGAGCCTGGATGTGGTGCGGGCAAAAGAGGGCAAAAGCGCCGTTATTTAGTCGGCTATGGCGCTTTTTTCGTGATCGGGTGCGTGATTCACTGGCTTTCATCTGCGCTCGCTGCGCAATGACCGGACCGGAGTCGCCTTATGAACCTGCATCAGTTCGCCGAGACCCACGAGGTTACTAACCAGCCCCCGTCACTGGAGGGTGCCAACCTGTATCGCATCGACCTGCCGTTGCAGGAGTGGTCGACGCGCTTCGGTGCCGGATGGGCGCAGTCGAAGATCGATGCTTACGGTGCCTTGGCGGGCGGGCCGTTGATGGAAGCCGGCTTCCTCGCCAACCAGAATAAACCGGTGTTCGCCAGCCATGATCGTTACGGCCATCGTATCGATCTGGTCGAATTCCATCCCGCCTATCACCAGCTGATGCAAACCGCCGTCGAGCACGGCATCCCCTCGCTGCCCTGGACCGATCCTCGCAAAGGCGCCCACGTCGCCCGCGCGTCCATGAGTTACCTGCACACGCAAGCCGAGGCGGGCAGTGGCTGTCCGCTGACCATGACATTTGCCAGCGTACCTGCGCTCAAGCTGCAACCTGATTTGGCAGACGTCTGGTTGCCGAAGATTCTCGCGACCCAGTACGACCCGCGTAACGTCGGCATCGCCCACAAGGCGGGCGCCACCATCGGCATGGCCATGACCGAGAAACAAGGCGGCACCGACGTGCGTGCGAACACCACGCGGGCGTATCCGGTGGGTCAACCGGGGCCTGGACAGGCCTATGAGCTGGTGGGCCACAAGTGGTTCTGCTCGGCGCCGATGTGCGACGCCTTCCTCACGCTGGCGCAGACTGACAAAGGGCTGACCTGTTTCCTGCTGCCGCGCCATCGCCCGGACGACACCCGTAACGAGTTTTACATTCAGCGTTTGAAGAACAAGCTGGGCAACTGGTCCAACGCCTCCAGTGAAGTCGAGTTTCGTGGCGCGCTGGCGTGGATGGTCGGTGAGGAAGGGCGCGGCGTGCCCACCATCATCGAGATGGTCGCCATGACCCGCTTCGATTGCATGACCGGCTCCAGCGCCTTGATGCGCCAGGCGCTGACTCAAGCCGCGCACCATTGCGCGCACCGAAGCGTCAGCGGTCGTCTGCTCAGCGAGCAGCCGTTGATGCAGAACGTCCTGGCCGACCTGGCGCTGGAAAGCGAAGCGGCGTTGGCGCTGAGCTTGCGCATGGGGCGCTCGCTGGAGCGTCTGGACGATGCGCATGAAGCGCGGTTCGCCCGGCTGGTGACGGCGGTGGGCAAATACTGGATCTGCAAACGCGCGCCCGCGATGATCAACGAAGCGGCTGAATGCATGGGCGGGGCGGGGTATGTCGAAGACACCATTTTGCCGCGTCTGTATAGAGAAGCGCCGGTCAACTCGACATGGGAAGGTTCTGGCAACGTGCAGTGCCTGGACGTGCTGCGGGCCTTGTCCAAAGAGCCGGGCGTGCTCGACGCGCTGTTCGACGAACTGGGCGATGGTCACGGGGACAGACGCCTTGCGACGCACATCGAGCAGTTGAAAACGGCGTTCAAGGACACCTCCGACATCCAGTACCGCGCGCGACAGTTGACCGAAGACATCGCCGTCGGGCTGGAGGCCAAACTGCTGTTGGAAGCGGGAAATTCGGTGGTCAGCGACGGTTTTATTGCCGGGCGTATCGAGCAACCGGGACGGGTATACGGCGCGCTGCCGCGAGGGGTGGATGTCGAGGCATTGGTGGCCAGGTCGTCGCCGCAAGTCTGAAACGTTGATCTGAGAATGTAGGAAATCTGCTTGTGCCCGGAGGGCGTAGGAGCCGCCGGGGTGGCGCTCCAATCTGTCCCGCGATCGGCTGCGCAGCGGTCGTAAACCTACGCCATGGTGGTGTCAGGACTATTGAGTTTGCAGCCATTGCTGGCGGTTCCCGCCAGATCGCGGGACAAGCCACGCGCCTACACAGGTTTTTTCGGTCGGCCGGTGATCGTGCGGCGGGTGTAAGTCCCTGTAGGAGCCATCGGAGGTTACGACGGTCGCGAAGCAGTGTTCCTGACACAACTCGTGCCTTCCCCTTCCGTTGCAGGCAAGATGGAGCCTTGCAAGATCAGAAGGATGCGCATCGTGACTGAAGCTTTTATTGTCGTAGAAACCGCCGAGCAAGCTGTGGATCGGCTTGCCGAGCTGCACGGACGTGCAACCACGGCCTTGAGCCAGGCGCTCAAGCGTTATCTCAAGGACCGCGTCGAGCCCGACGCCGCCGAGCGCAAGCTGTTCCGCTATCCAGAATTACGCCTGACCTACCACTGTCAGGGCGAAGTGCCGCTCACCACGCGCGCGTACGCCAAGGTTCAACTGCCAGGCACCTACAGCGTCACCGTGACCCACCCGGCAGCCTTCCGCAAGTACCTGATCGAACAGCTCGTGCCGCTGATGAATGACTTCACCGTGACGGTGGAAGTCGGGGTCAGCGAGCAGAACATTCCTTATCCGTATGTGGTCGAGCAGGGCGACGAGCTCGCAGGCACAGGCGTGACCGCCGCGACGCTGGCGCGGGTGTTCCCGAGCACCGACCTGTCCGCCGCCACCGACGGCATCGCTGACGGCTTGTACGATTGGGCCAACACCGATCCACTGCCGCTGGCGCTCTTCGACGCCGCCCGTGTCGACTTCTCGCTGCGTCGTCTTGTGCATTACACCGGCAGTGACTGGCGTCATGTTCAGCCGTGGATTCTGCTGACCAACTATCACCGCTACGTCGACCAGTTCATCGTTCACGGGCTTGAGAAACTGCGCGACGATCCGCGCTTCGTGAAAATGGTGCTGCCGGGCAACGTCGTCGTCGACAAGAGCATGGATTACGGCGAGGCCCAGGCCATCGTTTCGAGTGTGGTCTGGCACCGCTATCAGATGCCGGCCTACCACCTGATTGCCGAAGACGGTCACGGCGTGACGCTGGTCAACATCGGTGTCGGCCCGTCCAACGCCAAGAACATCACCGACCACCTGGCCGTCCTGCGTCCACACTGCTGGCTGATGATCGGTCACTGCGGTGGCCTGCGTCAGTCGCAGACCATTGGCGACTACGTGCTGGCCCACGCCTACATGCGCCGCGACGGCATTCTTGACCGTGTGTTGCCGCCAAACATCCCGATCCCGGCGTTGGCGGAAGTGCAGTTGGCGTTGCAGGAGTCTGCGGCACAGATCACCGGCGAACGTGGCGACGACCTGAAGAAACGCCTGCGCACCGGCACCGTGCTGACGTACGACGACCGCAACTGGGAACTGCGCTGGGCGCAGGAGCGACCGCTGATCAACCTGTCCCGGGCGGTCGCCGTGGACATGGAAAGCGGCACCATCGCCGCTCAGGGCTATCGCCTGCGGGTGCCTTACGGGACGCTGCTTTGCGTGTCGGACAAGCCGCTGCACAGCGAAATCAAGCTGCCGGGTTCGGCCAACGCCTTCTATGAACGCGCGGTCACTCAGCACCTGAAGATCGGCATTGCGGCGCTGGACCTGATGCGCACGCAGCTGAACTCGTTGCACTCGCGCAAACTGCGCAGCTTCGACGAGCCGCCGTTCCGTTAATCGGCTAGGCGTTTAGCGAAAGGGCCACTAAAGTGGCCCTTTCTGTTTTCGCTTACCTCCGTCAGTCTGAGCCCACATGCCTCGCACTCAACGCCCCGCCTCGCGCCGTCCCGCGCCCAATGCCTCTGCCGCACCCCGTCGTGTCGCCAAGGCGCCTCCCGCCGAACCGCGATTGGTCCTGTTCAACAAGCCGTTCGATGTCCTGACCCAGTTCAGCGATGGAGAAGGTCGGGCCACGCTCAAGGATTTCATCGACATACCCGGGATTTACCCGGCAGGCCGCCTGGATCGCGACAGCGAAGGCCTGTTGCTGCTGACCAACGACGGCCAATTGCAGGCGCGCATTGCCGACCCGAAGCACAAGCTGGCCAAGACTTACTGGGTGCAAGTAGAAGGCGAGCCGTCGGAGGTGCAGTTGCAACAGCTGCGCGATGGCGTCGAACTGAACGACGGCCCGACGTTGCCCGCGCAGGCGCGGCAACTGGATGAACCCGAGTTATGGCCGCGTAACCCTCCGGTCCGGTTTCGCAAGAGCGTGCCGACCAGTTGGCTGGAGTTGATCATCAAGGAAGGCCGCAACCGGCAGGTGCGCCGAATGACCGCTGCCGTTGGATTGCCGACGTTGAGGCTGGTGCGGGTGCGCATTGGCGAGTGGAGCATCGAGGGGCTGGATCAAGGTCAGTGGAAGGAAGTGCCAGCGAAACTCTGACTGCATGGAATGAAGCGGTCACACGTTTTACTGCTGAGCGCGATCCACTGTGGGAGCGAATTCATTCGCGAGACGGCGGGGCGGGCGATGATTGTGTATTGGATGTACCGGCCTCTCCCGAATGAATTCGGTCCCACAGGAATGTTCAGTTGGCCTGAGGTTTATGGGTGCTGCTCAAGGTAGGCAATCACCACGCTCTTGATCACGAACGCCAGCACCCCAAGGCCGAGAACGCCGAAGAGGATCATCGTGCCAAACCGTCCGGCTTTGGATTTCTTCGCCAGGTCCCAGACGATGAAACACATGAAGCCGATCAGTACGGTCACCAGAATGGTCATCATCCATTCTTCGAACACTTCGGGTTCCATCGGGCGCCTCCGGTGAGTCGGTATGACTGGCGATTATAGGGCTGTCTGATTGCACGTCAGCTGCGCAGGTGCACCAACGGCAGTTCGGTGCTGGCCAGAACCTGATTGAGCACGAAGCTCGAGCGAACGCTGGTCACGCCATCGATACGGGTCAGATGGCCGAGCAGAAATTTCTGATAGTGATCCATGTCCGGCACCACGACCTTCAGCTGATAGTCGGCATCGATGCCGGTGACCAGGCTGCACTCCAGCACTTGCGGCAGGTTGCGGATGTGCTGTTCGAAGTTCTCGAAGCGGTCGGGCGTGTGACGGTCCATGCCGATCAACACATACGCCGTCAGGCTCAGGCCCAGTTTTTTGCGATCAAGGAGCGCGACCTGGCGCACGATATAGCCGTCGTCTTCCAGTTGTTTGACTCGACGTGAACAGGGCGAGGGGGACAGGCCGATGCGTTCGGCCAGCTCCTGATTGGAAATGCGCGCGTCGCGTTGCAGCTCCGCCAAAATGCTCAGGTCATATCTATCGAGCTTGCTCACGATTGACACCTTTATAGGATCGATTGCGCTGAATTATTGATCCGAGGGTAAAAATTGCGCAAGTGGTGTTTTCGTCAGCAACATTCGCAATCCTCTGTCGTCCGTCAAAGCCTATTCTTTTAACCAGAATCACTGCCCGGACACAGCGTCCAGCGCGGCCCGCCGAATCAGGCCAGCCGCGGCCTCCAGCCCAACAGGGTTGACCAGGCCACCGGGCTACGCACTGTCCAGAAGACGATGCGAGGTGAGCCGGCGTCAAAAGCGTCGAGCCAGGACGAAGCATTCAAGAGAGGGCCCATGGGCCCTCTTTTTTTATGCCCGCGATTTGTAGCGGTGAGTTCGGCACAGAGCTGCCCCATCGCAACCACGCTCACGCCTACAGTTTCCTTCGGCGCGCTGATAGAGTGCGGCGAACGGCGCACCCAGAATGCAGTCCTATTAACAGGTATCCGCGCCGCAGTGAGGAAAGCATGAACATGCGCATCTGGCGTTTGACAGGTGTCAGTCTTTTGGCCTTGAGCATCAGTGCTCAGGTGCTGGCCGACGATAACAACCAGCAACAGCAACACAATGAGCAGCAACGCCAGCAGCAACGCGGCTTTGAGGTGCAGCGCCAGCAGCAGACTCAGCAACAGCAAAAAATGCAGTACGACCAAGGGCAGCAGCAACAACGCCAGCAGCAACAGCAGCAATACCAGCAACAACGCCAGCAGGAACAACTCAATCAGCAGCGGCAGATTCAGCAGAACCAGCAGCAGCGCTTCGATCAGCAGCGTCAGCAGCAGGAGCGCGAGCGCAATCAGCAGCAACAGCAGCAGATGCAACAGCAGCAGCGCCAGGAGCAGCTTCAGCAACAACAACGCCAGCAGCAACAGCGGTTGCAGCAGCGCCAGTTACAGGACCGTCAGGGCAACCTGCCGATCCAGAGTCGGCCCGACACCGTGCGCCAGACCGAACAACCACGCCAGGGGTTTTACCGAGACCTCCCGCGTGACCAGCAACCCCATGGAAATTGGCAGGCCGGTCGGCCGGGTGGTCATGGTGACGGTTGGGGCGGCGGACCGCGCTATCGCCCAGGTTATGAAATAGACCGTATGCCCGGTGGCTATTCCCGCGTTCCGTATCGCGGGAATGACTACTTCTACTCGGGTGGCTACTGGTATCGCCCGCAGGGGCCGCGCTATGTCGTGGTCGCTCCACCGCGCGGGGTTCGGGTGCGTTATCTGCCTGACTATGCACAGCAGGTCTGGTTAGGCAGCGCGCTGTTCTTCCTCGCCGCCGGCACCTATTACACCTACGAGCAAAGCACTCAGGAATACGTGGTTGCCGAACCACCGCAGGGCGTCGAACCGGTGTACAGCCCGGAAACCCTGCCGCAACCGCCTCAGCAGCCCGCCGACCCGTTCGACGTGGTGGCGTATCCGGCCAATGGCCAGACGCAGCAGCAGGTCGAGCAGGATCACTATGACTGTTATCGCTATGCGGTGCAGCAAAGCAACTTCGATCCGGCGAGTGCGAGCTATCAACCCGCGCCCGAAGTCGTCGGCATTTACCGCCAGGCCATGGCCGGATGTTATGCGAGCCGCGGGTACAGTGTTCAGCAGTAGGACTGTGTCGCTCGCTTGAAATTGTGGGAGCGAGCGTGGTCGTGAATGTGGTGGCTCCGACTCCGAAAATATGTCGGACGCACAGCCGCTTTCGCGAGCAAGCTCGCTCCCACAGGTCACGCGTTCGCCGCCGATTCTTGCAACCCCGCGATCCCTGTAGGAGCAGTCCGAGGTTACGAGGGCCTGGGCCGCACTCGGACGAACGCGATGGGTCAGTTGCATTAACGTCGACTGACACCCCCTATTCGTCGGAATGTCGCCCAGACCAAGCTCGCTCCCACAGGTCACGCGTTCGCCGCCGATTCTTGCAACCCCGCGATCCCTGTAGGAGCAGTCCGAGGTTACGAGGGCCGCGAACGCGATGGGTCAGTTGTATTAACGTCGACTGACACCCCCTATTCGCGAGCAAGCTCGCTCCCACAGGTCACGCGTTCTCCGCCGATTCTCGCAAACCCGCGGTCCCTGTAGGAGCAGTCCGAGGTTACGAGGGCCGCGAACGCGGTGGTTCATTCACCATCAATGTCGACGATCCACCGCATTCGTCGTAATGCCGCCCAGACCAGGCTCGCTCCCACAGGTCATTTGTCCGCAGTGAAATCGGCGACTGTCCTTGGCTAAACAGCTGTTTAGCTCAAGATTGGACTGCTCGCCCTGTTCACCACTTCCTGAGGGTCGGCGTGCACCAGCACTTCGGCCTTTGGGAATTCAGCAATGATCGCCCGTTCAACCTGCTCGCACAGATCGTGCGCCACGGAGAGCGTCAACTCGCCGGGCAGCTCTAGGTGCAACTGCACGAACCAGTGGTTGCCCGAGATTCGGGTGCGCAGATCATGAGCACCGAGCACGCCCGGTACGTTCTGTGCCAACTCCAGCATGCGAGCGCTGACGCTGGGCTCAAGCTCGGTGTCCATCAGCACCGAGACGGTTTCCCGTGCAATCGAGATCGCGCTCCAGAGGATGTACACCGCGATGACCAGGCCGAAATACGCATCCAGCTGGTCATAGCCGAAATACGCCAGACCCAGCGCAACCATGATGCTGGCGTTAAGCAGCAGGTCGGAGCGGTAATGCAATGAGTCGGCGCGGATGGCCGCAGAGCCGGTTTCCTTCACGACCTTGTGCTGGAACATCAGCAGCATCACCGTGAGAGCGATCGACAGCACCATCACCAGAATACCTAGACCGGGCGCGCCCAACGGTTGCGGATGCTGGATGCGTTCAATGGCCTGAAAGCCGATCAGGAAGGCGCTTACGGCAATGAACAGCGCCTGAGCCATGCCGGACAGCGCTTCGGCCTTGCCGTGCCCGTAACGATGGTCATCATCGGCGGGGCGTAGCGCGTAATGCACAGCCAACAGATTGAGAAACGAAGCCGCGCCATCGAGCAGCGAGTCCGTCAGGCCCGCGAGCAGGCTGACCGAGCCGCTCAGCCACCAGGCCACAGCCTTGGCGACGATCAGAATGCTGGCGACGGCCAGCGATGCCCGCGTCGCCAGACGCAATAACCGGGCGTGTTCAGGGCTGCTGCTCATGGCGCTTCCTTAAATGACAACATTGAAACATCAGGCCGACGGTATCAGGCCCAGCGACGCGAGTTGCTCGGTGCTGCCTTTGTGCTGAATCAGGCGTGGATCGTCCAGTGGCAACGTACGGCCCAGCTCAGTCTGGATGATGGCTTGCAGTTTGGCGTTGTCCACCGTGCCGTCAGCGCGCACCGCAGGCTGCAGTTTTTGTGGATCGATCTGCGCCTGTTTACCGCTCGGCAAGTAGATGGCGCCGGTGGCGAAGTCGACCGCAAACGCGATCACGCCGGGAATGATGTAGAACAGCAGGCCGATGGCGTCGAGCACCACGATGGCAGGGTCCATTCTGCCGCTGCCTTGGATCTGACCGCGGCGATCAGGGTAAAAAATACTGCCGCAGGCGGTGAGTTGGGCCAGAAGGCTGGCAATCAGAACACCGCCGATCAAACGGGAAGGTATGCGCATGGAGATCTCCTCAGAGGAAGTCGTAACTATACAAGGCAAATGCCTAATCAATAAGACTATCCAACCCAGGAGACGGTTCTGTGTCCGGGTAAACAATCCGGGACGTGCGTCCGTATAATCGCGGTCTGTTTCGGGAGCCCTCATGATTTCTCTGCCCATTGATTCCGTCCTGCCTGCGTTGCACCAGGCCCTTGCCGACCGTGACGAAGCTGTCCTCGAAGCGCCGCCCGGCGCGGGCAAGACCACGCGCGTGCCGTTGGCGCTGTTGAACGAAGCGTGGCTGGCGGGACACACCATTCTCATGCTCGAACCTCGGCGGCTTGCGGCGCGTGCGGCGGCGGAGCGGCTGGCGTCAGAGTTGGGCGAGAAGGTCGGTGAAACCGTGGGTTACCGGATTCGCCTCGACAGCAAGGTCGGGCCCAACACCCGCATCGAAGTCGTGACCGAAGGCATTCTGACGCGCCGCCTGCAGGAAGACCCGTCGCTGGAAGGCGTCGGGTTGCTCATTTTCGATGAATTTCACGAACGCAGTCTGGACGCGGACCTGGCACTGGCCTTGAGTCTCAATGGCCGTGCGCTGTTCAGGGATGAGCAGCCGCTGAAAATTCTGCTGATGTCCGCGACGCTGGAGGGCGAACGGCTGTCGAGCCTGCTCGACGATGCGCCGGTGGTCAGCAGCGAAGGGAGGATGTTTCCGGTAACGATGCAGTGGGGCCGTCCCTTCCAGCCTGGCGAGTTCATCGAAGCGCGCGTGGTGCAAACGGTGCTTGATGCGCTGGGCAATGAATCCGGCAGTGTGCTGGTGTTCCTGCCGGGGCAGGCGGAGATTCGCCGGGTCAATCAGCAATTGGCCGACGCGCTGGGCGAGCGTAGCGATGTCATGCTCTGCCCGCTGCATGGCGAGCTGGACCTGAGCGCGCAGCGCGCGGCGATCGAACCGGCGCCCAGCGGCAAACGCAAGGTGGTGCTGGCGACCAACATCGCCGAAACCAGTTTAACCATCGACGGCGTGCGCGTCGTGATCGATGCCGGCCTGGCGCGTGTGCCGCGTTTCGATCCGGGCAGTGGCATGACGCGACTCGACACGCAACGCATCTCCAAGGCCAGCGCGACTCAACGGGCAGGCCGTGCAGGTCGTCTTGAGCCGGGCGTGTGTTATCGACTGTGGTCTGAAGCGCAGCATGAACAGCTGGCGGCCTACGGTGCGGCGGAAATCCTCCAGGCCGACCTCGCGGGACTGGCGCTGCAACTGGCGCGCTGGGGCGTTGAGCCTGCGCAACTGGTCTGGCTGGACGTGCCGCCGGCAGCGGCGTATGCGCAGGCGCAGGATCTACTCGGTCGCCTCGGCGCCCTCAGCCGCAAGCCGGGTGAAGACTGGAAACTCACGTCCCACGGCCAGTCGATGGCAGAAGTGCCTGCTCATCCCCGCATCGGGCATTTGTTGCTTCGCGGGCAGGAACTGGGCCTCGGGCCGTTGGCGTGCGACGTCGCCGCGTTACTGGGTGAGCGCGACATCCTGCGTGGCGCGGGTGCCGATCTGCACAGCCGCCTGACGCTGCTTGCCGGGACAGAACGGGCGGCCCGAGGTGCGCAAGGTGGCGTGCAGCGGGCGAAACAGCTGTCGAGGCAGTATCGCGGTTACCTCAGAGGTGCCCCGAAAACGCCCGTCACCGATCCCGATCATCCTCGCTGGCTCGGCGCCTTGCTGGCGCTGGCGTACCCCGACCGGGTGGCGCAACAGCGTCGGGCAGGCGGCGCCGAATATCGCCTGGCCAACGGGCGGGCGGCGTTGTTCTCGGAGCCCGATGCGTTGATGAAAGAGCCTTGGCTGGTGATTGCGGACCTGGGCAGCCGTCAGGGGCAGAAAGAAGAGCGTATTTACCTGGCGGCCGAGTTCGATCCTGCGCTGTTCGATTCAGTGCTGTCTGAGCAGGTCACTTCGTTTGATCAGCTGGATTGGGACGAGCGCGAAGGTGTGTTCCGCGCCGAGCGGCAGCGCAAGGCGGGCGAGTTGATCATCAGTCGTGAGCCGCTGACCGGCCTGGACGATTCTGCCAGAGGTCAGGCGCTGCTGGCGCTGGTACGGCGCAAAGGGCTGGAGCTTCTGCCATGGACGCCAGAGTTGCGTCAGTGGCAGGCAAGGGTAGGGCTGCTGCGTCACCTGGACTTGGAAAAGCAGGGCAGCAGCGAATGGCCGGACGTCAGCAACGATGCTCTGCTTGAGAGGCTCGAGCATTGGTTGCTGCCGTATCTGGGGAAGGTCACGCGGCTAAGTCATTTCGGCAATCTGGACCTGTCATCGATCCTGCATAACCTGTTGCCCTGGCCGTTGCCGCAACGTCTTGACGAACAGGCCCCGCATCATTTGAGCGTACCGTCTGGCTCGTCAGTGCGTCTGGACTACAGCGAATACCCGCCGATCCTGGCGGTCAGGTTGCAGGAGCTGTTCGGCCTGTCCGACACCCCGCGCATCGCCAACGGCCGACAGATCGTCAAACTGCACCTGCTGTCTCCCGCACGGCGCCCGGTGCAGGTGACGCAGGATCTGGCCAACTTCTGGCGCAGCACCTATGCCGAGGTCAAGAAAGACCTTAAAGGGCGTTATCCAAAGCATTACTGGCCTGATGATCCGCTGATTGCCGAGCCGACCGCGCGCGTGAAACCGAGGAAGTGATACACGACCGTCAGCCCTGCGGGATCAGACTGTAGGAGCGAATTCATTCGCAATGAGGGCGCACAGGCGATACATCACTATCGTCCAGACGTTTTTTCGCGAATGAATTCGCTCCCACAGGGGATTGGCTTCACTGAGCTTATTGACCAGCCGGCAGAAGGAACCGTGCGATCACCGGCAGGTGATCGGAAATCAGCAAGGTGTCTGCCTGACGAACCTGTGCATCCACGCGCTTGAGCGTCGGGCTGTAGAAGAGGTAATCCTGCGTGCGATCAGGCCCGCTTACCCGTGGGTCGTTGGGGAAACGGGTGTACCACTCGCGGGGTTCGTCTCCGTTGACGTCTTCATTGCTCGGGATCATCGGGTATTTGTCCCACAGGGCGTGCAGCTCGCTGTCGGGCGCGTAATGCTCGCGCTGCCCGGCCGGCAGACGTTGATACTGACCTTGGGGCAGCAGGTTGAAGTCGCCGCCGCTGATCCATGGCGTACCTGCCTGTTCGAACGCATTCAGCAACTGAGTCGTGGCAGCGACCTGACGCTGCACAGTGTCGTCGCCTGGCTTGAACTCACCCAAATGGGTATTCACCACTGCCAGATGCTGGCCATTGTTCATTGGCAGGTAACTCACCAGCAGCGCGCGTTTGGGGTCGAACTGTCGCCCGATCAGGTTGCCGTCCGGCGAAGGCAGTTGCAGGCGTTCGGCCTTGTCCATTTGATAGCGGCTCAACGTGGCCAGCTTGGTGCCGACGCTGCCGTAAATGTGGCTGTCGGGCACGAAATCGGATTTCCAGTAGAACGCCTCGGTGCTGCACGGGTAAAGGTCTGTCACCCGTTCTTGCAGCAGCGCCAGTTGGTTCACGTAGTCGGTGTTCTTGGCGCCGTCATCCACTTCCTGCAACAGCACGATGTCCGGCTGTTCGTCACGAAGCACCCGCGCGACTTCGTCGAGGTTGTAGGCGATGTCTTCCGGCGTCGGGCGTTCGTCCGGGCCGCTGCCGTCCGCCATGTCGTACCAGAACACGTAGCGTTTGCCCGCCAGGTACTGGATGTTCCAGGTCATCACCTTGAGCGCCTGTCCGGGTACCAGCGTCGGCGGTGCCACGTCTTTTGCATTGCAACTGACAGGCATGCGCTCGTGCCGGGCGGGATGCCAGGTCACTTCGTAGATCAAGCCGCCCATGAACACCGCAAACAGGGCAAGGAAGAGGGCAGCGCGCAGTAACCGGGACATCGGCGTTCCTCAGGCCGGCTGCGCGGGCTCGTCGATCAGCATGAACAGCCGGAACATCACCACGCTGATGAACAGCTGCAGGAAGCTGGAAACGCTGTCGACGATCAGCGACAGCAGCGGGCTTCGCTGATCGGGCAGTACGTAGAAGCTCAACCCTTCTAGCACCGACAGCGGAATGTAGACGAACAGCACACAGACCAGAATCCGCACCACGTGGCCCTTGCTCATCTTGAAGCTTTCACGCATCGCCTCCAGCGGACCGAGGCCGCGCAGCACCAGCAGGTATTCGGAGAACACCAGCTTGATCATCACCCAGACGCCCGGAACGATGAACAGCGACAGGCCCGCCATGATCAGCAGGGTGCTCAAGGCTGTCAGCACGGCGAAGGTGGGCCACATGCGCAGCGTCGCCGCCAGCAGGTTGCGTTTGGCAGGTTCTTCGCCCCGGCTTTTCGCGTCCAGAAACAGAATCAGCGCGCCGGTGTACAGCGGGTAGAACAGCAGGCCGATCAGCAATTGCCAGCTCGCCGATCCATCGCCCACCGCGCTGCCCAGCACCTGTTTGCTCAGTGCCTCAAGGATCACCAGCGGCAGGCACAACGTCAGAATGCTGGCGAAATTACGCCGGAAGAAGTACAGCGAGTCTTGAACGATGGTCAGAGGATTCATGAAAGCTTCACAGGGAAAAAGCAGGCCGACACTTTAACGTAGAGCCGGTGAGCGGGCCAACGTGACACACGCCTTCAAGGGTTCTTAACTTTTTTTACATCCTATTGAAACGCCCTTGAAACGCCCCATTACTGTTTATGTCTGACACTGTGGTCAGTCACAGAATTCCTACGGCAATCTAACGAGGTCGCCATGAACAGCGAAGAGCAAACCCTGATCGACGGCTTGTTTACCAAACTCAAGCAAGCAGAAACCGATTCGGCCCCCCGAGACGCCCAGGCCGAGGCGCTGATCAAGGAGCACCTGACCCGGCAGCCTACCGCACCTTATTACATGGCGCAGGCGATCCTGGTTCAGGAAGTTGCGCTCAAACAGATGGAAGCGCAAAACCGTCAACGCGACGAGCAAATCCAGCAATTGCAGGCCGAACTCCAGCGTGCCAGGGCGCAGACACCACCGCCTGCTCAAAGCAGCGGCGGGTTTCTGTCGAGCATCTTCGGCGGCGGTTCCCGCGAGCCACAGGCGCAACAGCCAGCGTCATCGTTCTCCCGTCCGTCCAGCCCGCAGCCGTCTGCAGGCGGTTGGCGTGACAGTGGTCCTGCCAGCCCTCCGCCGTATAACGCGCCTGCGCAGGGCAACTACGCCCAGCCGCAACAACAGGCTCCTGCTGCGCCAATCGGCAGCGGTTTTCTGGGCGGCGCGCTGAAAACCGCAGCCGGCGTGGCCGGTGGTGTGATGCTGGCTGAAGGCATCAGCAGCCTGTTTCACCACAACAGCCAGCCTCAGGAAATTGTCGAGATCATCGAGCAGCCACCTGCACAGCCTGCGGCCGAGAGCGATTTCGGCAATGGCAACAGCGGCGGTTGGGGTGACGATCAGCAACGCGTGACCAGCAACGATGGCTGGGGCAATGACGCGGGCAGCTTTGCGGACACCGATTACGGTAACGACGACAGCGGCGGCCTGTTTGGCGGCGATGACGACGATTCTTACGTCTGACTAATGATCCAAACCGCATGCGGTCTGCCTGACCGTACGCGGACCACGGTTTGATCGTTCCCGCGCTCCGCGTGGGAACGGCTTGCCGGACGCTCCGCGTCCATCTTGGGTGACGGGAACCGTCACAGGATGCGTTACCACGCAGAGCGTGGGAAAGATCAATGCGGTCTGCCTGACCGTACGCGGACCACTGTGGGAGCGAATTCATTCGCGAAAAATATTTCAGGCGCCGCAGTTGTGTTGCCGGGCCTGGCGTATCGCGAATGAATTCGCTCCCACAGGTTTTGGTTCGCAGCTCAATTCTGCGTTGATGTGTACTCCCCGTTTAATACTGAAGTCTTCAATCCCCTCCTCAAACTGGCATACTGAGCGCCGGTCCGGCTGTCGGACCATCGTCGCTTGTCAGCGCATCGAGGAGATCGGGTGAGAAGAATCGCGGTGTTTGCCGACGTACAGAACCTGTATTACACCGTGCGTCAGGCTCATGGTTGCCACTTCAACTATGCCGCACTGTGGGCGGACATCAGCCAGCGCGGCCAAATCGTCGAGGCTTATGCGTACGCCATCGACCGTGGCGACAGCAAGCAGCAGCAATTCCAGCAGATCCTTCGCAATCTCGGCTTCACCGTCAAACTCAAACCCTACATCCAGCGCAGCGATGGTTCAGCCAAAGGCGACTGGGACGTGGGGATCACCATCGACATCATGGACGTCGCGCCGACCGTCGACGAGGTCGTGCTGGCCTCCGGCGACGGGGATTTCGACCTGTTGCTCGAGCGCATCATCAGTAGGCATGGCGTCGAAGCCGTGGCCTACGGCGTGCCGGGCCTGACCGCCAATTCCCTGATCCGCGCGGCCAGTCGGTATGTGCCGATCGAGGGCGGGTTGCTGCTCAAAAGCTGAACATCGAACTGTAGGAGCGAGGCTTGTCCCGCGATCGGCTGCGCAGCAGCCGTAAGGCCGGTACAGCTGGTGTATCAGGCATAACGAGTTTTCAGGTTTTGCTGCCGGTGCCCGGCAGATCGTCCGGATGCGGCCCAGAGACAAGCCACGCTCCTACAGTCTGTGGATCAACACATATTTAAGGTTGTAAAAATGCTTGAACGCATCGCCGTCATCGACTTTGAAACCACGGGCATCTCCCCAAGCAGCAGTTGCCGGGCGACCGAGATTGCCGTGGTGATCATGGAGCAGGGCGTTATCGTCGAGCGTTATCAGAGCCTGATGAATGCCGGCGTGCGTATCCCGTCGTTCATCGAGTCCCTGACCGGTATCACCAACGGCATGCTGCGCACGGCACCACCGGCCGAGCGCGTCATGAATGAAGTCGCCGAATTCGTCGGCTTGACGCCTTTGGTCGCGCACAACGCCTCGTTCGACCAGAAGTTCTGGGATTTCGAACTCTCATGCATCAAACGCAATCGCGAGCAAAGCTTTGCCTGCTCGATGCTGCTGGCTCGACGCTTGATGCCCGGCGCACCAAACCACAAGCTCGGCACGCTGACGAGCTGGGCTGGCCTGCCGCACACCGGCAAAGCTCACCGGGCCATGGCCGATGCCGAGATGGCCGCCAACCTGACAGCGCACTTGAGTCATGAGCTGCGCAACACCCACGGCATCGCCGGTGTTTCCCATCAGCTGCTGTGCACGCTGCAAAAAGTCCCGGCGAAGAAAATGGCCGAAGCGATCATCAAGCATCGCGGACGCTGACTCACACGCTGCAACTATTTGTAAAAGTGTACGGGTCGAATAAACCTCAGTTGTTACTGACATTGTCCGGGCCAACATTTTTAGAATCATTTCAATAATAAATTCCTAGCCCTCGAGCCCTTCATGCCTGCTTCCCGCCGTTTTCCCTTGCTGCTCATTGGCGCCTTTTTCGCGCTTTACGTGATCTGGGGTTCGACGTACCTGGCCATTCGTATCGGTATCGAAACCTGGCCACCACTGATGATGGCCGGTGTTCGCTTCACCATTGCCGGGTCGATCCTGTTCGCGTTCATGCGTTTTCGCGGTGCGCCGATGCCGACCTGGAAGCAATGGAAGGCCGCGGGAATGATCGGCTTTCTGTTGCTGGCCTGCGGTAACGGCGCCGTGACCCTGGCCGAACATGCCGGTGTGGCCTCCGGTGTCGCGGCCTTGGCGGTGGCCGTGGTGCCGTTGTTCACATTGCTGTTTGGCCTGATCTGGGGTCATCGCAACACACGGCTGGAATGGGCGGGGATCGTGCTGGGTCTGATCGGTATCGCGCTGCTCAACCTGGGATCGAACCTGCAAGCCAGCCCGATGGGCGCTGCTTTGGTGATCTTCGCCGCCGCCACGTGGTCGTTCGGGTCGGTGTGGAGTCGCTATCTGCCCTTGCCCGCCGGGCCGATGGCCAGCGCCTGCGAGATGTTGGTCGCCGGGGCCATGATGCTGATCGGCAGCTACGTCAGCGGTGAGCGCATGACCCAATCGCCCGGTACATCCGGCTGGCTGGTGATGGCGTATCTCGTGGTGTTCGGCTCCATCGTCGCGTTCAGCTCTTATATGTACTTGCTGAAAAACGTGCGGCCCGCTGCGGCCACCAGTTACGCCTACGTCAACCCTGCGGTGGCCGTTCTGTTGGGCATGCTGTTCGCCGACGAGCACATCGGCCCGGCCGAGGCGGCGGCGATGGCGGTGATCATCAGCGCCGTGGTGTTGATCGGGTTGCCACAGTGGCGCAAGCAGAACCCGGTGCAAACCGGGTAAACTGCGCGCCATTGCGCAACGCACGACCTTTTTTCAACGGTATACACATGACATTCGCCTCTCTTGGCCTGATCGAACCCTTGCTGCGCGCGCTTGACGCGCTCGGCTACCAGACGCCCACCCCCGTTCAGGCCAAGGCGATTCCGCCTGTGCTGGAAGGCCGCGACCTCATGGCCGCCGCGCAGACCGGCACCGGCAAGACCGCAGGTTTCGCGTTGCCGCTGCTGCAACGCCTGACCATGGAAGGCCCGAAAGTGGCCGCCAACTCGGTGCGTGCGCTGGTGCTGGTGCCGACCCGCGAGCTGGCCGAGCAGGTTCACGAAGCGATCCGCCAGTACGCCGAACACCTGCCGCTGACGACCTACGCGGTCTACGGCGGCGTGAGCATCAACCCGCAAATGATGAAACTGCGCCGTGGCGTCGACGTGCTGGTGGCAACCCCGGGACGTCTGCTCGACCTCTATCGCCAGAACGCGGTGAAGTTCTCCCAGGTTCAGACCCTGATCCTCGACGAAGCGGACCGCATGCTCGACCTCGGTTTTTCCGAAGAGCTGCGCGACATTTATGCTGCGCTGCCAAAGCGCCGTCAGACCCTGCTGTTCTCCGCAACCTTCTCCGACTCGATCCGCGCGTTGGCCGGGCAAATGCTCGACAATCCGCTGAGCATCGAAGTCAGCCCGCGCAACGTCGCGGCGTCCTCGGTCAAGCAGTGGGTCGTGACCGTCGACAAGAAGCGCAAAAGCGAGCTGTTCATTCACTTGCTGAAAAAACAGCGCTGGAGCCAGGTGCTGGTCTTCGCCAAGACCCGCGTTGGCGTCGATCAACTCGTCGAACGCCTGCAAGGCCTGAGCATCAATGCCGACGGCATCCACGGCGACAAACCGCAAGCGACGCGCCAGCGTGCACTCGACAGGTTCAAGGCCGGAGAAGTGCAGATACTGGTGGCCACCGACGTGGCCGCTCGCGGTCTGGACATCGACGACCTGCCGACCGTGGTCAACCTCGACCTGCCGATCGTCGCCGAAGACTACGTCCACCGTATTGGCCGCACCGGCCGTGCGGGTCAGACCGGCGAAGCGATTTCACTGGTGTGCGCCGATGAAGTCGAACTGCTCAGCGCCATTGAAGTGCTGACCCGGCAGACGCTGCAACGCCGCGAAGAGCCCGACTTCATTCCCGAGCACCGCGTACCGGCGACCGACGCAACCGGCCAGATCCTCAAGAAACCGAAAAAGCCGAAGAAACCGAAAGTCAGCGGCGGTGGCGGTAAACGCAACCTGGGCAAATGGGTCGACAGTGGCGAAGTGGCAGCTGAAGCACCAGCAGCGAAGCCTGTCAGGAAGGTGCCGGTATTCAATACCGGGCCGAGGAAGCGGAAGCCTTGACGGCTATCTGGATAGGTACAAACCTGTGGGAGCGAATTCATTCGCGATGCGGTAGGTCAGCCGATGAACATTCATCGTTTGCTCCGCCATCCTGAGAATGAATCGGGTCCCACAGTTTAAAGCTGTGCACCCACTGCCATAAGCCTCGGGTGTGGTGAGTCGTTTCAATGCTTACTCAGGATGTCCTGATAAAGCGCTGCGTAGGACGCGACCATCTTCTCGGCGGTGAACACCTCTTCATAGCGCTGCGCGGCTTTCATCCCCATTTGGGCAGCGAGCGCTCTGTCATTCCACAGCGTCGTCATCGCTGCCGCCAGGGACGTCGAGTCCCGGGGCGGCACGACCAGCCCGGTTTCATTCGCGATATTGATGAACGTCGTACCGCTGCCGATCTCGCAGGAGATCATCGGCTTGCCGTACATCGCGCCCTCAAGAAGTGAAATACCGAACGACTCCGAACGTAAGTGAGAGGGGAACACGAACGCCTCGCACAAGGTGAGCAGTGCGTTCTTGTCCTCATCCGGCAGGCCGCCCAGGAAGGTGACATTCGTCAGTCCCAGCGTTCGGGCTTTCGCCTTGAGCGCCGCTTCTTCGTAGCCTCCACCCATGATGACGACCGGCAGACCGGTCTGGTGGGCAGCCTCCAACAGGAAGTCGAGGCCTTTGTAGTAGCGAAGGGCGCCGACAAACAGGAAAAACCGCTCACCTAACTGCTGTTCCCAGTGCGCCAGCCGCGACGCGGAGGGAGCAGGGTAGGTCGCTCGATCCAGGCCGTAAGGAATGATCTCGACCTTGTCCTTGAAGCGAGTCAGCACTTCGCTGCTGGAGGCGTAATTGGGTGATGACGCCACGATACGGTCCACACTACCAAGGAACCGATTCATCAGCGGGGTGTACAACTTGAGCAGTGTTTTCTGTTTGACGATGTCCGAGTGGTAACTAACAAGCGATGGTTTCTTCAGTCGGGTCGCAAAATGCGCCACATCCATGTATGGCCACGGAAAGTGGTAATGCACGATGTCCGCTTCTGCAGCCAACTCCTTGAAATCACGAATGCCGGACAGTGAAAGCCCGGTAGACGCAATGTACAGGTCCTGCTTTGAGCGGTGGATGACGTGATTGCCGACGGTTTCGTTACGCGCCGAGCCGTTCGCGCTCAGGTACAGCACGTGAGGCTCAATGTCATGCGCCACGCTGCCTTGGGACAGCTGGAAGATGACCTGCTCGATGCCGCCACCGGGCGTTTCCGGAAAGTAGGTTTTGAAAAAGTGAAGAACTTTGGTCATCAGGATTCTCTGACGAAACGATACGTCCGCTGTTCTCGCGTAAAGCGCCAGACGCATCGAGCAGCAATTTGAGGTGCAGCAGGTAAAAGAAAGCCCGAAGCGTTTTGCAACGCTCCGGGCTCATCTTGCGAGATCACGCTTCAGCCAGCATCCAGCTGAGCGTTTCACTCAGTTCCGGCGTTTGCCAACCTGGGACCAGCGACTTCAGTCGACTGTTGTCGCCGCACAAGGTCTTCACCTCGTTAGCCCGGACGAACGCAGGATTCACCTCGACCGTCAAGTCGTGGCCAGTGATGCTACGGCACATGTCGATGACTTCGCGCAGTGAATGGGTCTTGCCCGAACTCACGTTGACGAACTGACCAAACGGCTTGGCCTCCAGCAGGCCTCGATACGCAGCTACCAGTGACCGGACATCGCTGAAATCGCGCCATACATCCAGGTTGCCCAGCTCGATCTTGTCCGCCTTCTCACGGAAGTGTTTGACGATCTTCGGAAGGAGGAAGTTATCCGCTTGCCCCACGCCCGTGTAATTGAAAGGGCGGGTGACGATGATCGGCAGCCTGCCGAACCACAAGCTTGCCATGTATTCCATGGCCAGCTTGCTCACCGCGTAGTCGTTGGCAGGCGCTGGCAAGGTGCTCTCATCGAGCAACCCCTCCGAGGCATTCCCATAGACGTTCGCACTGCTCGCCAGCAAGACGCTCTCAGGCGCCTTGCCGCAGCTTGCGATGGCCTCCAGCAGGTTGCGCGTGCCAATCAGGTTGACCTGATAGAACGCTTCCGCAGCCCCATGCCCGACAAACGCCAGTGCGGCAAGATGAACAACGATATCCGGCTGAATGTCTGCCAGTAGCTTGCTCAGACCCACCAGGTCGGTGAGGTCCGCTTGATGATAATTAGCTTCGTCGGACGGTTGGCTACCCAGACCCACCACTTCACAGCCTTGGGCTGCGAGCTCGGCGGCCATGTAACGCCCCGTGAAACCTTGAATACCCGTTATCAGTGCGCGCTTACCGGCAATACTCATCAGAACGAAAATCCTTTTTCATTCCGACGCAGGTCGGCTTCAACCATCATGCGGCACAGCTCTTCCAGATTCGTCTTCGGCTCCCAGCCCAGAACCTCTTTGGCTTTCACTGGATTACCGATAAGCAACTCGACTTCAGCTGGACGGTAGAACTTCGGATTCACAACAACCAGAACCTTGCCAGTGGCAGCGCAAGTGCCTTTTTCTTCTTCCGCTTCGCCGCTCCAGTTGATGGTGATATCAACGGCCTTGAATGCCATGGTAACGAAGTCACGGACGGTTTCAGTGCGGTTGGTCGCCAGCACGAAAGTGTCTGGTTCATCAGCCTGCAGCATGCGCCACATGCCTTCGACGTACTCTTTGGCGAAGCCCCAATCACGCTTGGCGTCCATGTTGCCCAACTCAAGGGTGTCTTGCAGACCCAGCTTGATCTTGGCAACGGTGTCGGTGATCTTGCGAGTCACGAACTCACGGCCGCGCAGTGGCGACTCGTGGTTGAACAGGATGCCGCTGGTCGCGAAGATCCCGTAAGACTCGCGATAGTTGATGGTCATCCAGTGTGCGTACAGCTTGGCGACGCCATAAGGGCTGCGAGGGTAGAACGGGGTGGTTTCAACCTGCGGAATTTCCTGAACCTTACCGAACATCTCGGAGGTCGACGCTTGATAGAAGCGGGCCTTCGGGTTAACGATACGGATGGCTTCCAGCAGGTTCACAGCACCCAGGCCGGTGATCTCCGCGGTGGTCAGAGGCTGATCGAAGGAAACACCTACGAAGCTCTGAGCCGCCAGGTTGTAAACCTCGGTCGCTTCAGTGGTCTGCAGCAGACGGATGCTGGCCGACAGGTCAGTCAGGTCGTACTCGACCAGATGCAAATTAGGGTTGTTCTGGATACCCAGTTCTTCGATCCGCCAGAAATTGACAGAACTGGTACGACGATAGGTGCCGTAGACGGTGTAGCCCTTGGCAAGCAGCAGTTCAGCCAGGTAGGCGCCGTCTTGACCAGTGATGCCGGTAACGATTGCTTTCATGCGAATCCTTTGAACTCCGTTTAGTGCCGTTACAGCACGTGTTGGGTGAAAACGTCTGTAGATAAGCCGCAATGGTACAACGGCGGGGTGTGGCCGTACAAAGCTTCTGGACGCATTTCAGGTGGGTGAATCCGACAAACCGGTGCGCAATGCAGCGATTGCATGGGACTAGGTGACATCTATGGGGTCAAGCGAACTATTGACGTCCTCCCCTGCTATCTCTGACTAGATTTGGATAAGCAAAATGCTTGCATGCGTTTTTCATCAATCCGCTTGATTAACGTTCTAGGTCTATAGCCACGGCTTCGGCGAGATGATAGAAATGTCGAAATTTTTCCTACAAGAAGAGTCAGTGCTATGGATAGTTGGGCTACGCGTCAGGGGTTGGTGGGTGATCTTTACAAGCTTTTTAAGAACAAAAAGTCCGACTCGGAAATCGCAGAAATAGTGTCCAGCTTTTCCTTCCTCGATCGCGACATTGATCTCTTGACTGTTCTGCTTCTATCCAAGGAAGGATTTGACAGCGTTAGCCAGGGTACAATGGATACCCACCTTTACCTGATGCACAACGCCCGGCTCAAAATGGTGAAGCATCTCCTCCCACCCGGAGACATCATTCTTGATCTCGGTGGGGCGAATGCGCCTCTTCACCACATGGGTTACAGGCACGATTACTCAAAAATTGTTCTGATCGATTTACCCACTGAGGAGCGTCACAAGGATTTTCAGGTTGTCCTTCAGGACACTGGCGGGAAAGTCGTGCTGAGATATGAGGACATGACTGACCTGAAAGGTATTAAGTCGGCGAGTGTTGACTTGGTCTGGTCGGGTCAGAGCATTGAGCATGTCACTCCTGTTCAAGGCCAAAGCATGTGTCGAGAAGCCTTCCGAGTCCTCAAGTCAGGCGGCCGTTTCTGTCTGGACACACCAAATGGGCACATCAGCAGCATCCATGCTGCGACAGTAGGCAACACGTTCATCCACCCGGACCACAAGATTGAATACACACCTGACCAATTGAGAGGGCTATTGGTGGAGACCGGATTCCATATCGCCGAAGAGTGGGGGATCTGTGAGATGCCGATGACGAAAAAGACGGGAGTGTTTTCCTATGATGATTTTCTCCTGGGTGGTGCGATTACGAAAAACATAAACGATGCCTATATCCAGTTTTTCAATTGCATTAAGCCCTGACGATTTAACTTTCTACGCCAAGGTACAGGCCAGCAATAAAGCACCTAGATTTCGCAACAAAGCACTTCGTTGCGGTTTTTTTATTTAACAGCTCAATAAGATAAAAGTTACATAAAAATGACAATCAGTAAAGACACCAACCCAACAACCAGCCCGTACTCTAGTGTGAGAGACCCCTCTCTGGATTTCATCAGGCTGGTTGCAATACTGATGGTGATTTCAATACATGTGTCTGCCAAAGGGTTTGCGTCAATGACGAACCACTGGTGGGCTGTGAATTTCTACGAGAGCCTATCTCGGTTCTCCGTACCCTTGTTCTTGATGGTGACAGGGGCGTTGCTGCTGGGTAAAGAAACGACCGCCCGCAAGACCGGTAACCGGTTGTGGCGAGTAGGTTTGCCCTTGATTGTGTGGTCCGTTGCTTATCTTTACTGGTTCAGGTACACCGGAACTGAGTTTCCGCATTGGACGAAGTCCATTCTTCGGGCTCCGGTCGTTCCGCATTTCTGGTACCTATATACATTGTTAGGTGCTTACCTGTTTCTGCCCGTAATGATTGGCTTCTGCAAAATTACAGACAAGGGGTCAAAGGTGCTAACCATTACCGCATGGTTCGTTGGCTCGAGCGTGGTTCCGACTGTTTACGCCCTCACGGGAAAAGAGTATCTCGGTCTGAACTGGGGGTTTATGCCACTGTACGCCGGATATCTGGTAATGGGCTGGTTTGCTTATCGCTGGACGCGGTTTGGCGCTGCTAGAGTTCTGCTGGCGTCGTTTGTATGGGCCTTGTCGGCCGCGTTGATTGCAATTCTAACTTGGAAGCACTCGATAAAAGTCGGTGCCGCCAACGAAGCGTTTTATGCCTACACCTCGCCCTTCGTGATCACAGGCGCTGTGTCGGCTTTCTATGTATTGCGCGCCACGGCCATTGCATTTGCGGCGTCAAAGTGGTTTCCGTCCCGTATGCTCCGGAAATTGGGCGAGGTGAATTTCGGCGTCTACCTTATCCATGTGATGGTAATGTTCTGGTGGGATTTGAGAGGTTTCGACTTCCAGTTCATAAATCCCTGGATGGCGATTCCCGTCGTAGTGTTGATGACATTCCTGCTGAGCGCAGCGGTTATTTTCGCTATCCAGCGATTGCCCTTCGGAAAACTGATCGCGCCGAATTGATCGGAGAGTATGCTGGCAGTTGTCTGCCAGCATTGGCTCATTCAGGTTTTGCAGACGAGAACGCCCAGAATTTCAAGGCCAGAAAGCTGATGGCTGGCACCAGAATAATCACGCCGATGAGGCTGATCCGGTAGTCGATACCAAAGTGCTCACCGAGCCCGCTGATCAGAAGCGTACCCGCCAGCGACACCAGCGAGACAGACAGAAACCTGAGGTATCCGCCAAAACTGAGCGTGCTCTTGAAGGTAATCTGGCTGTTCAGGCAGTAGGAAAAGATATTCGCAAAAAAGAACGCCACCGCGTTGGCTATCACGGGCCTGAACGCCATGTGCTCGACGAGCCCGATGACGACAGAGGCGTGAAGGGCTGTATTGAGCACCCCGATAACGGCGAACTGCATCACCTGCATGTATCGGGAAGAGATATACAGCTTAGCCACGCCCAATGACCTCACGGACAATGTAGACCGGACGACGTTTCGTCTCGACGAAAATCCGGCCCAGGTACTCTCCCAGCACACCTATGCCGATCAACTGGATGCCACCCACAAAAAGAATGGCGATCATCAGTGACGCATAGCCAGGCGTGTCAATTCCGAAAACAACGGTTTTAAGAATCAGGTAAAGCGCATACAGGAAAGACAGCAGCGAGATGGCGCCGCCTAGATAGGACCATATCCTTAGTGGTGCCGAACTAAAGCTGGTGATCCCTTCCAGAGCGAAGTTCCAGAGCTTCCAGGTATTGAAACTGGTCACTCCACTTAATCGAGGCTCGACCTTATATTCAACCGTGGTGGTTTTGAAGCCGACCCAAGCAAAAAGGCCTTTCATGAATCTGCGGTTTTCCGGCAATGCCTTGAGCGCATTTACTACTTTGCGATCCATCAGACGGTAATCCCCGACGTCTGCCGGAATATCGATGTCGGAAATGTAGTTGTGCAGTTTGTAAAAGGAGTTCGCCGAGAACTTCTGGATGGCCCGATCGGTGTCCCGGTCAACTCGCTTGGCGAGCACGACTTCGAAACCTGCTTCCCACTGCGCCAGCATTTCCAGGATAAGCTCGGGTGGATGCTGCAGGTCCGAATCAATCGGGATTACGACATCGCCCGTGGCGTAATCCAGGCCCGCAGACAGCGCCGCCTCTTTGCCGAAGTTTCGCGAAAGGTCGACGATGGTCAGGAACGGATACCGGGGTCGAACGTTGACCAACTCGGACAGTGTGTTGTCTTTACTGCCATCGTTAATGGCTATCACTTCAAGGTCATAGCGGTCAGCGACTTCGGCGTGCACGCTGGACAGTCTTGCGAAAAAAGCTTCTACGCCTAATTCTTCGTTATAAAACGGAGAGATGACGCTGATGGTTTTTTTGGTAGTGCTCATAGCTGCTCCGATCATTGGCGTGAGAGATGACAGACGAATGCGAAGTCGACATCACTGCATTGGGCGGTGTCAGTAGTCGGCATCAATCGCTTCACGCTGGGAATATCGCTGAACTCGGTTTTCACGAAAACGAAGACTGACGAAGCCGGGTCTGCCCCTGCGATTTCAGTTGTCAGGCTGTGTTCGTCACAAGGCGGCTGGTGGCGCGCAATGTACCCTGTATTCATTTTGATGTGATGCATGGCCGCGTACTTCATCACGGGCATCAGCGTGGTCAGGCTGTCAAACTTGCCGCACCGGAATTTGGGATAGAAATACAGTTTGTTCACACCATTACCGGTCTGGGCATCCCAGGCACTGCTCGTCAGCAGCGGTGTATAGGGACGGTTGAGGCCGGCCTTGAAATTGGCGCGCTGCATTTTCAGGTCACCCACCTGAATGCACAACAGCACCAGCATCACCGGGATCAGGACTTTCCCCGGGAAGCGTCGATAGAGTGTCAGCAGGGAAAAAATCAGCAGCGTGTAACCCACCGGCCAGAAGAAGCGGCCCGAAGCCCGGAACTGGGAAGTCAGGGTTGTCATGAAATCCGGGTAGCTGATCACAGCGATCTGACGAGTGCCCATATAAATGGAGTTCGACAGTGCATAGCAGGTGAACAACGCCAGGAAAATAGCCAGATAGCGGTGACGCTTCAGTGTGCCCCAACCGTCTTGGCGCAAGTGGTAGATCGCGTAAACAAGGCTGATGATCACGCCCAGCCCGAGGTAGTTGAAGCCCTCATACTGTCCGGGCATTGCTGCGTCGGGAATCGTGACATACGTACCCCCGGTGATGGGCGCCAACAGGTTCATGGAGTAGTAGCCGAAGCCCCACTCCGTCGAAACCTGACCCATCGGCATTGGCAGCAAGAGCACAAAAATGCTCAGCGCCAAGGCAATGAACGGAATCGAGGCACGCCCGATGGCCCGCAGATTGAGGCCTTTGAGGCCTTTGAGGGATGTAAGCACCGCGCACAGGTAGATCACCAGTGCCATCACAAACAGATAGATGTTGACGTAGAAACCGGTTACCAGAAGCAGGCACCAGCCCACAGTTGCGACCCGACCCAGCCGGTAGCTCCTGATGTATAGCGCCATGGCCATCAGCAGTATCCAGTGTGACATCAGCGAGATGTGCCCCAGTCTGCCGAGCAGCGCAGGGAAGCACACCATCAACACAGTGCCGCAAATGAGTGTCGACCATGACCGCACGTTCAACTCACGCAGCACCCACCAGCCCGCCACGGCTTGCAGGACGAACGTCAGCGCTACCCAGAAACCGAAGGGGTTAAAGGGCGCGGTGTCTGCAGGAAGCACGAGCTTCAACAGCAGCGAATAGATCGGGATGATGTCGACGAACGTCGCCCGCGTCCCTGCCGGGTAGTTGAAGCCGTCAAATGCCAGCAACGGAAACTTCAACGGAGAATGGAAATAGGCATTGAAGCCAGCGATGTACTGAGTGACGTCGTCCGTCTCGGTCAGCCAATATGACGACGTACCTGCAATGAATCCTGCCGGGAAGTAGCGATAGATAAACACCGCAGCAATCAACATGGCCAGGAAAAGTCCCACCGGGCCGGTAGACGATTGCCAGCGGGATTGGGCGCCGTGGGGCGCCCGGATGAGTGGAGAAAATTTCACGAAATAACCTCAAGCAGGCGAGCGACGCTCTGTTCCCAGGTAAGCCAGTTGATGCCGGATGATTTTGGATGCTGATCGTCTGCGTGAAGCTTCAACCATTCTTCCACGCTCGCCTGCAACGCTTCTGGGGCATCGCCTCTAAAATAGAAGGCGTAGTCGCCCGCGACCTCGCGGAAAATCGGAAGATCGCGCGCGATGATCGGCAGGCTTTTTTGCGCAGCCTCGATAATCGGCAGGCCAAACCCTTCACCCTCGCTGGCGAATATCAGGCACGAAGCGCAGGTGTATATCTCCTGAAGAGTCGCATCATTGACACCTGACAGCCATTGCAGGCGCTCGCCACGTTCGGGGTGAGCATTGAGCGAATCTACTATTTCAGGCAGGTTACGGCGTGACTCCGCTTCCACGCCGGTCCAGCCTTCCTTGCCGACGATCACCAGATTGACGTCGACGCCCGACCGCCACAGCGCCGTGAACGCCTTCAATACCTGCAAGTGGCCTTTCCGGGGTTCGATCGTGCCCACCATCAGGAACGTCGGTCGGCCAGCGAGCTTGTCGATGACCGAAGTGTCGACGGCTTCTGCCTGTGCCTGATCAATATGGGTACTCGTCAAGTCTGCACCCAGGTGGAACCAGTCGATTGTGAACGTCTTTCGTTTAATGGCCTGAGTCTGCGACCAGGCTGCGTATTCCTCCGCCACTGATTTTGAAATGCAGACCACCCCGTTAAGTTTGGAGGTGACCTGTAACCAGCGGTGAGAGGGCAGTTCGGCCTGTGGCGGGAAGTGCTGTGGTAGCAGCACTGGCAAAAGATCAAAAATAGTGGCGTACAGCTTTACGCCGTTATCCATCAGGTGCGTGAGATACCCCGATTCATAGGCATTCACCAGGTCGTGAGACCAGTCCAGCGTGATCACTCGATCACCTTTCTGGGGAATGACGACCTGATCGGACATCAGCCCGGACGGGCCGCCTATGCATTCCAGCGTGAACCGCGTCGCGGTTTTGTAGCCCCATACATCATTGGTCTTGCACAGATAAACGGGTTCGATGCGAAGCGCCGGGCTGGTTTTCTTGAGCAACGTCATCATGACGGCCATCGCCACCCGCTCGATGCCGGTGCGCAGGGTCGTGACGTGGGTCGCGGTGATATCCAGATAAATCGTGCTGAAGGACCGCTGCGGCGGGAAGTTTTGCGACAGCGAGTCGGCCAGTCTCACTGCATGGTTTGCCAGATAAGCAGGGCTGGAGTTATCGAATACGCGGCTTAGCAAAGCATCCAGACCATAGCGGTTGTTGCGGTACTGTTGCTCGATCGCAGTGAAGTACAACGCGGCACAGTTCTCGGGTGAGTGTTTCGTCCGGATCGTCTGAGCGCCGTGGGCGCCTAACTTTAGGCGCAGGTCGGCATCCGTCCACAGCAATTCCAGCGCATCCTTCAGGGCGCTGTTCCCGAAAACGTCAGGCAGCATGATGGTCGCATTCGGGTCCAGCTCCGCGAACGAGCCGTTGGCATTGGCGATAACCGCCGCGCCGTGGTTCATGCAGTCAAGCACGGCCGCCGACGTTTCACCGCGAGAGTTGCTGCGCAACTGGACCGCGACATCGGTGGCTTTCAGGTAGTTGCTGTACGTCTCGACGTCCGCCCACCCGGTGATTTTGATGTTTTCGGGGAACGGCGCTCGCGCCATGATCCCCTTGAGCTGATCAAGATAGGGCTGGTGATTGATGTCGCCCACGAACACCAGCTTGCAGTTGGGATTCTTGGAGAGGGATGAATCGACCCACGCTTCCAGCAAGGCATGATTCATCTTGGTCGGGTCGAGGAAGCCGAAGCTGCAGATCAGAAAGTCGTCCGGCTTCAGCCCAACCACTTCCTTAGAGAGACCACGATCTGCGGCAGGCGAGGGCTGACGCAGAAGAGGAATGACCTCGCACTTAGCGGCCAGACGGTCACCGTACCAATAGCGAGTCAGCTCTTTTGAATAGTTGGAGTGGAGAATGACACCTTGGGCCTGCTGGAATATTTCCAGGTTCACGGGGTATTTGAGCCGGAGTTCATCTGGCGTCAAGACTTTGAATTTCTCGATCAGGGCGCTGTAACCATGCGAGAAATACAATGCTTCGTCCCAGGCATCCACCGAGATATGCACGTCCTGCAAGTAGGACTTCAGGCCACTCAGGAAGAAGTCATGGAGCACTACGACGCCTGGCACCAGCCTCATTAGTTCCATCATGTGATGGTGGAAAATCGAATTCCCCATCTGATAAACCACACGGTCCATTGCGCCGGAATTATCCAGCAACCACTGCGGGTCTCGAATCGAGCAGTTCGCCTTCGCCCACTCGTCGGTCACATCGTTCTGATAGACCACCAGTTCGATGTCATAGAGCTTGTGCAATTCCGGCAGCAGCTCGGATGCATAGCCGGCGATGCCGGTGCGCTCTGGCGGTAGAGGAGAGACGAACGCCAGGCGCTTTCGATGCGTGGATGTCGTTCGTGGCGCTTCAGGCACACGTGTGCTCATGAAGCGCTCGAAAGCGCTGATCGCCGTCTGTGCGCAATGGTCCCAGGTGAACAATTTGGACTGCTCAAGACCGTGGGCGATCAGCGTGTTTCGGAACGCTTCATCTTCGAGGGCCTGAAGCAATTTAGTGCTGATCGACCTGACGTCGTATGGGTCGAACAGCGCGTCGTCCCAACCCAGCACCTCCGGGATGCTCGACGCGCGTGAGCCAATGGCCGCCGCGCCACATGCCATGGCTTCCAGCGGTGGCAAACCGAAACCTTCGTGCCACGAAGGAAATACGAAGACTCGACACAGGTTGTACAGCGTCACCAGTTGTTTTTCGTCGACATACCCCAGGAACTTGAGGTCTTCGGCCTCTAATCCAAGCGCTTCGCCTTCCGCGATCAGATCGTTGCAATGTTCGTTAGGGATCTTTCCAGCGAAGACCAGCTGATGTTGTGCTCTGACCGCATCCGGTAATAACGCAAACGCCTCGACCAGCCTTGGTAGATTTTTTCGCTCGTCCGAACCGCCGGTATAAAAAATGAAAGGTTTGTTGATACCCATGGCCTGAAGGAAAACAGCGGCATCTGTCGGCGAGATCGTCAGCTTCTGGAAGTTATCGTCAATGGCTGTGGAAATGTTGACTGAGCGAGATTCGTCAACGGACAGATATTCAACCCCTTCAGCCCGAGAGAACTCGGAGATAGACAGAACCAGTGACGCTCTTTGCAGTTCGTCGACTTTGCCGAGGTAGTGCTGTTTATAGCTGGGACTGGAGTTCAGATACTGGGCTGGATTCAGTAACGGAATGAGGTCGTAATGCGACACGCTGACGGGAGTCTTGGTGTCGAAGCGGGCAATACTGGTGACGGCGTCATCCAGATAACCTTCGATCACGGAACTGATATGAACGATGTCCGGGTTCAAGCTGGCGATGAAACCTTCGCGAATCAGCTCGGCAGCTTTTCTGCGCTCGAGATTCGAAGGGTCGATTTCGGCGACCGGCCCCGGCGCGTACCAGACATGAATGTTTTCAGCCGGAAGCAGACCGTCGAACGCTGTTCTGACCGACTCGATGGTGTCGGACAGAATGCCGTTCAACACCAGATGAACGTCATGTTCCCCACGGTTGCGTACCACTGCCAGGGCCAGAGACAGACTATAGCGTCCGATGCCACGGTACCGGCTTTCCGTCTGGGCGCCCTGAAGGTCAATTACAATACGCATTATTTGTTCCTGTCCCGAATCTTTTCCGCGAGTTTGAGTTTTGCCAGCACGTTTCGGCCATGAGGTGACAAGTTGTCCATGCCGATGTTGACGGTGTGACCAACGGCGGGCCGAAAAATCTGGATATCCTTGCGGATGTACTTGGTTCGGAGAATTTCATAAGCGCCCAGTTTTTTGAGGGCGAAAACACCAGCTTTCTTGAGCGGCTTGATAGGCGCCAGTTTCCGGATCGTGAAAAACACCACTTTCCGGGCCATCAACTTGGACCGGGTCTTGACGCCATCCTTTTTCAGAAGCTTCCCTTGCAGCAGCACATACCTGACCGACGATACGATCGGAGACGGGATGATGACGCTTAGCGCGTGAAGCCGGCTTCTGGCAATTCCGAGTTGAGACGTCAACACGCCCAGATAGGCGCCGTGCTCGGCCAGCACGACCTCCCCTTCATGAATCTTTTCTTTCTGAGCCAGCAGTTGGTCTGAAAACCTGGCGTTTTCGTCGCGCAGAATCCGGTTTTCGAGTTCCAGGCTTCTGATTTGAATCGTGAGGTTCTGTTGCAGGGCCGCAACATTTTTTTCCAGCGCCCGGACCATATCCACGGCATTCACCGCCGTGTTTTCTACACGGGATACTCTTTCCTCGTACCCTTGAGCAAGCTCTGCCAGGGTGACGCCGAATGGTGTCGCAAACAATGCGTCCAAGTCGGGACCTTCGCCCTCGGCATGGACGGTTTGAGCCACGATCGAGTAGTCAGGACTGACGCCGCTCAGCACGTCCATCAGCGTGACCTGTTCGATGTCCTCCAGAGGGGCGGGCTCCTGGAGCCGAAGCACGGTGGCCCGGGCATAACCATAGTGCTCCGGCAAAAACTGGAGCAGTGGCGGAGGCAAAGGATTAACGTGCGTCGGGTCCATGTAGAAACTGGAGGTACCCACTAGAAGGTTTTCAGGATTAGGTGTTTCCAGTATCAGAAGGCCACCCGGAACGAGTACACGCTTAGCCTCCTGCACAAGCACCTGTAGCTGATCAAATGGAATATGCTCAGCGAGGTGAAAGCCACTGACAACCATCTGGCTGCCAGCCGGAAGCTGCTTCAGGTAGCTGATTGCATCGTTTTTCGTAACACTCAAGCCGCGAGCTGTGCAGGCCGACAGCATGGCCTCATTCAGGTCAACACCGTGGCAACGCACCTGCATCGAGGTCAATAGCTCAAGCCATTCTCCTCGACCGCAACCGAGGTCGGTGATTTCCAGATCCCAGTGCGCTCTTAGCTTCTCTATGAACGGCTTATAGGCATTGAGGCGACTTAATATCAACTCTCGGGAGCCACGGTGCTTGTCTTCAAACGATCGGTAAAATTCACTCACGGGCGCATCCTGATTCTGAATCGGTCCAGCAATTATTCGAATATTGGCAGGGTAATGTTCGGTTCAACCCGTGTCGCGCGATTACGCAACCTGGGGGTGAGCGAAGCGGCGCCGGCTGAGAGAGACGTGGCGATCACACATCGATCTCGACAGTCGGCGGCATCCAGCTGAGGCCTACGAAAGTTTGCTCGGCAATATTGACGACGTTGAACACCAGTGCAAGATCCACCCACTCGAAGTTTTCTACGATATGGGTCTCGGACGCGTGCAATGCTACGGCCACCGAGTAAGAACCGATCCCCAGATTGGCCGGAAACCTGAATTTGTAGGTAAAGGTCTGGCCAGCTGCCAGGTTCATTGACTTGCAGTTCAGGTGGTGGGTATTCGTGCCGAATATGCTCTGCCCCAGACGGTCCTTGATCAAGTAACCCACGACGACTTCAGGGAGCGCCTCATGGCTTTTGCCCTTGATGCACAGCGTGACTTCATCGCCGACGCCCACGAACTCGACCGGCGCACCGGCCGCGTCCAGAAGCGATACGCTTTCAATGGTCGCTTTGCGGCTGCCTGAGCGTGTCTGTGTCGCACCGCTGTCCAGTGCGACGACCTCCACCGTTGCGTTCTCCTTGTCAGCTACGATGGCGTTGTAGAAGTCCATGACCTCTTCGGGCGGACCGTCCTTGATCACCGTGCCTCCGTCGAGCAGGATGGCCCGATCACACAGCGCCTGGATCGAGCCGCGGTCATGGGACACGATAATCAACGTCGTTCCTTGTTCCTGGAACGCCTTGATGCGGGCAAAACTCTTGTGCTGAAAGTAGCTGTCGCCTACCGACAGGGCTTCATCGACGATCAGGATGTCAGGACGAAACGCAGTTGCGACAGAGAATGCCACCCGCATTTGCATGCCGCTGGAGTAGGTACGCACACTCTCATCGAAGTATTCGCCAATCTCTGCGAAGGCCTCGACGTCATCAATCACCGCGTCAATCTGATCACTGTTGAAACCCATCAAACCGGCGGCGTGATAGACGTTTTGCCTACCGGTCAACTCTGGATTGAAGCCCATCCCCAGTTCGAGAATCGCAGCAATGCGCCCGTTCACCTGCACGCTGCCCTCGGTAGGCTGCAGGGTACCGGTGATCATTTTCAGAAGAGTGGACTTGCCGGCGCCGTTCTGTCCGACGATACCAATGGCCTCGCCTGGCTCAATGGCGAAGCTGATGTGGCGCAACACCCAGTGTTCGTGGTGAGGTTTGGCAGGGACGAAAAACCAGTTGGCAATTCGCTTCCATTCCGAGCTGTAGGTTCGGTAGGCCTTGCCGAGATTGCTGACCGCTAGAAGAGTCATAGGGAATCCACCATTTCCGGAGCCGCACGGCGAAACATGAACAACCCCAGGACCAGCAACACGCAGGTCACGCCCACGGTGATGGCGACTTCTTCGAGCTTCGGGGAGACCTGGTAAACCAGCACGTCGTGGTAAGCGGTCACGATTGAATACATCGGGTTGAAATTCATCAGCCCTTGAAGATTCTGGGGAATGATATTCGCCGAGTAGACGATCGGGGTGAACCAGAACCAGACCTGCATGATGATTGGCACCACTTGTCCGACGTCTCGGACAAAAACGTTGATGACGCCCAATACCAGGCCGAGGCCGACTGCCAGTGCAGTGACCACGACAGTCAGCGGGAGCAGCCAGAACATCTCCATATTAGGCATTTGCCCCAACGCCGCGAACACCACCAGGACGGCGACGAACAGCAGCAAGTTATTGAGCAGGCACGAGCCCATGACGATGACCGGCAAGGCAATGCGCGGGAAACGCATTTTCTTCATAATGTTGCCTTGCTCGATGAACAGGTTCAGGCATCGGGAAACAATTTCCGAGAACAGGTTCCACGCAAGAATCCCCGCCATCAGATAAAGCGCGTACGCATACTTGTTGTCTATGCCTGGCAGTTTGGCTGCTAGCACGTTCGACAGAATCAGTGCGTAGATCGCCACTTGGGACAAAGGGTGAATGATCATCCACAGACCGCCCAGTTTGCTGCGAGCAAACCTGGCGATAAATTCATTGCGGATGGACGTGACAATAAAGCTTCGGTAGTCCCAAAGCCCTTTCAACATGCCGTACATGCTTGGTCCTCGATGACGCGTATGATTTTTTTCACTGACGTGGCGACTGGATCGCACGGATGGCAGTGGTTGTCCTGCACGGCCGCCAGGCGCAGCGTTGCCTTGGCAACCCGCGCCTCACGCAGACGAATGCCTGAAAGATCGGAAAAGCAAAGGACTGGAGGACTGCATACGAACTCAACCGCAGGGGGCGTTCGATCAGCCACCACGACAGTAGCCGACCAGCCGTCGCCCCAGCGTCGATGAGCTGTAAGAAAGCAGAAGGGTTGGCGAGGACTCCAACCCGCGTACAGCCATGTCGACATCATTCCTTGCTGCCTGACAATCAAGCCCCAGCTCGACCGTAGACATCCTCAAAGCGAACGATATCGTCCTCGCCCAGATAGTCACCGCTCTGTACTTCGATCAGCACCAGGTCTATGACACCAGGATTGCTCAAACGATGCCTGTGGCCAGCACGGATAAATGTCGACTCGTTGGTATTGAGCATCAATTCCTGATCGTCATTGACCACGACCGCCATGCCGCTGACTACGATCCAGTGCTCGCTGCGATGGTGGTGCATTTGCAGGGACAGCGACGCTTTCGGCTTGACGACGATGCGCTTGATCTTGAACCGCTCACCATTTTCCAGCGTGGTGTAGGTGCCCCACGGGCGGTGGACCGTCTGATGGAGTTGATGCAGCGTGTGCCCCGACTTCTTCAACTGCGTGACGATGTGCTTGACGTCCTGAGCATGGTCCTTGTGCGCGATCATCAACGCATCCGCGGTATCGACGACCAGCAGGTCTTCGACACCCACCAGCGCAGTCAGTCGCTCTTCCGAATTCACGTAGTTGTTGCGCGAGCCATGAGACAGCACTTCGCCTTCGAAACGGTTACCGTCTTCGTCCTGAGCCGTTAGCTCGCTGACGGCATTCCAGGACCCGATATCGCTCCAACCAATGTCGCAAGGAATGGTAGCGACCTTGTTGGAGCGCTCCATCAACGCATAGTCGATCGAGATGTCCGGGACTTTTGAGAACGAGTCAGCATCGACGGCGAGGCAATGATAGGCGTCACCCTGGGTCAGGCGAGAACTGGCAAGAGAGGCCGCCGCCGCTTCCAGTACGTCGGGAGCATGTTCGGCAAACTGCTCCAGTACTGTTTCAACTTTGAAACAGAACATGCCCGAGTTCCAGAAATAGTTCCCGGCCGCAATATAGGATTGCGCAGTGGCCAGATCAGGCTTCTCAACGAAACGCTCAACCTTCAAACCGTCTGCCTGGCCAGCCGAACCACCCGCCTCGATGTAACCGAATCCTGTTTCGGGATATTGCGGCTGAATCCCGAACGTGACCAGCCAGCCCTGTTCAGACAGCTTGACAGCATTGGACACCGCCGCGCCAAACGCCTTCTCGTCCTGAATCAAATGATCCGCCGCCAGAACCAGCATGTGAGCGTCGGAACCTTGCAGTGCCTTGATCTGCAACGCTGCCATGGCGACGGCCGCAGCCGTATTGCGCCCAAACGGCTCAAGGATGTAGCCCTGTGCCAGACCGCCTTTATTGACGGTGCGATATTCGTCCTCAGTCTTGAACAGCAGATCACGATTAGTGACCGTCAGCACTTGAGATACACCCGCCAGTGCGGAGGCCCGAAGGAAGGTTTTCTGAATCAGGTTCTGGCCGTCTGGCAGCGTCATGAACGGCTTGGGATGGGCCTCGCGAGACACGGGCCACAGCCGGCTGCCGACGCCGCCAGACAAAATTACGGGTATCAAATCCATGTTGAAAAGTCCTTACGAACGACGCTGTTGGCTAAAAGATTGGTCGGCATACCAGCGCTGCAACCCCTAAGCGCGAGGTGTCACAGTCCCATTTTTGGCGGTAATGGTTGCCGATCGAGCAACGTTGCTGTGGCTCGCCACTCGGAAATTAAAGGCCGTTAGGATAGCAGAGAAGGGGGGGGCGCGGCGATGTACAAGCGGATGTCGCAACATGTCCATCGCCTTTGGGATGTCAGCCTCAGCCCTTGGGATTAGCCTCGCGTGGACATTTGACCCAAATTGGAAATGTGCCGTTAACGCCTCCCAGAATGTTCCCCACCACGCCTGTTACCCCGGAGCACCGTTTATTTGAGATCCGTTTCCGACACCAAGCCCTGCCGAATGGCCGCTGCAGTGAGTCGATTAACAGTCGCATCATGGCCTCTGCCAGTGTCTTTAAAGTGTTTTAAAGATGCGATGAATTGTTCTCGGTCGTTAACATGAAGGCAATATTCCAACTGCTTCGCGCTCAGATCTATTTTGATAATTTTATTGTTTGAAAATGCACTGTAGAGCTTCGAGAATCCAGTAAAGTCATTCGTTTTGAAACAAAAAGCAACGTACTCCATTACCGTCATTCTTGCTTTCGCCTGGTCAATAGTAAGTCCATTTTTTTTACGTGATTCGATAACCTCAATTGAACGGCGATAAAGCCTGCCGGCGATCAGCTTTCTTCCCCTTGACATCGATATCTGAGCTGCATACATCCACGGTACACCAGATTTGCTTCTGTTTTGTCGATACGTTCTCAGCAGTTTGGCTATGGGAGTAGTTTTGTAAATGAGAGAGAATATAAACTCAGAGAGAATCCCTGACTCGTTAAGTACAGCGAACACCTCATGCCCAGAAAGTGGCAAGCTTACCATTTGGCAGTGCTTCATGTTACGCGCTATTAGCTGCGCATGCCTGTTGTCAAGATCGTGAAGACGATCATAGAATACCGTCGTTTCTATGGGGGGGTGTTTTTCTTGTAGCCAGCTATCAGATTTATATTCGATTTTTTCCCAGAATTGCGAAAACCGGTTATCGAAGTCTGCGTAAGGAGCGGAGATAACGGCCTGTGGGGAGATGGAAATTACGTTGGTGGCGTTTAGAAAGTCTGCGTATTTCAGTGCAGCATACGCTCCCATGCTAACCCCGTAAATGACAACTTTATCAAAGTTCGATGTCATTGCTTTTATTATGTTTAAAGCATCTTTCACGTACTCAAACTGGTACCAGTGGTTCCACGTCGGAATGATATAGATGCAAGAAATTCTTTTACTCTGAAAGAAGCTTCTGCCGAAGCCATTCTCAATAGTGGCATTTTGTTTTTCGTCCACCAAGGGGGAAAGCGAAATGACTAGCAATTTCTTGTCGTAGAAATCGTTGGAGATCATGACGTGGTCGTTTTTATAATATATTTCCATCCCGAGTTTACCTGTTCCTGAAGTGGGCGGATTTAACGGTACGGTACGATAACATTGTCTTGTTTGATAGCCTCGAAAACTCAGACGTCAATTCAATGCGGAGTTTTCGTCTGGTATGCATGGAGACTATTCGCCTGCATCTGTTTTTGATGGAGAACAGTTGCTTTTTAACGCGGGCAACTCATTCTCGAGACACTGGACCCTTTGCTGCGTGGAGTCCTGATTCTGGCCATTATCCTTCGAGGCATCAACTTCTAGAGACTGGGCGGGCGCATTGTTATATGTGTTGTCCACGTATTTTACCGGAGAAACAACCTCAAGCGAGCCTGCAACCCTGCGCCTGCCAAGGATATTATCAAGGCTGGCTTTCTTCTTGATAATGCACATGGAGTTTTTAAACTCAATAGAGTGTAAGCTAGCAAGTTCATTGTCAGGAAAATCAATAGGCACATCGAAAGCATCAAGGTGATGAAGTCGGTCTTTATCCAGTCCCCAGTGTTCAAAATTTAAGATGTCGACTAAGCATTTGAGAAATGCGATTGAGGAGTGCGTAGAATTCAAGCCACCGTCAAACTGCTTCCAATAACTGCAGTGAAGGTCTTCGATTATATATATTCCCCCAAGGTTGAGCATGGGGAAAACTTTGAAAAACGTCATTATTATATCGCCGCTAGTGTGAGAGCCGTCGTCAATAATAATGTCGAACTTTTCGCTAATGGATTTTAGTTTTTGTAATGTTTCGTGGTTGTTTATGTCGCCGATCAAAAGGCTGATTGAGGGTGCGTCAAACTTAATTTTCTCACAGTCTGAGTTTATATCGCAGCCTGCGATCAGCTTGGAGTTTTCAAAATACTTGGCCCAAATTTCCAGGGAACCCCCATTCTGTACGCCGATCTCTAATAGTTTTACGGGGTCCGCTTTGTAAGGAGAAAGTACCGATTCGTACGTATCAAGGTAGCTGCTCCATTTGTCAGAAACGTTGTGGGCGTGGACGTTGTACAGATGGCGCAAGTCATGTGATTCTGTCATACATCCTCCGCGATGAGGTCTTTGGTGAATCCACCTTAGTGCCAAAAAGGCCCCGCATGAATAAAATTATCGTCGGGGCCGAAGGGTCAGAGTGTCATGAAGATTCTTTTCGCCGTGTTGCTAGATGGCCCAGTTTGCAGGAACTCTTTAAGGCTGAGGTCGAATCGCGAGACGTCGTAGGATTCCAGTTTTCCGGTGAAAGGGATTTTGAAATCTAGAGCTCTCAGCGTCTCCGGACTTTCAAAAAAAGAAGCGGGACTGATAGATTGTTGAATTTTTGCCAATCCTTCATTCGCGAAAATTGCGGTAGGGATACGATGAATTTCATAATCAACTAAGCAGGTTGATATGGTGGAAATGCCAGATTTGGCATGTTCAATCACCTCTTCAGTCGTGTCGATCCCATGAAAATAAATATCTTTGTCATGGCCGTAGCGGAAAATGTTGGTCGGTCTCGCACCATACATATTATTAATTAGATTCATACCATTAAGCTCCGCAGAGTGGTGGCACCAGACGAACATTTGATCGGGGTGAGCCTTCGCATATTCAAAAATCGACTGTGCCAGCACCCTTTGGTCATTAAAGTTATACATGTACCAGTTTGTATTCGTTGTTATGACCGTATACTCAGGGACAACAATGACCTCTGTGCGCTTTATCTTTTCAACCCTGTTCCGTGGGTAGCCGACACCGCCCTCTTCAAACCAACTCAATTGGAAGTCCGCGAACGAAGGCACCGGATAGCCTCCACCCAGGCTATGTGAGGCTGTGTTTACAAATTTTGAATCATCAACGAAGTTGAAGCCCCACTGATAGAGTCCATGTGGGACTTCGATGATAGGAAGCTCAGCAGCAACGCAAGCCTTCATTATAGAAATTATTTTGGCATTCAGTACCGGACTGATATGTCCCACTGTGGTGATTACAGCGCTAAAGATCGTTGTCAGCATGATGACTGACTTGAAGTCTGAAGTTATTTTTGCATTTTCAGGCAGGTCATAATCAGTCAGTAAGTTATATTCTTTCTGAGTGTTGTTTATATAGACCAGGTAGTCGAATTCTGACCCTACTATGGAAAGAAGAGCAAGCTCAGCTTGAGATAAATTATTCGTGATGTACAGAAAGGTTTTTTTGGTTGGAGATTTGTTTGCTCTCTCCGAACGAATAATGCTATGCATGATTAACCTACAGTAAAATTGTTGATGACGCAGTTTCGAGCTTCCAGAGAAACTTTGCGCAATGGGGTAGGATTTATTATCAGCGATTTTAGTTTCTCATACCATTCGCTTTGAGTGTTGCATAGCCATCCATTTTCATCGTCAACGATCACGTTTTTGAACTCGTTTAGCGGGCTTGCGATGATAGGTACGCCTTGTGAACCGCATTCAATAAACTTAATGTTCGACTTTGCTGAGTTGAAGATTGTATCTTCTAGCGGTGCCAACGCTAGATCGTGCTGCGCGATGACTTTGTACATTTCATTAAGTGTCAATCTTGGGATGACATGAATGTTGCTGTTGTACATGGCAATGGGGTGTACGTTGCTGCCGGTGTTACCCAGAAAAGTCATTTCGAACTTGTCCGGAAACTCCTGAGCCAGCTTCACGATAGTACCTTGAATGATCGAGAAATCTCTCTTGTGCGTCGCAGTCCCTGATAGGTAGAGGATCTTTAGCTTTCTCGTTTCAATGTTTTCCAAGCGTGAGATGCAGGTGGAGTCCGAGGCGACCATCGTCCTCATGATCCGGTTTTTCACGACTTTTACAGGTTTTTCAAGGTTCGCCAAGGCTTTTGCTATTGCGGGTGTGCTGCAGTGAAAAGCATCCGCGTAAAGAAGGAACGCGGATTTGTTGATCAAACTTTTCCGAGCTTCTTCAATAGTCAAACCATCCGAGGAGCGGACGTGGCCTAAATATTCAGCGTGCTCTGGAAGCAAAAGGTCGTCATAGTCAAGCGTGACTTTTACGCCAATGTTCTTGGCAAGCTCTATAAGGTAAAACGCAAGATCGGTCTTTTCTGGGCGGGAGAATATAAGTTCTTTGCAGTTAAACACTGCACGTACCAGTTTAAGGACCTCCGTTTTGCCTGTGTAGACAAGATTTTGTGGGTAGTCCAAAGACTGAAATAGGCATCGGTAGATAAACGAACCATCACGCAGTTCTGCGCTAGACAGGAATAAGGTCGTTTCGCTTAGAATGTTGAAAGGCTGCGGGTGCTTCTGCAGTCCCGGCTTGGGAAGGTCGCGCTTTTCTATATGGCCATAGGTGAAATAATGCTCTGCAGCGTGCATCTCACTATTCGCAATGTCTTTGTATTTAGCGATATATTTTGAATGGTCGATAAGACACTTGTACAGATAATCCTCAGCTATGTCCGGGCGATCACGCATAAGCTGATTGATAAATTTTTTGGATGGATTTTCTGCAGATGCTACAAGTTTTTTAGTCGCAGGGATATTCTGAATATCCTCTGCGCTAAGAATTTCAGGTGCAACCTCTAGCGGTGTACTTTTCGAAGAGGTCACTGCTTTTACTGATTTCTTTGATCTTTTCATGTCGGAGTCTATTTGTACTGGATCGACCAGCTAATTAATATTAATGATATCGGGGTGTCTGTCGAAACCGAATCCTGTACCGCTAATTTAAAGGCACCTTTCTAAATCTAGGGAGCGACGCGAGCGGCGGTAATGACAACCCGCCGTAAGCCCCACTCAAATAATCATGACTCAGAGCTGGGTGGTAATAAGGGTCAATCTGTCCGTCCAGCGACCATCGTTCGATAAAGCCCTGCTGTTCTCGGTGCGCTCGGGCTTGTTTTTCTGCACTGATGTCTTTGCCACGGCTCGCGGACTCGGCGTGAATCAGCTTCGCGAACGCCGTCCAGACCAGGTGCAGTCCCGATTGCTGGATTCTCAAGCACAGGTCGACATCATTGAACGCTACTGGGAAGGCTTTTTCGTCGAGACCGCCGAGCGCTTCAAAAACTGATTTACGCATAAGCAGACACGCGGCGGTCACTGCGCTTTGGCGACGGGTGAGCTGGTTGGTCGCCAGGTACCCCGCGTCGTGTTCTTCCAGGTTATTCCCGGCATGGGCCGCCAGCCCGTTGATCCCGACCACGACCCCGCCGTGCTGGACCATGCGGTTAGGCCATAGCAGCTTGGCTCCGACCGCGCCGACATTGTCGCGCAGCAGCTGGCTGAGCATTTCTTTCAGCCAGTGGGTTTCGATGATTTCGATGTCGTTGTTGACCAGACCAATGATCTCGCCGGAGGCATGCTCAACGGCTCGGTTGTTGATGGTCGAATAGTTGAACGGGTGCGGGTGCGGCAGCACTTTCACGCCTTGCGTCGGCAGGTACTGGAGGTACTCCAGGGTCTCCGGATCGGTTGACTGGTTATCCACAACGATGATTTCGAGGTGTGGGTAATCCGTGTTCAGCAGCCCTTCGATGCACGTACGCAGCAAGCCGACCTGATCGCGGGTCGGCACAATCAGGCTGACGCGGGGCAGGGTGAGGGGAAGCGGCCAGTGTGCGCGAAGCAGTGCCGGGAAGTGTGGCAACGCCCTGACCGTTGCGCCGGGCACGAGGCTCTGGCAAAGCCAGGCAATCGCTTGATGACGGTCCATCGATGGCCAGGCGTGTTCCGGACTGGCCGGCGCTCGGTGATCACGGTGGTAAACGACCTGAGGCAAGTGTACGACGGTTGCCTGAAGCTTTTCCGTTGCGAGCGCGATGCCGGCAACAAAGAAATCCCAGTTCAGTGATTGCAGGTCGTTGGCAGGCGCGAGCAAGGACAGAGCGGCCTGGATAATGTCCGCGCTGAAAATTGCACCGGGGGTGAAGAGGTCGGCACCGATGAACAGGTCCAGATCCCATACCGGCTTCAGCCAGGGCAATTGGCGCTCGCCGTGCGGGCCGTCGCGGTCGCAGTCTGCATAGCCCCAGGCGATATTGTCATCCAGCAACCCGGTCAGGTGATCCAGCGCCTGGCTCGCCAGATGGTCACCTGCTTTGATGGGGACGATGCTGTCACAGTCTGCTTCCAGTAATTCTTTGAGCGCGGGCAAAAGATCGTCGGGCGTCGTTCTGACAATCTTGCGCAGCGTCGCCTTGTTACCGCGCAGGCTGGCGAGTGTGACGCCTTCCAGCGTCATGTCGCCCTCACTGAGCAGTAACAGGCCCACCTTGGTCTTTTGCGGTGCCGGGTTGCGCACCGGGGTGTGCTGGAAAACCTCGAACCATTGTGGGTAATGGTGAAAACCTGCGCTTTTGGGGAAGCGCAGCGTCTGCTCTTTGGCCACTTCGGTTAGCAGCGCAAGCGTCTGCTCGTCGGGCCCCTGCTGGTCATGGAGTTTGAACAGCCCTTCCAGACCTTCCGGCCAGCAGCACAATTTGATCGGGCTGCCGGAAAGCGGGTGGCCCATGTCGTTTTCTATGTGCAAGGTGTGCGGCTTGCCGTCTGCCAGCTCCCAAGGCAGGTCAATCGTGAATCCATGGTCGCTCGTCGAGCGATACACCAACGCTTGATGATGGGTGTCGCAGGAGGCTTGGGCGATCACGCGGTCGTTTTCGCGGACGGTGACCTGAACATGGCGATGCTGTGCGTCCGGGTCGAACGACCAGCCACTGAGTCGCAGGCCGCCGCTATGCCAGACTTGCGAGGCGATCGCCGCCGGCACTTTGGGCGGCGGCGGCGGCATCTTGAGGTCGCCTGCCAGGGTGAAGTCCTGATTGGCCACGCGAGCACTGATGTGTTGGGCCCCCTCAAGCCACGAGTGCCTGAGCTGCACGCCAAAGCCATGGAACTGGTCGCCACTGTCGGCGTTTGGCTCGAAATGATCGGCGCGCACCAGGCTGACGCAAGCGCCATCCACCATGACCTCAATAACCAGACGCTCGCTCGGTCTGGACAGGTCCAGCGCCCATCCTTGCAGGACATCGCCGTAAAGACCGGTTATCGCTCCGCGCAAGGGGGTCACGCTGATCTGGCTGCTGTTGGCAGGCTTCGTTAGGACTTCTTCTGACATCAGACCTGGCTCAGAGAAAAGGGAAGTAGTTTCGTCGAGAAGGCTCCCGCCTCCTGACTGATCGCTCCAGGCACTGCGTACAACGGCACGCCCAGCGATGCCGCCATGGCGGGCGCTTTCCAGCTGGCGCCGGGGTTGGCCTCGAGGCTCAGCGCACCTGTGCAGCCAGCGAGTGACGCGCAGTCGGCAGGCTCAAGTCCCTGGACTTGAGGCAAAGCATGAACTGCGCCAGTTGCCAGCAGTGTTTTGAGCCAAGGGCTGTCACCCTGCGCGAGCAGTGTGAGCTTGAGCTGGTCTCGCGTGATGCGCCGTCCCAGTTCGATCCATCGGCGGGCGAGATCAGCATTGCTCAGTTCGTCGGCAATCATCAGCACCCGTGGAGTCCGTTTGTCTGGACGAGCAGGTTTGAGCGTGTTGCGATCAATGACAATCGCGGTGCCCGGAAACGCCTCTGCGTAAGGCTTGCGCAGCGCCTTCCACGGCACATGGAGGCTTGTGGCCTGGTTGGCAAATGCCGCCCAGTCGCGTGAGGGCGCGGGCTTGAGCAACTCGTCGTCCCGGCAAACGATGCGGTAGGGTTTTTCAAGCTTCGCTGCCAGGTCCAGCAAGTCTGCAGGGCACGCCGTCAGTTGCCGGTACACGACCTCGTCGAGGCTGAGTGTCTTCAGGTCGTCGATCATGCGCCCAGCCTCGTCCGGCAACTGGTATTCAAGGGTCAAAGGCAATGGCTTCAGGTCGGCATGCAGCGTGACTAGGGTACGCGCGCCTTCCTGTTTCCAGTGCAGGCTCAGCGGGGTCTTGAAGGCTGCGCCGGAGCAGACCTGCAGCTGTCTGAACGCCTGCATCGCCTTCGCGCTGGCCAAGGATTGCGCCATTTCAGTGGCCAGTTGTGCCAGTCTGCCGCGTTGGAGCGCGTCACGGGACGGCTTGAGCGGATCCCGCAGGCAGAAATGTTGATACCGGGCGGAAGCCGTCGGATAGCGCCGTTCCAGAATGGCGTTGTTATGGGCCACGCGCAGGACTTTTTCTTCACCGAAGGAGACGCCCCCTTGGTGGGCAACGAAGACATTCGGTGCGCCCATATGACGCCATCCGAGCGCGCGTGCTCTGAGGCACCAGTCGGTTTCTTCGCCGTAGCCGCGCAACAGGTGTATTTCATCCAGATATCCAGTCGCGTCGATGGCCTGACGTTTGATGTACAGACAAAAGCCGCAACCGGTCTCGATCTCAACAGCCGGGCTGTCGATGGCGAGGGCAAGTTCGTCCAGCACCGCCTGTTGTTCGGCCGTGGGCATCGTATGGCTGACACGGCTGACCGGGAAGCTCATCAGCTCACCGTTATTGGTGAAAGGTGTCACCGACGCAATGTCTTTGGCGCTGTACGCCACTGCCCGCAGCCGATCGAGCCAGTTGCCGTGTACACGGGTGTCGGCATTGAGCCACACCACGTCTCGTTCCGGGTTGAGCGCCATGCCCCGGTTAACGTTTCGAATAAAGCCCAGGTTGATGTTCTGCTCGATATGCACGATGTCGCCTTTGGCCGCAAGCTCAGCCAGCGCGCGGCGCAGCGCCGGGTTGGGCGTTGCATCGTCGAGCACCACCAGACGGTGGGCCGTGCGGTTTAATGCTCGGCTGCCAAGGACGCTGTTGAGGCATTCAAGGGTCTCTTCCAGCCCGTCATACACGGGAACGAGTACATCGACCGGTTCCTGGCGTCCCGCCTGTTTGCCAACAGGCAGAGGCGCAACGAAGGTCGGAAGGTTGGACAGCGGACTGCCGATGAGCGGCGTGCCATCTTCAAAGCGGACATGCAGCGTGGGCGCCGGGTCCTTGATCTGCACGCGGAATGCGCCCTGGTCTGAGGCCAGACCCGCTTGCGTCAGCAAAGGATCGGCGTGTTCAGCTGTGCAAACGTACTGGGTCGCCCCTGAGGCAATGCACACTTCGACGTGGCTGCCAGGTGAGCGCAGGTTGAGGGCCCAGCCAGAGACTTCACGGCGTTCGGCATCGTATCGGCTGACGCCAAGCAGCAGGGGAGCGCCGGGTTGTTTCTTCAGCAGCCCGACCACCAGTTGAAGCTCTTGGGGGGCGGTAATCTCTGGAAGCCTTGAGAGAAGTGAACGTCGCAGGGTGTCCGGTCGTTCTGTCTGGCTGCGTAACTGCCACAGCATTGAGCGCAGAACGCTGTCGGCAGGATTCAGTTTCCAGGCCGACGTGAGCAGTCGGGTGGCGAGCTCCGGTTTGCCGAGGCTAGCGACAACGCGACCGGTCAGCGCCTGGATGTCCGAGCGTTGGGGCAGTGCAGCTGCGGCGGTGCTCAGGTACAGAAATGCGTCCTGAGGCTGTTGTTGCTGCATCGCGTCTATGCCCTTCCAGATCAGGGCTTCAGCGCGGTATTCGGGCGTGTGCAGCGCTTTGTTCAGAAAAAAAATGGCCTGTTCCAGCTCGCCGGCTTGCCGGGCAAGGTGAAATCGATCCATGAGCGTTCCCGGCTCAAGGTTGGGTTGAATAGAAGTGGCCATGGGTGGTTCGCAGATAAATAAAGAGGGGCGCCCGCGAGGGAGCCCCTTTTTGAAAACCCCCAGCCTTGCGGCTGGAGGTGATCGGGCTGGTTCAGAAACGGTCGATTAAACCGAACCTGGGACCACTACAACGTTGGTGATGTGAGCTTGTGCATCGGCCGAACCAACGATTTCGATGGCGACTTGTGCTTGCGATACACCGTTGTCCAGCGCGGTCAGCCAGAAGGCTTTGCCGCTGATGTCGTTCGCGTCGTTGTCACGACCCAAAGCGTTGGTGTACAGCGAGTTCACGAACTCAAGGTTAGAGTGGCTAGCCGCTTCGTTCGAGTTGATGATGTCCGAAGCGATGTCTGCACGGCTGCTGCCGTTGGACAGGGCGTTAACCCAGAAGTCCAGACCACCTGTGTCTGCATTACGACCCAGTGCAACTTCGTATAGGCCTTGCACGAACGCGGAATCGGTGGCGGTCGCAGTTTGACCTTCGGTCGAGTTAGACAGTTGAGCTGCCAAGTCGCCCAGGCTCAAGCCATTGGCTACGGCATTGGACCAGAAGTCCTGACCCGCTTGATCAGCACCACCGGTGCGACCCAGCAGAGTGTTGTACAGATCGTCGATATAGCTGTCGACGACGACATCTTTGTACTCTGCCGAGTTGACGAAGATCTCAGCCAGCTGAGTAGTGGTTGCACCGTTAGCGTGAGCAGTGGTGAAGAACTCAGCGCCGCCTTGGTCAGCGTCGCGACCCAGCAGGCCTTCGTACAGACGCAGGACTGCAGCATCTTCAGCGTTGTCAGCGATAGCAACGGTAGCGCCATCGGTGAAGCTCAGGAATTCAGCGTGGGTAACGCTGGTGGTCTGATCGTCGCCGTTCAGGACCAGAGTCGAACCGGACTGCGAGATCTGGAAGTCAGCACGTGCGCCACCGATCTGAACGGTGTCGAAACCATCGCCAGCATCGATAGTGTTGGCAATGCCAGCACCGGTGATGATGGTGTCGTTGCCTGCACCAGTGGAGATGAAGTTAACGCCGATGCCGCCGATGACGGTGTCGTTGCCGCCTGCAGTGGTAATGACGTCGTTACCGTCGCCGCCTTCAACGGTGACGTTAGCGTCGCCGGTCACAGTGATGGTGTCGTTACCATTACCGCCAACGATGACTTTGTCCGAACCTGCAACGGTGTTCAGGGTAGCGTTAACGCCCTGATCGCCGCTGATGATGAAAACGGAAGCGTCGGCAACTGGAGTCAGGTTGACGTCGACTTGAGGCGTGGCGATAGCGCGAGCAGTGATAGTAGCGTCAGTCGAGATAGTCACGACGTCTGGGGTCACGCCGTCTTGGCCATCCACTTGACCGGTAATGGCGTTGTAAGAAGCTACCGACACTTGAGTGCCCGCTGCATCCAGGTTCAGCAGGGAGCTGATGGCTGCCAGGGTGGTAGCGGAGATTGCTGGGTTGCTTTCCAGTTCTGCGGTCAGAGCTGCTGCTGTGGTTGGTGCATCATATTGCAGTGCCATGAGTCTAATTCCTGATGTGTCAGGCCATTTGGCCTATGTTGCTATCTGTCTGCGTAATCGCAGGTTTTTCCCTGAGAGACTTATGGCGGAGAGCGTTGATCTCGGTTTTGGGAGTAATTGAGAGCTGTATTGCAACCAGGGGTTCAGTCCCGCTGGGTCCAAAAAGCATTTGTTCGTTAACGATGGCTTGGGGCGCTGATCCAGCGAACACCACGTAGCCGGTCAATTCGTAATGAGAGCGGTCTGGACCGGTCAGGCCAAAGCCCACTGCGACCAGCGAAGCACCTTTGTTGCGCGCTCCGGTGAAGCTTCCGGTCAGCACTTTCTGGCTGGGGCCAGCGCCCGCGATCGTGCTGGTGTAAGCCAGGTCTACACCGGAGGGTTTGTTTTCCCAGGCGATGGCGAAGCCTTCCAGGCGGCTGCTCGCGCGCTGGTCTCCCAGGCAGTCGTCGGTCACGGACAGATCGCCGTGGTTTTCGATATGCCCGGTGAGCTTAAGCACGGCGCGGGTAGGAGCGGTATGGGAAAACGCCACCGCTTCGGGAGCAGGGCTTGCTGGCATGAAGTTACGCATGATTGCCGCAGATGTGTCGATGCGGTCGATCCGCAGGTCGACGGGATCGACTTGCATGTCGGCAAGATAGTATTCGGTGATGAGGACTGTCGCGACGCCGCTTTTTACGCGGCCGATGATGCAGTCTCCCAGCTTGGTGAGCATGTTCTTGGACACACCCTCAGCCGGGAAAAAATCAATCACACCTTTCCCAAGCGGTGCCTGCTGCAAGGCAATGCAGACGCTGCGTTCTGCGATGGGCTGGGAGGCGTAGCGAAAAATGTACATCCCGGGCTCAAGGAGCGTGACACGGGAAGTGATTTTCAGGCCGTCTAATGTTTGGGACTGCACTCAATAAGTTTCCTTCTTATCCCGAGCTGACAGCAGTTGATTGGGAATTCGTCGATCCGATCAACTCTTCACTGGTACCGCGCAACTTAGTGGCGCACTGGTGGCAATTCCGTCGTCGGAGATTAATTGATCTTTGCGAAATGTCAATTGTTCCCGTAGGAATTTTCCCCCGGTGTCGCGGGAAACCAGCGCTCGCATGTTGCTCTGAATTCCGAGTTCTGTGTAAGCCGCTGGTCAGGAAGAGCGGTCGAGGGGTCGGAAGTTGCCATGCTCAAACTCGCCTGAGAGCCGCTGGAATCAGTATTGTGGCGATTTTTGACCTGGGCGGCCGGCGTTCGCAAAAAACCGCTGCCGGGTGGCAATTCAGTCAATGCGCTCGTGTTTTTTTGACGTCAGCAATATGGGGTGCTCTGGGACGGGTGTTTCAGAGTGTTTCGGTCCCGTGGCTCACGCTGAAGGCGGTTGTCGTCGTTGAAAGCTGCCTATTTTTTGACCATTTCGACTTCTCCGCTGCCGGCTCTCGCACCTGCAAAATCTGCAATCGATAGGGGGTATACGCTTTAATCGCAGCCTTGGGGCGCGCTCGGCTAGGGCAACTACGCATGGGATAAAGACATTTATGTGAATCCATATCTTCCAAGGAATTCAATACAGTTTCATGAACTCTTGATGATGTTGGCCAACATATAGACGTTGATCTAACGAAGCTCGTCGGGTCGGAAAAAAAATTACGGAACTATTCGTTAAATGTGTAAAGCACCGCATCGTTTGTTATCTGTTGAGTTCTGATTCTTAAAAAAACTTCACGAAAATCTGCCGGACGGCCCCCCAATTGATGGCCCTTTAATGCTGTCTATGGCCAAGGTCAGTGATACACTCCCGCGCTTTCGCAGCCCTATCTCATCAGTAATGGATTCCATGAGTCGCTCACACGAAAACAACCTGCAAGCCGCCCTCAAGGTCTGCAAAGGTAGCTTCCTATCGGTCGGGTTCTTCAGCCTGTTCGTCAACACGCTGATGCTGGCCCCGACGTTCTACATGATCCAGATTTCAGGGCGGGTGGTGCCCAGCAGCAGCACCTCGACGCTGATCATGTTGACCCTCATCCTGACCGTGCTGATGTTGACGCTTGGCTCTCTTGAATGGGTGCGATCAAGAATCATGGTCCGCATCAGCAACCGTCTGGATGTGTTGCTCAGTCGTGACGTTTATCGGGCAAGCTTCAAGCGAGCGCTTAGCAGTGGAGGGATGGATGCCTCTGCGCAATCGCTCAACGACCTGACATCCCTCAGGCAGTTCCTGACGGGCAGCGGGTTGTTTGCTTTTTTTGATGCGCCTTGGCTGCCTATTTATACCGCCGTCATGTTCTTGTTCCATCCATGGTTCGGCTGGATGACAGTGGGCGCCGCTGTCGTGCTGGTTGCCCTTGCCTATCTCAACCACCGCTACACCAGCAATGCGTTGGCCGAAGCAAACAAGCAGAGCATCACGGCAAACCTTCAGACCACTAAAAATCTGCGCAATGCTGAAGTGATCGAATCCATGGGCATGCTCGACACGCTCATGGGCCGCTGGGCGACGCGGCAGCGCCGGGTATTGGTCCTGCAATCGGCAGCCAGCGACAAGGGCGGTATTCTTACCTCGATTTCCAAGACCTTCCGCAACTGGGCCCAGTCGATGATGCTGGCGGCCGGTGCGTACCTGGTGATCACCCACGAGATCAATCCGGGCTTGATGATGGCTGGCTCATTGCTGTTGGGTAGGGCGTTGTCGCCTATCGATCAGATGATTGGCAGTTGGAAAGGCTTCGTCGCGGCGCGCATGCAGTACCAGCGCCTGAATGACACCCTGGAGAAACTCCACTCCGAGCCTGAGCGGATGTCGTTGCCGGCGCCTGAAGGTCATATTCAGGTCGAGAATCTCGTCGTTGCGCCGCCAGGGGCGAAGGCTGCGGTCATTCGCAACCTGAGTTTTGTTGCGCCGGCAGGCAGCATCGTCGGCATCGTCGGGCCGAGTGCGGCAGGGAAGTCGACACTGGCCCGCGCGCTACTCGGCATCTGGCCGCCGCAGCACGGCACGGTACGTCTCGACGGCGCTGACATCAGTGCCTGGGACAAACGCGAACTCGGGCCGCATCTGGGGTACCTGCCTCAGGACATCGAACTGTTCGAAGGCAGCATCAGCGACAACATCGCACGGTTTACCAAGGTCGACCCCGAGCAAGTGGTGCTGGCCGCTCGAATCGCTGGCGTTCATGAAATGATCCTGCAGTTGCCGGATGGTTATGACACGGTCATCGGCAGTGAAGGCGTCAACCTTTCCGGCGGTCAGCGCCAGCGCATCGGTCTGGCACGCGCAGTCTATGGCAGCCCTCGATTGATTGTGCTCGACGAACCCAACTCCAACCTCGATGAAGTCGGTGAACGCGCGCTCAGCGTTGCGCTGCAGAAGATCAAGGAAACAGGTGCCACGGTGTTTATCATCTCTCACCGTCCCAACATCCTGTCCCGCCTGGACCGTGTGATGGTACTGAGTGCGGGCACCCTGAGCATGTACGGGGCACGCGACCAGGTCATCGCCGAGCTGGCTCAGCAACAGGCCAAGGCTCAAGCCAAAGCGCAGGGTCAGGCTCAGCCCCGAGTCGCCGCCACGACCACCGGCGAAGAACAGCCCAGCGCTTGAAAGGAATTCAATGAATGAGCAGTAATGCAATGACCGTGCTCGACGAGCATTCTTCCGACATGCCGACCTCCGACCGGGGTATCCGTCGGATCGGGATGACGATTGTACTGGTGACCTTCGGTCTGTTCGGCACCTGGGCCGCTTTCGCTCCGCTGGGCAATGCGGTGTACGGCAACGGCTTCGTGACGGTGCAGAGCTATCGAAAGACGGTGCAGCACCTGGAGGGCGGTATCGTCAAAGAGCTTCTTGCCCGTGACGGCGACACCGTCAAAAAGGGCGATCCGCTGATCATCCTGGACGATTCGCAGTTGAGCTCGGAGTACGAGTCCACGCGCAACCAGTTGATCACCGCTCAGGCCAAAGAGGCGCGCTTGAGGGCGGAACGTGACGATCTTCCGTCGATCCCGCCGCTGGTCATCAAGGGGGAGGAAAGTGACCGCGCGCGCGAGGCCATCAATGGTGAAGCGCAGGTTTTCAAGTCGCGTCATGTCGCCCGTCTGGGTGAGATTTCGGTTCAGCAGGAGCGTATCGGTCAGCTCAAGCAACAGATCGTCGGCCTCAACGACATGATTGCGACCAAGGTCAATCTCGAAAAGTCCTACAGCGGCGAGATTACTGAACTCAAAGACCTGTTGCGCCAGGGCTTTGTCGACAAGCAGCGCTTGCTGGAGCAGGAGCGCAAGCTGGACATGCTCAAGTCCGAGGTGGCCGATCACCAGTCGACGATCACCAAAACCCGTTTGCAGATCAACGAAACCGAGTTGCAGATCGTCCAGCTCAATCAGAAATTCAGCTCTGAAGTTGCCAAGGATTTGAGTGATGTGCAGGCTCAGGTGTTCGACCTGCAAGAGAAGGCCGCTGCGCTGAAGGACCGACTTTCTCGCGTCGTCATCCGCGCGCCGGAGGACGGCATGGTGCTGGACATGAAGGTCCACACCATCGGCGGTGTGGTCAGCGCGGCAACGCCGTTGCTGGACATTGTTCCCGAGTCGTCGGAGTTGGTGGTCGAAGCGCACGTCGGCACGAACGACATTGACCGGATCACTCTGGGCAAACACACGGACATTCGTTTCAGCGCGTTCAACAGTGCCACGACGCCTGTTATTCAAGGCGAGGTGACGCGCATTTCAGCTGACCGGCTCACCGATGAAAAGACCGGTGAAGGTTACTATCTGGTTCGGGTCAAGCTGACTGACGAGGGCAAAGAGCGGCTCGGCGATCGCAAGCTGCAACCTGGCATGCCCGCTGAGGTGTTGATCAACGCGGGTAGCCGGACCATGCTTCAGTACCTCTTGAAGCCTGCCAACAACATGTTCGCCAAGTCGATGATCGAGGAATGACAGCAGTGCGTTTTATCCCCGGTCTTGTTCTGAGCCTGCTTGTTCTTGATGCCCATGCCGCCCAGCCTGTTGCCCCGCAGCAGGTCAGCGCTTCGACGTACTCCCTTGATCTGATGACCCTTTACAAGGAGTCCAGACTCGAGGATCCGCGCATTCTTTCTGCCTATGCGCGCGCACGCTCCGCTGCCGAGCAAGAGCGTGATGCTTTCGGCGGCTTACTTCCTCAGGTCACGGCCAGCAGCAACTTCAACCGGATCCTGCGCAAGGATGATGCGTCTCGGGAAATCTACGACAACAAGAGCTATTCGCTGAACCTCACGCAGTTCATCTACAACAAAGAGGCGTGGGAGCGTTACCAGAAGGCCAAGAGTGTCACGCAGCAGAAGGGCTCGCAGTCCGAAGACGCTCAGGCGGAGGCGACAGTTGATCTGGCTAAGCGGTATTTTGCTGCACTGGCTGCCGACGACGCTCTGGAGCTTGTCGTGGCTGAACGGCGTGCGACCCAGGGCAGCCTGGACCGGGTCAATGCGATGTATGCCAAGCAGATGGCAAAGATCACCGACATGCTCGACCTGAAGGCGCGCGTTGACTCTCTGGTGGCGCAGGAGGTGGAAGCGCGCAATCAGGTCCGTCTGACTCGAGAGGCGTTGTCGGAAATCGTCGGGCGACCCATCAATGAGCGCCTGAGTCGTATCCGTAACGACATTGCGCTTGAAGCACCCACGTTGCCGTTGGAGACCTGGATCGCTCAGGCGATGGACAGCAATCCCAGACTCAAAGCGTATGAGAGCAATCTGGCAGCGGCCGATGCGGCAGTGCGCGAAGGCAAGGGCGGTCACTACCCCTCTTTGACCTTTAACCTGGGGGCGCAACAAAGTGACGTGGGTTACGACAACACACTCACTCCCCGTAGCGACAGCTATGTGGCGACCATCGGCCTCAAGGTGCCGATCTACAGCGGTGGATCGACTTCTGCGCGGGTGCGTGGGTTGTACGAGGATCAGTACGCAGCCGAGCAGGACCTGGAAGGTGTGCGCAGGCAGGTGGTGAAAGAAACCACCAATGCGTATCTGACCGCTCAGTCGGCCGTCGACAAGATTCGCGCCGGGCAGAACGCGCTGTCCTCGGCCAAGCAATCCAGCATTGCGGCGCAGAAGGCGTTCACCTATGGCGTGGTCAACGCCGTTGATGTGCTGACAGCGGTGCAGAACGAGTTCAAGGCCCGCGGCGATCTGCTCAAGTCACAGTACGATTTCATCACCAACCTTTTCATCCTGAATCGTTGGGCAGGCAAGTTGTCTGCTGAGAGCGTCTCCAGTGTGAATGTGTGGCTGGGCGGGGATGACTCGGAGGCGCTCAAAGACCTGAAGGTTTCAAGCGCCAAATAGCTCGATGTTACTGCTCACCTGCCTTCGTAACGGGTGAGCACGTCCCGGTAAACCGCCAGTGTCTGACGTGCGCACGCTTGCCATGTGTACTCTCGCGCCCGTTGCAAGCCCAGCTGGATTCGTTCAGACCTTAATGCGGCATCCTCCAGCACGCTCAGCATTGCCGCTCTGATGTTGTCGACATTCCTGGGGTCAACACTCCACGCAGCGTCGCCCGCGACCTCTGGCACCGAGGTCGTGTTAGATGCAATCACTGGACACTGCGCGGCGAATGCTTCGACCACCGGCAGGCCGAAGCCCTCATACAGTGAAGCGAACACCAGCGCGCCGGCACTTTGCAGCAGTGCGAACACTTCGGACTGGTGCAGATACTTGAGCCAGCGACCCTCACCTCTGTCTTCCAGTCGTCTGAGCTCAGGCAGCAGGTCTTCGTTCGCCCATCCATCGCGGCCCACGATAATTAGAGGATGCGCCTTGCGAACGGCATCCGGCAGCGCGTTGAATGCCTTCAACACCGTCGGAAGGTTCTTGCGCGGTTGCAGAGTTCCGACAAACAGAAAGAATCCCGGATCCAGGTTGTATTTCCTCAACACCGCGTCGCGCGTATCGAGCGGGACCCGTTCGAAGTAGACAGGGTCAACGCCCAGTGGGGTCACGCTGATGTTTTGAGGCGCGACGCCCAGATACTCCATCAGGTCCAGCTTGCTGTATTCGGAGATCGTTATCAGGTGATCAGCCTTTTGAACACTCTTGGCGAAGAGCCAGCTTTTCAGGCTTTTGAGGTTTTGCCTGATCCACTCCGGATGAATCAAGGGAATGGCGTCCATCACTGTCGCTACAACCGGAACACCGGCAATGTTCGGTATCTGGTGGTCAGTGGCATGAAAGATACGGACATCGCGCCGAATGTCGGCTGAGTTGGGCAGCGGACGATTAAGCACACCGCTTAACAGCACTTGAACGCGAAACTGCTCCGACAACGTTTTTGGAGTTCCGCACGCCAACTGAGGCAAATTTCTACCAAACGCATAGGGCTTGACGGTGATGTCCTTCGCTTCGCTTTGCTTGAGGTTTTCCATCGCTTGCCAGAGAGAGCGGGTGTAAACCCCAATCCCGTCCAGATGCCCGGCGCGTTCGCATCCCGCCCAGACTGTGCAGCTCAAGCCAATATCCATACGTGTTCTCAATCTAACCGGGTGCATCGTCAAATAAGGGCGCGAGCCTATCATGAGTCGGATTCGTGAGCATTTATTCAGTTGTTACCCGTCGATCAAATAATGTGGCGGCCATTACGTCGCTTCGCTGAGATTCATCTTTGATCGGTTTTGCAGAGCTTGTATGCTCTTCCCGGGTTGGCGGCCTCTGGCCATGTTGTCTGGCGCCGCCTCATTCAATGTTGGAAGCTGCATGTCCGGCCTGACGCAAATGAAAGCGGCCTCTATAAAGAGCGCTGCTGGCAGATCAAGGTAGATAATTCGCGTGAAGATTTTAGTAACCGGCGGCGCTGGCTTTATCGGCTCGGCAGTCGTGCGTCACATCATTTCCAGTACCCCGAATGCTGTCGTCAATGTCGACAAGCTGACGTACGCGGGAAACCTCGAGTCGTTAGAAACGATTGATCAGGACGAGCGATATGCCTTCGAGCATGTGGACATCTGTAACCGCGAAGCGCTCGACCGGGTGTTTCGCGAGCATCAGCCTGATGCGGTGATGCACCTGGCGGCCGAGTCTCACGTCGATCGCTCCATCAGCGGTCCTTCCGACTTCATTCAGACGAATATTATCGGGACTTATGTGCTGTTGGAGGCCACCCGCAGTTACTGGGTGTCCCTGGACGAAGAGCGCAAAGCGGCGTTCCGTTTCCATCACATCTCCACTGACGAAGTGTATGGCGATCTGGAAGGGCCGGAAGACCTGTTCACGGAAACGACGCCTTACCAGCCAAGCTCACCGTACTCGGCGAGCAAGGCGAGTTCGGACCATCTTGTTCGGGCCTGGGCCCGTACCTATGGCCTCCCGACCGTCGTGACCAACTGCTCGAACAACTACGGTCCTTTCCACTTTCCAGAGAAGCTGATTCCGCTGGTCATTCTCAATGCGCTGGAAGGCAAACCTCTGCCGATTTACGGAAAAGGCGATCAGGTGCGCGACTGGCTGTATGTAGAAGACCATGCGCGGGCGCTGTACAGAGTCGTGACCGAGGGTGAGGTGGGGGAGACCTATAACATCGGCGGCCACAATGAGAAGCAGAACATCGAAGTGGTCCGCACGGTCTGCGCGTTGCTGGATGAACTGCGTCCTGATTCTCCCTATCGTCCTCATGCTGATTTGCTCACTTACGTGACGGATCGCCCTGGTCACGATCTGCGCTATGCGATTGATGCCAGCAAGATCCAGCGCGAGCTGGGCTGGGCGCCGGAAGAAACGTTCGAGTCGGCCATCCGGAAAACCGTGCAGTGGTACCTCGACAATCCCGAGTGGGTCGCGCATGTCAAAAGCGGCAGCTATCAGCAGTGGATCGACAAGAACTACGCCGCGCGCACTGACAACGCATGAAGATTCTCCTGCTCGGAAAAAACGGTCAGGTGGGTTGGGAGCTGCAACGTGCTTTGAGCGTGCTGGGAGAAGTCGTAGCGCTTGATCGCCATCCCGTGGCAACCGCTTATGGAAGCCTTGCCGGTGACCTGTCCGATCTCGCCGGACTGCGCGAAACGATCCGCAGCGTCGGTCCGGATGTCATCGTCAACGCAGCCGCTTACACGGCCGTCGACAAGGCCGAGAGTGAGCGCGACCTCGCTCGAACGGTCAACGCGTTGGCGTGTCAGGTGATGGCTGAGGAGGCCGTGCGTCTGGGCGCATGGCTGGTGCATTACTCCACCGATTACGTGTTCGACGGCAGTGGCACGACGCCTTGGAAAGAAACCGACACCGTCGCCCCGGTCAACTACTACGGCACCACGAAGCTGGAAGGCGAGCGGATGATTGAAGCCTCAGGCTGCAAGCACCTGATCTTCCGCACCAGCTGGGTCTATGCGGCGCGCGGAAACAATTTCGCCAAGACCATGCTGCGATTGGCAAAAGATCGGCCATCACTGAACGTCATTGCCGATCAGATCGGCGCACCGACTGGCGCTGAACTTCTGGCCGATGTAGCGGTGGCAGCCCTTCAACAGGCCGTGGTCAAACCCGGGCTCGGTGGCATTTATCATCTGGCGCCAATGGGGGAAACCTCGTGGCACGCGTACGCGAAATTTGTCATCGACTTTGCCCGCGCCCATGGCGAGTTGCTCGCGGTGGAAGCCGTCAACCCGATCGCAACCACCGAATACCCGACACCGGCAAGCCGTCCGCTGAACTCACGGCTCAACACGGAAAAGCTTCGCGATTCCTTTTCTCTGCACTTGCCGGATTGGCAACGTGGTGTAACCCGAATGCTCATGGAAGCTTTGAACAAATGAATACGACTAACCGTAAGGGAATCATTCTGGCGGGCGGCTCGGGAACGCGTCTGCACCCGATCACTCTGGGTGTCTCCAAACAAATGCTGCCCATCTATGACAAACCGATGATTTTTTATCCTTTGTCGGTGCTCATGCTGGCGGGGATGCGCGAGATTCTGATTATTTCGACGCCAGAGGATCTGCCGTCTTTCCGCAAACTCCTGGGCGACGGCAGTCAGTACGGCATCGAGCTGACGTACGCTGAGCAACCCAGCCCGGACGGTCTGGCTCAGGCATTCATCATCGGCGAATCGTTCATCGGCAATGACCCCTGCTGTCTGATCCTCGGGGATAACATTTTTTACGGCCAGCACTTCTCGGACAAATTGCGCTCCGCCAGCCAGCAAGCGTCCGGCGCGACGGTGTTCGGCTATCACGTCTCCGATCCCGAGCGTTTCGGCGTGGTGGAGTTCGATGAAAGCGGGCGCGCGCTGAGCATTGAAGAAAAACCGGCACAGCCCAAGTCCAGCTACGCGGTCACGGGTCTGTACTTCTACGACAACCAGGTCGTCGAAATCGCGAAGAGCATCAAGCCGTCCGAGCGGGGCGAGCTTGAAATCACAGACGTCAACCGTGCTTACCTCCAGCAGCAAACACTGAATGTGGAAATGCTGGGCCGTGGATTTGCCTGGCTCGACACGGGCACCCACGAGTCCTTGCTTGAGGCGAGCCACTTCGTGCACACCATCGAGCAGCGCCAAGGCTGGAAAGTCGCGTGTCTGGAGGAAATCGCCTACACCAATGGCTGGATCACCGCGGATCAAGTGGCTTCCCAAGCTGAAAAGCTCAAGAAGACCGGCTACGGTCAGTATTTGCTGGGGCTGCTGAAGCCTGCACAGCACGGGTAACGCCCAAGCGTCATTGCCGCAGCAAGAGGGGGATCGGCGTCGAATTGCCGATCCCCTTTGCGTTTCAGTCGAATGTTTCGGCGACTTCGAAGCGGACGGCTTTTTGGTCCTTTGCCGATAGCACAGGCTGCTGGTCCACTGGCCAGTCGATGCCGACGGAGACGTCGTTCCATGCCAGGCTCCGTTCGTGCTCTGGTGCCCAGTAGTCGGTGGTCTTGTACAGAAATTCCGCATGTTCCGACAGCACCACGAATCCGTGAGCGAAGCCTTCAGGAATCCACAGCTGTTTTTTGTTCTCTGCACTGAGAACCAGACCTACCCATTGGCCGAAAGTCGCTGAGCTTTTACGCAGATCGACGGCGACGTCGAACACCTCTCCGCTAGTGACGCGCACCAGTTTTCCTTGCGGTTGCTTGATCTGGTAATGCAATCCGCGCAGCACGCCTTTCGCAGAGCGGGAGTGGTTGTCTTGAAGAAACCGTACGGGCCGCCCGACCACTTCTTCAAAGACCTTGTGATTGAAGCTCTCGAAGAAAAATCCACGGTCGTCGCCGAAGACTCGGGGTTCAAACACAATCACGTCCGGGATGGCGAGGGGAGTTGCCTGCATGTCGGGTTATCTCTGAAATTAAAGAAGAGCGCTGTCGGAAAAAAATCTGTGCCGTTAAACGTCGGCGCGCCGGATTCAAGCGGAACCGGGGCCGTACTTTAACGGTGAATGCTGTACGCGTCAGCCCTCACGGCCGGTCGACGGTCTTATGATCTCATCACGCCATTGTCTTTCCCCGCCCAACCCGTCACCATCGCTTTCCGGTTATCCGTTTGCCTGATGGACTAGACGAATTGGCAGTACGTTCAGCTCATAAGCGCCCTGGGTTTTGGTTGCTTCTGGCGCTTGCACTGACGTGCACGGCGTGTGCGAGCTATCTGAATGCCGATTGGGACTTTTCCCTGATCAGTCGTCGGGCCGAGGCGCTGTATGGGCCGTTGGGGGCGGGGAAGCAGCGGATTGATGCGTGGCAGAATCTGCTTTCGACCGAGAAGCAGATCAGCGAGCTGGACAAGCTGACGGTGGTTAACCAGTTCTTCAACAAGCAGATGCGCTATGAAGAAGACATCGACCTGTGGCACGAGGTCGATTATTGGGCGACGCCGATCGAATCGCTGATCAAGGGCGCAGGCGACTGTGAAGACTACGCCATCGCCAAATATTTCAGCCTGCGCCGTCTGGGCGTTCCCAGCGACAAGCTGCTGATCACGTACGTCAAGGCGCTGCGCCTGAACCGGGCGCACATGGTGCTGACCTATTATTCGAGCCCGAACGCGATGCCGTTGGTCCTCGACAGCCTTATCAATGAAATCAAACCCGCCAGCGAGCGACAGGATCTGTTGCCGGTCTATGCCTTCAACGCTGAAGGTCTGTGGCTGCCGGGCGCGCAAGGCAATAAAAAAGTGGGCGATACCAAGCGTCTGTCCCGGTGGCTGGACGTGCTGAAGAAAATGAACGCCGAAGGCTTCCCGGCCGAGCCTGCGAATTAGGAGTACTGATGTCTCTGTTCAAACAGCTGTTGATCGCTATCTGTCTGTTTCTGGTGGTCGCGTTTGCGGGCAGCTTTGTTGTCAGTCTGGAAAGCTCGCGTGCGCAGTACGTGAACCAGTTGCGCTCTCATGCCCAGGATGCAGCGACGTCGCTGGCGTTGTCGCTGACCGCCAATATCGACGACCCGGCAATGGTCGAGCTGATGGTCACGTCGATTTTCGACAGCGGTTATTACGCCAGCATTCGTGTGGTGGATCTGGCCACGGATGCGGTGATCGTGGAGCGCAGTGCGACGCCGGACAATCAGGGCGTGCCGCAGTGGTTCATCAACGCGATCGGCCTGGAGCCGGCGGGCGGTGAGGCGATTGTCAGCAAGGGCTGGCAGCAGACCGCGCGGGTCGAGGTGGTGAGCCATCCGATGTTCGCGCTGGCGAAGTTGTGGCAGAGCGCGCTGGGCAGTCTGGGCTGGTTGCTGGCGTGTGGCGTAGTGAGTGCGGTGCTGGGCGCTTTGCTGCTCAAGCGTCGGTTGCGTCCGCTGGATGACATGGTGGCGCAGTCTCATGCCATCGGTCGCCGGGAGTTCACTACCATCACCGATCTGCCACGCACGCCGGAGCTGCGTCGGGTCGTTCAGGCGATGAACCAGATGGTCGAGAAGCTGAAGGCGTTGTTTCAGGAAAGCACGGAGCGCAGCGAGAAGCTGCGTCGTGAGTCGTACCACGACAGCCTGACCGGTTTGTCCAACCGCCGTTATTTCGACATGCAGCTCAAGGCGCACGTGAGTCATCAGGAAGAGGAGCGATCCGGTTACCTCTTGCTGTTGCGTGTGCAGGACCTGGCGGGGCTGAACCTGCGTCTGGGCGGCAAGCGCACCGATGCGTTGTTGATCGCGGTCGCGCAACTGCTGCTCAAGCACTGCGATAAATACCCTGAAACCCGAAATCTCATCAGTCGCTCACGGGGCGGTGAGTTCGCGGTGCTGGCGCCGGGAATGGATCGGGATGAAGCGCTCGAGCTGGCGCGCGATCTGGAACAGGCGCTGCGTGCATTGGGCGAAACGGGCGCTTGCGATGTTTCTCCAGTGGCTCACATGGGCTTGGCGCCTTATGCCCCGGGTGACGCCCCGCTGAGCTTGCTGGGCCTCGCGGATCAGGCGCTTTCCCAGGCCGAAACACAGGGCGAACAAACCTGGAGTTGCGTCGAGGATGGCGCGGTCAAGAGCACCGGTGACGATGAACACACCTGGCGTCGGGTGCTGGATCAAGCGCTGACCACCGGCGGCTTCGAGCTGTTCTTCCAGCCGGTGGTCGAAACAGGCAATACCGGCCGGGTGCTGCACTACAAGGTGCTGTCGCGACTGGTCAACGAGCAGGGCGAGGCCATTGCGGCGGGGCGCTTCCTGCGCTGGGTCGAGCGCTTCGGCTGGTCGAGCCGGCTGGATTTGCTGATGCTCAAACTGGTGCTGGCGCACCTTCATACCCATGACGAATCGCTGGCGTTCAACCTTTCCGCGGCAACGCTGAACGATGCGGGAGCGTTGAGTCAGGTGTTCGATGCCCTGCGTCAGCATCCGAAACTGGCGGGTCGTTTGACCTTCGAAATCGGTGAGGAACAGTTGCCTGAGCAGGCGGTGCTGGAAAAGTTGACTCGTCGTTTGCAAGAAGCTGGCTTTACGCTGGCGCTGCAACGGTTCGGCGGGCGTTTCAGCATGATCGGCAACCTGGCGCATCTGGGCCTGGCTTATTTGAAGATCGACGGCAGCTACATCCGCGCCATCGACGAAGAGAGCCACAAGCGTCTGTTCATCGAAGCGGTGCAGCGCGCGGCGCACAGCATCGACCTGCCGCTGATCGCCGAACGTGTGGAAACCGAGGGCGAACGCCAGGTGATTGCGGAGATGGGGATTGAAGGAGTGCAGGGGCAGTTGATCGGCGAGCCGGCGCCGTGGAAGTGATTCGTTCTGCCGGTTTTTGATTCTGGCCTCAGGCCGTGGGAGCTTGGCTTGCCAGCGATCTGCTGCGCAGCGGTAGCAAAACCATGCACCTTCGTAGTGTCAGACAGACCGCGTTCTCTGGATTGACTGCCGGTTCCCGGCAGATCGTCAGCAAGCTGGACTCCTACGCCCTCCGGGCAGAAGCCTGAATGTTGATCGTTCCCACGCTCCGCGTGGTAACGCAGCGATTGACGCTCCGCGTCATTGGGGACGCAGAGCGTCCTGCCAGGCATTCCCACGCGGAGCGTTGGAACGATCAAAGTTCAGACCCTGCGTTGTATCAGGCATACCGCATTCACAGGATTTGTTGCCGGTTCCCGGCAGATCGCGGGCAAGCGCGCTCCTACAGGGTGAGGGGCTATATCAGGCTTTTGATCGTTCCCACGCTCCGCGTGGTAACGCAGCATTGACGCTCCGCGTCATTGTGGACGCAGAGCATCCTGCCAGGCATTCCCAGGCGGAGCGTTGGAACGATCAAAGTCCAGACCCTGCGTTGTATCAGGCATATCGCATTCACAGGATTTGCTGCCGGTTCCCGGCAGATCGCGGGACGAGCCACGCTCCTACAGGGTTCGGTATCTGTCGTTTGATCGTTCCCACGCTCCGCGTGGTAACGCAGCGATTGACGCTCCGCGTCATTGTGGAGGCAGAGCATCCTGCCAGGCATTCCCAAGCGGAGCGTTGGAACGATCAAAGTCCAGACCCTGCGTTGTATCAGGCATACCGCATTCACAGGATTTGCTGCCGGTTCCCGGCAGATCGCGGGCAAGCGCGCTCCTACAGGGTGAGGGGCTATATCAGGCTTAAATCAGCCGCGTTTCATCGTCGTTGATCAGGTCGCTCAGGCCGCCCAGTGTTTCACGGGCCTGATTACGGTCCATCAACTTTGCCTGCGCGGCGGCAGGCAGGTCGGTGACGTTGAGAATGCCTTTGCTGGTCAGCACCTGAATCAAGTCGTCGAGTACACGGATCATCTCCATGTCGCTCAACTTCAGCTGATTCAGACTCTTTTCCACCACCTCGTTGGCATACCAGGCCTGGATCTCATGATCGTCGGCGGGTAGTTGCCCGGTCGCTTCGGCAAACGACGTCGCCTCTACCCGAACAAGCACTCCACCTGCATCGCGCTGAACGTAAAACATGGCTCATTCCTCAATGAATGCAAAGGCTGGCAGCCGTCGGTGACGGCTGCCAGCACAGTACATCAGCTCTGGCGACTCAGCTATCAGTGATGATCGACCTTGATGGTCGGATCAGCACCGTTAACCAGCGAGTTGATCATGGAGTTGTTCCACTGCACGCCTTCCACCTTGATATGTACATCGGCGGTGCTGGCTGCCGCTGTAGCCGAGGGGTTGGTTGCAAACTGGCCCGTGCTGCTGACCTGAATGGTGGTGTCCTTGCCATCGTTGGTGATCTGCAGGTACTTGGTCAGATCCGTCACGTTGTTACCATTCTCGCCTTGCAGCAGGTCACTCAGGTCGAGCTTGTCGCCTTCTTTCGAGTTGAAGTCCTTGATCACGTCAAAGCCGCCGCTGTTGGTGTCGCCTGCTTTCCAGGCGAAGGTATCGGCGCCAGCGCCACCGATGAGGGTGTCGTTGCCTTTACCACCGATCAGCAAGTCATTGCCATTACCGCCGTTGAGGATGTCGTTGCCGCCCTGACCGAACAGGATGTCATCGCCATTGCCGCCCAGCAGCGAGTCGTTGCCATCCTGCAGCAGGGTGTACTTGGCTTCATACGTGTTCGACGCATTGGCCAGGTGGGCGACGTCATCAACGTGGGTGCTGACAAACTGATGCAGCGCTTTGTCATCGATGGTCGAGACGTTGACGTTCAACGTTGCGGCGGCGAATGCCTTCAGCGCAGCGGTGCCTTCCAGCGTGCCGTAGTTGATCATGTCGCCGAACAGGATGTCGTTGCCGTCACCGCCGTTCACGGTGTCAGCGCCTGGACCTACCAGCGTCTCGTTGCTCAGGATCGCGTCCTTGAGCTTGCTGACGTCGATAACGGTCTGCGAGTGGCCATTGGTGTCGTACTGATCCAGCGAAGTGGTGGTCTTGATACCAATCGCTTCAATCGCCGTTTTGGTGGCCAGGTCGTTGTAGGCCGCCATGGTTTCGGTTGGCGCCGCACCGCTCACGGCATTGCCATTGGCGTTGTCGTGATAGGTCGGCTCACCGTCGGTGATGAAGTACGTCAGCATCTGCGCGCCCGGGTTGCTGGCGGCGGAGCTTGAGAACCACGCGCTGGTCTGGTTGAACACCGACTCATAGTTGGTGTTGCCAGAAGCCTGCAGGTTGGTCAGGTACTTGTTCAGCGTATCGAGCGCTGCCTGCCCACCGTGAGTCAGGTCAACCGTGATGCCGGTGTGAGCGCTGGTGTCGAAGTTGGTCAGGTAGATCTTGACCGTGCCCGAGTCCTTGCCTTGAGCGGCGGCTGAGAGCGTTGAGAACACCAATTTCATCTGCGCAATCATGGTGTTGAGGCTGCCGGACATACTGCCCGACGTGTCGACCATGAACGCGATGTCGTAGTTCTGACCGGCGACCAGCTTCATCGCCGTCACATCGGCCACGACCACGTCGTTGGCGGCAGTGCCGGTGACAACGCTGTTGCCTGCGGTGCCCTCAGTGGATTTGTAGGCACCCGCGTCGACCGTAACCAGAATGTCCTTGCTGGCAGACGCCGTCTGAACCGCCGCTGGATTGCCGGTGAGGATCGCCTCGGTCGCCGTCGCCGTGACATGCAGCGTGAAATCGCCCTTGTAGTATTCAGGCGTCTTGATGACCAGGCTGGTCAGGTCAAGCGCGCTGATATCTGCCGGCGTGTTGGTGCCGACGATGGTCACGCTGTGGCCTGCCGCGTCTGTCAGAACGGAACCCGCAGGGGCGCCGGTGACGGTCACGGTGTGAGTTTCAGAACCGTCGGTGCTGTCGCCAAACTGCGCCGTGATGCCGCTCAGTTTGATCGGGTTGTTTTCGGTGCCGTGGTTCAGCTCGTAGGCGGTGTAGTAACCCTCGCCTGTGCCAGTACCGTTTTCGTGCAGCGTGACACCGTTCAGACCCGACGCTTTCAGGTCGTCGACCGTTGCGTAGATCGGGGTGTGGGCGCTGTCCAGCGCGACGGTTGTAACCGCGTTGGTGCTGTTGTTCTTGTCGCTCAGGCCGATGCTGTAGCTGCCCGGGCCCGACTGGTTGTAGTGGTAGATATCCAGCGTGTAGTAACCGGACGCCGTTGGCGTGAAGCCCGAACCGACGTTGGTCACTGCCGCACCCGCGCCCCAGGTAGCGCTGGCAACCTGATTACCACCGAGGGTGATCAACAGGCTGTCGTCCGCAGAACCGGTGAAGTTGTAGGTGTGACCGGCTTCCAGATAGATCAGGCCGGACAGCTTGGTGCCAGTGCCTTGCGTCACATCGGATTCCGCAGCAGCGTTGGCGGAGGTGTGCGTGGTCGCGGTGGTCGTGGTGTTAAACCCTTTGAGAATGGTCGCTGGGTCTGCGCCGTTACCGTTCGTGCCCATGCCGGTCAGCGTACCGACCCACACGTCCTTGACCAGCCCGGTCGAATTCACCTGGCTGCCGGTCAGCGTGACGGTTGGGGCATCGGCCACCGGTGCCACTTTGATGGTGCCCGTTGCGCTGCCCGCGCTCGCCAGGCCTTTGTCATCGACCGAGGTGTAGGTGAACGAGGTGCTGCCGCTCCAGTCTGCATCCGGCTTGAAGTACAGGGTTGCCGTGTTGCTGGTGGCCGCGATGTTGCTCAGGTCCGCCGCGTGCAGGCCGGCGGCATCGGTGAAGAAGCTGCCGTGCATGGCCGCCGAAGGCGTCAGGCTGAAGTGATTAACGGTGCCATCCACATCGGCGCCGGACAGGTTGACGGTGATCAACGTGTCTTCGTTGCCGGCGGCCGAGGCCGCGTTGACGGTCGGCGCATCGTTGGTGCCGGTGACCGTGATGGTCAGGTTCGAGGTGCTGTTCAGACCGGCCTTGTCAGTGACGGTAAACGGCACAGTCAGGGTGGCAGTCTCGCCTGCAGCCAGGTGCTGATAGGCCGCGTTGCTGGCGTCCAGGGTCCATTTGCCGGAAGCGTCGACGGTGAAACCGGCCGGCTTGTCGGCGTCCTTGACCGTGAAGGTCAAGGCGTCGTTGCTGTCGACATCGCTGGCTTGCAGTTGACCGGTCGCCACGGTGTCTTCGGTTACGGCTTTGCTGGTCGCGGACGCCACCGGTGCATCGTTGGTGCCCGTGACGGTCAAGGTTAGATGCCCGGTGTTGCTGACGACGCCTGCCTTGTCGGTGGCATTGAATGCCACGTCGAAGGTGATCGACTGACCTACACCCAGTTTCTGATAGACATCGCTGCTGGTGTCGATAGCCCACTTGCCTGTGGCCGGGTCGAGCACGAAGCCCGTTGGTGCGTTGCCGGTGATGGCGCCGCTGGCGGTCGATGTTGTCCCGGTGAGGGCGTAGGTGAGCGTATCGCCAGTATCGACGTCCGTTGCCACCAGTTGACCGGCATTGTTCGGTGCTGTCGCATCTTCCGCGACGCTCTGGGCATTGTTGCCAGCCACAGGCGCATCGTTGACCGGTGTCACGTTAACGGTGACGGTCGCAGTGTTGGAGTTGGCGTGGCCGTCGGTCACGGTGTAGCTGAAGGTCACCAGACCGTTGACGTCTTTGGCCGGGGTGAAGACCACGTTGCCGTTGGCGTCCATGACCACGGTGCCGACCTTGTGGTTGGCGCTGTCGAACACATCCGCAGGCGTGGTCAGTGTCGACTTGCCTTGCAAGGTGTTGATGGTCAGCTTGTCGCCGTCGACATCGCTGTCGTTGGCCAACAGGGTCGCGGCCTTGATGACCAGTGGCTGGTCTTCGAGGGTGGTCAGGGTGTCGTGGCCCAGCGCAATGGCGTTGCTGGTGCCCAGCACGCTGTAAGGACCGACGCTGCCGTTCGCATTAACAGCCGCGACTTCCACTTTCAGTTGGGCGTAGCCGCCCTGATCCCAATAAACAATCTGGATGTCGTGCGGGCCGTCGCCGGTGACCGAGAAGCTGGCGGTTTTGCTGGCCGAAGACTGGTTGGCGTCAACGGCGAGCACTTGCTTGCCGTCGATGAGCACGATGTAGCCGTCGTCCGCCGTCACTTTCAGCGAGTAGGTGCCCGCGGCCATCGAGACCTTGCCCGCCAGCTCGACGATGGCGTCGGAGGTGGTGGTCTGCGAGTTGGTGCCGTTGGTGTAGGTCAGCGAAGCCTTGTCACCACCCAGGAACGTGCCCAGGTTGCCCGACTGGCCCAGGTTGTTGCTGAACCCGCTGCCGCCGTAGTTGAGGGTTTTGGCGTCGAAGGTGGCATCGGCTTTGTGCGAGGCGATGAAATCCAGGGCCTGTTTGATGGTGCCGAGGTTGCCGCCGTCGGTGCCTTCTTTGTAGCCGTAGTAGTTACCTTGCAGCGTGCCCACGACAGGACTGCCCACGTCGTTGCCCGCGACAGGCGCGTCGTTGGTGCCGGTGACGGTGATGGTCAGGTTCGAGGTGCTGGTCAGGCCCGCTTTGTCAGTGACGGTGAACGGCACGGTGATGGTCGTTGTTTCGCCAGCTGCCAGGTGCTGATAAGCCGGGTCGCTGGCATCCAGCGTCCACTTGCCCGAGGCATCGACGCTGAAGCCTGCTGGCTTGTCAGCATCTTTGACGGTGTACGACAGCACGTCGTTGTCGTCGATGTCGGTTGCTTTCAGCTGACCAGTTGCTGTCGAGTCTTCAACGGCAAGACCGGTGGTGGCTGCTGCAACCGGCGCGTCGTTGGTACCGGTGACGGTGATGGTCAGGGTCGACGTGCTGGTCAGGCCTGCTTTGTCGGTGACGGTAAAAGGCACTTCCAGCGTTGCCGTCTGACCAGCACCCAGGTGTTGATAAGCCGGATCGCTGGCGTCCAGTGTCCACTTGCCCGTGGCATCGACGCTGAAACCTGCTGGCTTGTCGGCATCTTTGACGGTGTAGGACAACACATCGTTGTCGTCGACGTCCGAAGCCTGCAGTTGGCCTGTTGTCGTGGTGTCTTCAGTGCCAGTACCCGTGCTTACGCTGGCCACAGGCGCATCGTTGGTGCCCGTGACGGTGATGGTCAGGGTCGACGTGCTGGTCAGACCGGCCTTGTCAGTGACGGTAAACGGCACGTTGAGCGTGGTTGTATCGCCGGCACCCAAGTGCTGATAAGCCGGATTGCTGGCATCCAGCGTCCATTTGCCGGACGCATCAACAGTGAAGCCCGCTGGCTTGTCGGCATCGTTGACGGTGTACGACAGCACATCGTTGTCGTCAACGTCGGAGGCCAGCAGTTGGCCGGTGGTGGTGGCGTCTTCAGTGCCAGTACCGGTGCTGACCGTGGCCACAGGCGCATCGTTGGTACCCGTGACGGTAATGGTCAGGGTCGACGTGCTGGTCAGGCCCGCTTTGTCGGTGACAGTGAATGGCACTTCCAGCGTGGCCGTCTGACCGGCGCCCAGGTGTTGATAGGCCGGGTTGCTGGCGTCCAGTGTCCACTTGCCCAAGGCATCAACGCTAAAACCGGCTGGCTTGTCGGCGTCTTTGACGCTGTAGGTCAGAGCGTCATTGTGGTCGACGTCGGTGGCTGTCAGCTGACCTGTCGTGACGGTGTCCTCGACGCCCGTGCCAATGCTGGCGATGGCAATCGGCGCGTCATTCGTGCCGGTGAGGGTAATGGTCAGTGTGCTGTCGCCTTTTGCGCCATGCTCATCGGTGGCTGTGTACGGGATGGTGATGGTTTTGATTTCACCCGCCGCCAGACTGTCATACGCATCGTTGCTGCTGTCGAAAGTCCAGCTGCCATCGGATTTGAGGTTGAAACCGGCAACGGCTGCGGTGCCTGACTTCAAGCCATAGGTCAGGTGCGAGCCGTCATCGACATCGGTGGCGACCAGCTGGCCGGTGACCAGCAGCGGCTTGTTGATCAAGTCGCTGATTTGCTGCGCGGTCGCACCCTCTGCGGTCAGTGTCCACTTTCCGTTGTTCTCCACGACGGTGCCGTTGGCGACCAGCGTATCGGGGGTGACGCCGGTCAGGTTGCCAACGGTGAGGACCGAATCGTTCGCGCTGTCCGAAACGTTAGCCACGCCGACGACGATCTGATAGGTGCCAGGGGTCGAGAACGTGTACGTGTAGGTGTGCGTGCCCGAAGTCCCGTAGTCGCCTACCGCTGAGACATTGGACAACACTGCGACTTGCTGGCCGTTGATCTGAACGAAGGCGAAGTCGTTGTAAGGCGAGTAATCCTTGGCGGTGAAATTCCAGTCGAAGGAAATCGTCTGGTTGGCCGAGGTGGTGGTGAAGGTGGCAACCAGTGCCGAACCATCGACTGCTGCGCTGTTATTGATGCCGCTGGTGATGTGCTGCGCTTCGACAGCCGAGGCGGTGGCCGCTTGAGCAACCGGGGCATCGTTGGTACCTGTAACGACGATGCTCAGGTTCGAGGTGCTGCTCAGACCGGCTTTGTCGGTGACGGTAAACGGTACGGTGGTTGTGGTCGATTCGCCTTCGGCCAAGTGCTGATACGCAGCATTGCTGGCGTCCAGGGCCCACTTGCCTGAAGCGTCAACGCTGAAGCCCGCCGGTTTGTCGGCATCGTTGACGGTATAGGTCAGGACATCGCCATTATCGGCGTCCGAAGCCTGAAGCTGGCCAGTGGTTGTGGTGTCTTCAACGCCCGTGCCGGTGCTTGCAGCAGCGACCGGCGCGTCGTTAGTGCCGGTGACGGTGATGGTCAGCGTCGATGTGCTGGTCAGGCCCGCTTTGTCAGTGACAGTGAACGGCACTTCCAGCGTCGTGGTTTGACCGGCGCCCAGGTGCTGATAAGCCGGGTTGCTGGCATCCAGCGTCCAGTTCCCCGAAGCATCGACGCTGAAACCGGCTGGTTTGTCGGCATCTTTGACGGTGTACGACAGCACGTCGTTGTCATCGATGTCGGTTGCCTTCAGTTGGCCGTTGGCCGTCGAGTCTTCAACGGCCAGGCCGGTAGTGGCGGCGGCAACTGGCGCGTCGTTGGTACCCGTGACGGTGATGGTCAGCGTCGAGGTGCTGGTCAGGCCTGCTTTGTCCATGACGGTGAACGGCACTTCCAGCGTTGCCGTCTGACCGGCGCCCAAGTGTTGATAAGCCGGGTTGCTGGCGTCGAGTGTCCAGTTGCCCGACGCATCGACGCTGAAACCGGCAGGTTTGTCGGCGTCTTTGACGGTGTACGACAGCACGTCGTTGTCGTCGATGTCCGAGGCCTGAAGTTGCCCCGTGGTCGTCGTGTCTTCAACGCCCGTGCCGATGCTTGCAGCAGCGACAGGCGCGTCGTTGGTACCGGTGACGGTGATGGTCAGGGTCGAGGTGCTGGTCAGGCCTGCTTTGTCGGTGACAGTGAATGGCACTTCCAGCGTCGTTGTTTGACCGGCGTCCAAGTGTTGATAAGCCGGGTTGCTGGCGTCGAGTGTCCATTTGCCCGAAGCATCGACGCTGAAACCTGCTGGTTTGTCGGCATCTTTGACGGTGTACGACAGCACGTCGTTATCGTCGATGTCCGAGGCCTGAAGTTGCCCCGTGGTCGTCGTGTCTTCAACACCCGTGCCAGTGCTTGCAGCAGCGACCGGTGCGTCGTTCACTGGCGTGACGTCGATGTTGATCGTTGTGCTGTCGGTCAGGCCGGTGCTGCCTGTCGGCAACGTACCGGTGTTGCCCAGGTCGTTGACCGAAATCGACAAGCCAGCGGTGCCGGTGGTGTTGTTCGAGTCCTGAATCGGCGTGAACTTGGCGCCTTCCAGTGCTGCGTTGATTTCTTTCAGCGTGCCGGTCAGCGACACGGCGCCGTTGTGCAGGGCACTGCTGTCGCCGTTGGCCAGTACCAGCGTACCGCCGGTGACCTTGACGTAGATGCGCAGCTGACTGCTGCCCGCATCGGCGTCGGTCACGGTGATGGCGTTGCCGTTGGCCGACGAGAACGTCAGCACGGTGTCTTCCGCGATGCTCTGAGTGTCGGTCGGCGCGTGGATGACCGGTGCGTCGTCAACCGGGATGACTTTGATCACCGCTTGCGCAGGCGCGGAGTCAACGACGCCGTCGTTGACGGTTACGTTGATGATCCGGTTATCACCCGACGGATTGTCGCTGTTGTTGATGAAGCGCAGCGATTTCAGCAGGTCGTTGTATTCAGCCTGAGTGGCTTCGCCGGTCAGGGTGAACACCTGCTTGCCATCGACCAGGGTCGAAGTGACGGTGATCTTCGCGTTGGTGCTGGCGAAGTACAGGCTGTCGCCGTCTTGTGGGTTGGTGAAGGTGAGCGTGGCGCCTTTGAGCGTCGGGCTGTCCGGGTCGGTGATGGTCATGTAAGGCATGACTTTCAGCGCGGTGCCGTTTTCGGTGAACGTCGTGGTGCTGGCGCTGCCGCCGGCCGGGCCGTTGAGGTCCAGAACCGGGGCGTCGTTGACGGCGGTGACCTTGATGGTGCTGGTCGCCACGTTCGACAGGTTGTGCTGAGCCGAACCGTCATTCACCTGAACGGTGATGGTGCGGTCGATGGTGCTCGGATCGTCGCTGGTGTTCTTGTACGTGACCGATTCGATCATCGCCTTGTACTGATCCAGCGAAGCTTCGCCGGTCAGGGTGACGGTGATCTTGCCGTCGGTGGTGCGGGTATCGCTGACCACGGCGTGGATACCGAATTTGTCGGCAGCTGCCAGCACGTCACCGGCCTGAGCGTTGGTCAGGGTGATGGTCGCGCCTTTGAGCGTGGTGTTGTCCGGATCGCTGATACCGACGTTGGCGCTGGAAATGCTGATCGCATCGCCGTTCTCGGTGTAGCCGACGCTGTAACCGGTGCCGGTCGCTGCCGGGCTGCTGTCCAGGTCCAGAACCGGTGCATCGTTGACCGGAACGACTTTGATCACCGCTTGCGCAGGCGCGGAGTCGACCACACCGTCATTGACGGTGACGTTGATCACACGGTTATCGCTCGACGGGTTGTCACTGTTGTTGATGAAGCGCAGCGACTTCAGCAGGTCGTTGTATTCGGCCTGAGTGGCTTCGCCGGTCAGGGTGAACACCAGCTTGCCGTCGACGGTGGCCGAGGTGACGGTGATCTTCGCGTTGGTGCTGGCGAAGTACAGGCTGTCGCCGTCCTGCGGGTTGGTGAAGCTGACGGTCGCGCCTTTCAGCGTCGGGCTGTCAGGGTCGTTGATGACCATGTACGGCATGACTTTCAGCGCGCTGCCGTTCTCGGTGAACGACGTGGTGCTGGCGGTGCCGCCGGCCGGGCCGTTGAGGTCCAGAACCGGTGCGTCGTTGACGGCAATCACAGTGACCTGATCAGCATGACCCACGGTCACGGTCTGGTTGTCGGTGCCATGGGCATCGGCATCGGTCACGGCGATGGTCACGCCGCGTGGCGCGGTGCTCGGGTTGTCGCTGTTGTTCTGGTAGGTCAGCGAATTGATCAGGGTTTCGTAGTTGGCGATCGACGATTTGCCGCTCAGCTCGATGATGACGTTGCCCTTCGCATCGGTGCTCAGTTTGTAAGCGATGCCCAGATCGGTGACACCCTCGGTGCCGCCTTTGTAGTACGTGGAAACGATCAGGTCTTCAGCCTGCACACCGGTCAGGGTGATCTTCACACCGCTCAACTGGCCGCTGTCGACGTCAGTGATCTGCAGGTCTTTGACCAGTTGGATCGGTGCGCCGTTTTCGGTGTACGAAACGCTGCTGAAGCTGACTTCAGGCGCATCGTTAACCGCCACAACGGTGATCTTGCCGTCCACCAGAACCGAGGTCTCGGTGCCGACGTTGTCGCCCTTGAGGCCGGTGTCGGTGACGCTGATCTGCACCCCGCGGTCGCCCGGCGTCGGGTTGTTGCCGGACGCGACGAACTGGATCGACTGGATCAATGCCTGATAGTTGGCGACGCTGGCGTTACCGGTCAGGGTGATGGTCAGGGTGCCGTTGGCGTCCGGACCGGACACGCTGTAGTCGATGCCCAGGTCGGTCTTGCCGCCGCCCAGGTCGTGGCCGGAACCGATCAGGTCCTCAGGCGACATGTGGGTCAGGGTGATGACCGCTTTGCTCAACGTGGAGTTGTCCACGTCTTTGATCACCAGGCCATTGGCGATGGACACCGCGTCGTGGTTTTCCACGTAGGTGTTGTCGCCGACGACGACCACCGGCTTGTCGTTGACGGCCGTCACGTTGATCGTGGTGGTCGTGGTGTTCGACTGGCTGTTCAAGACCTCGCCATCGTTGACGCTGATGGTGATCTTGCGCGGTGTGGTGTCCGGATTTTCGCTGGTGCTGCTGTAGGTGATCGACTGGATCATCTTCTGGTACGAAGCCAGGTCAGCGGAGCCGCTCAGGATCACGGTGATCTTGCCGTTCAGGGCACGGGTGTCCAGCACGGTGGCGTGGATGCCGAACTGATCCAGCGCCGACAGCACGTCGCCGGCCTTGGCGTTGGTCAGGGTGATGACCGCGCCTTTCATGGTGGTGTTGTCGACGTCGCCGATCTTCACGTTGCTGCCGGCAATGCTGACGCCTGGCGCGTTTTCGGTGTAGGCGGTGGTGAAACCGGTGCCCGGAGCGTTCGCATCCAGATCCAGTGTCGGTGCGTCGTTCACCGGAATTACGGTGACGTTGGCGGTGGCGACGTTGGAGCTGTCCTGGCCGTCGTTGACCTGAACGCTGATCGAACGGGAGCCGCCGACCGGGTCTTCGCCTTCGCTGACGAAGGCCACGGATTTCAGCACGGCCGCGTATTCAGCCTGGCTTGCCGCACCTTTAAGGGTGTAGACCAACTGACCGTTGACGGTTTCCGAGGTGATGGTGATCTTGCTGTTGGTGGTGTCGAACACCAGTTTGTCGCCCGCCTGCGCGTCCTTGATGGTCACGGTGGCGCTTTGCAGGTTCGGGCTGTCCGGGTCGCTCAGGGTCAGCAGCGGCATCAGTTTGACCGGCGCTGCGTTCTCGACGTACGGCAGGGTGACGGTGTTGTTACCCGGCAGGAACGGACCGTTCAGGTCGACAACCGGAGCGTCGTTGACGGCGGTCACGCTGATGGTGCTGGTCGCGACGTTGGACAGGTTGTGCTCGGACTGGCCATCGTTGACCTGCACGTTGAGGGTGCGGTCAGCGGTGCTTGGGTTGTCGCTGGTGTTCTTGTAGGTGATCGACTGAATGATCTTCTCGTAAGACGCCTTGCTCGCCTCACCGCTCAGGGTGATGGTGATCTTGCCGTCCACGATGCCGCTGACAGTGGCTTTGATGCCGAACTGGCTGCTGATGGCCAAAACGTCGCCGGCTTGGGCATTGGTCAGGGTAACGGTGGCGCCTTTGAGCGTGGCGTTGTCCACGTCGGTGATCGACACATTACCGGCGATGCTCAGCGGTTTGCCGTTTTCGACGTAGGTCAGGGCGTAGCCGGTCTGGTCTGCGCCGTCGGCGGTGTTCAGGTCCAGAACCGGTGCGTCGTTGACCGGGGTAACGGTGACGGTCAACGGCTTGGTAGTGGTGGCCGACTGTCCGGTGGTTTCGGTCGAGGTGACGCTGACCTGCAGGGTGAACTGGCCGTTGAAATCCTTCGGCGGCGTGATCGTCAGTTTGCTCAGATCCCAGCCATCGATGATGACTGCACCGTCGCCGGTCTTGATGGACGTGTAGCTGTTGACGCCATCGGTCAACGTGGCGCCCAGCGGAATGTTGGACACAGTCAACAGGCTCAACGACTCGGAGCCGTCGGTGTCGACCAGGGCCGTGCCGACGTTCAGATGAATCTGCGAATCCTCAGCGCCGAGTGCTGCACTGGTGGTGACCGTTGGCGCGTCTGCCACGGCGATGACATGCACGTTGAAGTTCAGGTCTTTGCTGACCGGCGCAGCCGCGCCGTCCTGTGCCGTGGCGGTCACGGTCAGTTGGATGTCGCCGCTCAGGTTGGACGGCGGCGTGAATTTGAGCGCGCTCAGGTTCCAGCCCGTGATGTCGGTCGAGGTGTTGCCGGCGCTGGCAGTGAACGTGTGAACGCCGTCGGTCAGGGTCGAACCTGCCGGCAGGCCTTTCAGGCTCAGGGTCAGGGTTTCCGAGCCGTCAACGTCGGTGGTGTTGGCTTTGATGGTCGACAGCAGAATGGCGTTGTCTTCAAGCCCGGTATTCAGGTGCTCGGTGACGCTGATGTTGTTGATCACGCCGCCGACGGAGTTGCTGTCACCGGCCTTGAATTCCAGTTTGGCATTGCCGTCTGCTGTCACCGGAACGTCGAAGGTGTACGTTTTGATGCCGGTGACGGAGTTGTTCAGCGTGCCGACCAGCGTGCCGCCCCAGTACACATTGATCAGGGAGTTGCTTTCTGCACCTGCGCGCACGGAGTAATCGACCGAAATCGTGTAGGTCGCACCCGCCTTGGCGTCGATGTTGGTGTACAGGTTGCTCGGGTCGCCCGGGTTGCGCTCAAGCTCGATAACGGCGGTGTTTTGCGCGTTGCCCGCGACGCCATAGGTGCCCGGCTGGCTGATTTCAACGACGTCACCACTGTTGTCGGTGTGCCATGCGCCGCCCGAGATGTCGCCAATCGAGCCGGTTGTGTGGCCGTTGACGTTGAGCGAGGCAACGGTCTTGTCGCCGACCAGCACCAGGTCAGGCATGTCGGTCACCGGCGCAACGGTGATGGTGCCGGCGGCTGGCTTGGCCGCGCCCAGATTCTGGTTGTCGACGGCGGTGTAGGTGAAGTCGGTGCTGCCGCTCCAGTCTTTGTCCGGCTTGAAGTAGATGGTGGCGCTGTTGTTGGCGGCCGCGATGTCGCTGGCGCTGGTCAGCTCTTGAGTGCCGGCCGCGTCGGCGTAGAACTTGCCGTGCGCCGCCATGTCGACGAGGTTGAAATGGTCAATCGTGCCGTCAACGTCGGCGCCGCCGAGCACGATTTTGATCATGCCGTCTTCGTCGCCGTTGCCCGAAGCAGCAGCCACGGTCGGTGCGTCGTTGACCGGCGTGACGTCGATTTCGCCCGTGTGGCTGCCAGACTGGTTGTTGGTGCCGTGCGCGTCGACATCAGTGACTTCGATTTTCACGCCGCGTGGCGTGGCCGATGGGTCGTCACTGTTGTTGGCGTAGGTGATCGAGTTGATCAGCTTGGTGTAGTCGGCGACCGAGGCATTGCCGCTCAGGGTGATGATGATGCTGCCGTCCGGGCCATTGCTCAGCTTGTAGCTGATGCCCAGGTCGGTGGTGCCTTCGTTGCCACCTTTGTAGTACTGGGAAACGATCAGGTCTTCTGCCTGAATGCCAGTCAGGGTGATCTTCGCGCCGCTCAGGGTGTCGCCGTCGACGTCCTTGATCTGCAGGTTGTTGACCAGCGATTGAGCTTCGCCGTTTTCGACGTAGGTCGCGTTTTCGAAGGTGACGGTCGGCGCGTCGTTGACCGCCACCACGTGAACGGTGCTGTTCACCGGCACGGAGTCGTTCTGGCCGTCGTTGACGGTGACCGTGATGTTGCGGTCAGCCACGCTCGGGTTGTTGCTGTCGTTGTGGAAGGTGATCGATTTGATCACGGCTTCGTATTCGGCAGCGGTCGCGGTGCCGGTCAGGGTGAGTACGATCTGGCCGTTAACGGTAGTCGTGGTGACCGTGATGTTCGGGTTCGGGTTGCCGACGACCAGGCTGTCAGCATCCTGGGGATTGGTCAGCGTGACCTTGGCGCCTTGCAGGTCAGGGCTGTCGACGTCGCTGACTTTGATGTCGGCTGCGATCGGTACGCCGGCCTGGGTGCCTTCGGTAAACGTCGTTTCGCTGTTAACGCCATTTCCGGAACCGTTCAGGTCAACCACGGGCAGCGCATCGTTGTCGATGATGGTGGTGGTGACGCTGCCGTTGGTGCCGCTGACCACGACGTTTTCAAAGTTGCCGCCGGTGATCTCGCCGATCGAGACCTTAACGTTTTCAACGCCTTCCGGGATCGTGTCGTTGAGCGTTGCCAGATCGAACGTGACGCTGCTGGCGCCGGCCGGAATCTTCACGCTGACGACTTTGGTGTAGTCGCTGCCGTCGGCCGCGGTGCCGCTGTACGTCAGGTTGACGGTGACTTCGGTTTGCGCCGGGTTGCTCAGGCTGATGGTGTAAGTCGCGGACTCGCCTTCAGTGACTTGTGTGCTGCCGGTGATGCTCGCAACAGTGGTGTCGATGGTGTCGGTGATCTGCACCACGGCTGGCGTCGGGTTGGTCGCCAGGTTTTCAAAGTTGCCGCCTGTGGCACCGGTGATCGTGGTGCTGACGGTGGTGTTGGTGTTGTAGACGTCGTTGGCCGGAGCCGGAACAACCACCGAGCCAGACGATTCACCGGCTTTGATGGTGATGGTCGAACCGTCGGACAGGGTCACGGTGACCGGCGTCTGTGCCGGATTGGTCAGTGTGGCGGTGTAGGTGATCGACGTGCCTTCGGCGGAAGTCGCAGCACCTGCAGTCAGGCTGACGGTGGTGGTGTCCGGGGTGTCGGTGATCTGCACCACAGCCGGCGTCGGGTTGGTCGCCAGGTTTTCAAAGTTGCCGCCTGTAGCGCCGGTGATCGTGGTGCTGACGGTGGTGTTGGTGTTGTAGACGTCGTTGGCCGGAGCCGAAACCACGACAGAACCGGAGGACTCACCGGCTTTTATGGTGATGGTCGAGCCGTCGGACAAGGTCACGGTGACCGGCGTCTGTGCCGGATTGGTCAGTGTGGCGGTGTAGGTGATCGACGTGCCTTCGGCGGAAGTCGCAGCACCTGCAGTCAGGCTGACGGTGGTGGTGTCCGGGGTGTCGGTGATCTGCACCACAGCCGGCGTCGGGTTGGTCGCCAGGTTTTCAAAGTTGCCGCCTGTAGCGCCGGTGATCGTGGTGCTGACGGTGGTGTTGGTGTTGTAGACGTCGTTGGCCGGAGCCGGAACCACGACAGAACCGGAGGACTCACCGGCTTTGATGGTGATGGTCGAACCATCGGACAACGTCACGGTGACCGGCGTCTGCGCCGGGTTGGTCAGCGTGGCGGTGTAGGTGATCGACGTGCCCTCGGCGGAGGTCGCGGCACCTGCGGTCAGGCTGATGGTGGTGGTGTCGACAGTGTCAGTGATCGTCGTGACGGCAGGCGCCGGGTTGGTGGTCAGCACCAGGCCTGAACCACCGGTGGTGCCGGTAATGGTTGTGGTGATGTCGTGGGCGTCCAGATACGGCGTGTTGCCGTTCGGGATCTGCACGGTCACGCTGCCGGAGGTCTGGCCCGCCTGAATGACGATGGTCGAGCCGTTGGACAGGGTAATGGTCAGGTCGCTGAGCGGTGCCTGCGTGACGGATGCGGTGTACACCAGCGCGCCGCCGGCTTCGGTCAGCGTCGAGGTCGCGCTCAGGCTCAGCGTCGAGGCGCGCTGCGGAACACCGGCGTCCTGTTCGGTAGCGGCGGCTGCGTTGTTGCCCAGGCCATTGGTGTTGAAGCCGATGTTCGGGTTCACCACACCTGCCGTCTCGGTCAGCATCACCACGCTGTGACCGCCGCCTGCGTTGCCGCCATCGGTTGAGCCCGTGGTCTGGCCGGCAGCGGTGGCTTCCAGGTCTTTGGTCGGGTCGGCGCCCGCAGCGATGGCTTGTTGCAGTTCGGCAACCGACGGCGCGGCCTGCTCGGTGGCTTCCGCCAGGTTGGTGGTGGACGTCGGGGCGTCTGAGCTCCACTGACTGTCACGGCCCATGTCCAATTGACGACCGTCAGGCAATTGCAGGGTTACCGAACCTTCCGGCCCGGTCAGCACCTGCTCGCCGGCCAACAGCCGGTCACCCTCGATCAGCACACGACGAATCCCTTCCGGGGAGACTGCGACTACTTGGCCAACAATGCTTTTGACGATGGCAACAACACTGCTCATGGGGGTGACTCTCCGAGATTACCGATCAGTTGGTATCCATCATGTCGGCCTGCCCAGGGTGGGCTGCTTCATATTGGACTACGTAAAGTGTTCAAAACGTTGACGTCAAACAACTAAGTATTTGATTTAGTTGTTGTTAATTATTTGACGTCAATTTATTTGCATCCTTTTTAGCGGATACTCATTAACTTTCTGCCAAACTATTGACCTATTGGGCGACATCCTAAACAATCGCCCCCGTAATGTCACATTGATATTTTCTGAGATCGTGTATTTCTGTTGTTCGCTCCCAGAGACCCTTCAGAACAGCCTGACGCCGCCGATCTCCTACACAAGCCTCTCTTGCAATGCAGTTATTAATACTGCGTTTTCGAACAAGTACGTTCTCGGGAAGAACCAACATGCGTGTGCAATTTCTCACTGCTGTACCCTTTGTTCTGACAGTCGGCTTCGTGCAGGCACAAACCCTGCCAGAAGCCATGCAGAAGGCCATGCAAGAACACCCTGAGGTGCAGGCAGGCGTGAACGCCCGTATCGCGCAGGACTACGCGGTTCGTGCGGCGAAGGGTGGTTACCTGCCGCGTGTCGACGTGACAGCGGGGTACGGCCGTGCGGGATCTGACACCCCGTCCACGCGTGCGGAAAGTGGCAATAACGACTGGAAGACCATGAACCGCGGCGAGTCTGCCATACGTCTTCGTCAAATGCTCTTTGATGGGTTCGCAACAAGTAACGAAGTTGGGCGTCAACAAGCCACCGCCAATTCTCGGGCGTATTCTTTGTTGAATACTTCCGAGCGCACTGCGCTGACAGTTGCGCAGGTCTATATCGATGTTCTTACACAGCGCGAGATGGTTCGCCTGGCGCAAGAAAACCTTAAAAGTCACGAACGTATCTACGATCAGATCAAGTTGCGCACCAGTCGTGGTGTCGGACGAATGGCGGATATGGATCAGGCCGACGCCCGTTTGGCACAGGCCCAGAACAACCTGATCACCGAACAGACCAACCTGGCTGACGCCCAGACCAACTATCTGAGCGCCGTGGGTATCGTGCCGGATCAGCTGGAAAAGCCAGCGCCGTTCGCGCTGATGCCAGCCGATCTGCAGGAAGCGCGCCGCCAGATGCTCGACAACAGCCCGGTGCTGCGTTCGGCTGAAGCGGACATCGCCGCTGCCGAGAAACAATACAGCGCTGCCAAGTCGACCTTCTCCCCGCGCTTTGACCTGGACCTGGGCCGCAATGCCGACAACAACGTCGGCGGCGACGAAGGCCACAACAATGGTTGGGAAGCAATGGTGCGCATGCAGTTCAACCTGTATGCCGGCGGCAGCAACAAAGCTGACCTGACGTCCAAGTCTTACCTGGCTTCGCAGGCACTGGACATCCGCAACAACGCACTGCGTCAGTTGAACGAAGAACTGGGCCTGGCCTGGAACGCCTATAACAACGCTTCCCAGCAAGTGCCGATCGCTCAGCAATACGTTGATCGGGCAACCAGCGTCCGTACGTCGTATCAGCAGCAATTCAGCCTCGGAGAGCGTACTCTGCTCGACCTTCTCGACAGCGAGAACGAGTTGTTCACCGCGCAACAGCGTCTGGTGCAACTGCAGAGCCTGAAAACGTACACCCAATACCGCATTCAAGCAGACATCGGCACCTTGCTGAAAAGCCAGGGCGTCGTGGCTCCGCTGGCATCGGTTGTGCAGAACGATGTGAAACCGACAGTCAAACTGCCGGGCATGAACTGATTCTTGACGCGCGTGTGTCAGGAGCCAGGTTCTTTTAACTGTTAGAGCTAAAGAGAGTGTCAGCGTGGATTTGGAATTACCTTCTGCCCAACTAGGTCATGACCCACGCAGCCAGCATGATGATCCGTTGCTGGATGGCCTGCTGACACTCTGCGCCTTGCACCACAAACCGGCGAGCCGGGCGATGCTGAGCACCGGCTTGCCGTTGCCGGACCAGCGCCTGAGCCCTGATCTGCTGCCCCGCGCAGCGGCTCGGGCCGGTTTGCAAGGACGTCTGCTGGTGCGCAGGCTCGAACAGATTCCCGCCATTGCCTTGCCCGCGATGCTCCTCTTGAAGGAAGGGCGTTGCGCGGTGCTGTTGGGTTGGGAAGGCGATGCGGCGCGGCTGCTGATCAGCGAAAGCGACGGCGGCGAAGTCCGGGTCGAGCGTGAAGCGCTGGCTCAGGATTACAGCGGCAAGGTGTTCTTCGCCCAACCGCAACACAAGTTTGACGTGACCCAAGGCTCGCTCATTCCTCGAGCGAGGTCCTGGTTCAAAGACACCCTCAAGCTGTCGCGCTGGCTCTACGCCGACGCGATCGCTGCAAGCCTGGTGATCAACCTGATCGCTCTGGCGGCGCCTCTGTTTGTCATGAACGTCTACGACCGCGTGGTGCCGAATCAGGCGACCGCGACGTTGTGGGTATTGGCGGCCGGTATCTGCGGCGCCTACCTGTTCGACCTCTTGCTTAAAGGCCTGCGCAGCCTGTGCCTGGACCTGGCGGGCAAGAAAACCGACCTGATCATTTCCGCCACGCTGTTCGAGCGCATCGTCGGCATGGCGATGAAATTCCGTCCGGCGCGCGTCGGCAGCTACGCCCAGAACATTCATGAATTCCAGGGCATGCGCGACTTTTTGACGTCGCTGACCCTGACCAGCCTGATCGACCTGCCGTTCACCTTGATCATCCTCCTGGTGATCGCGCTGCTCGGCGGGCATCTGGTGTGGATTCCGATTGTGGCGTTCCCGCTCGCGCTGGGCATCGGCCACCTGCTGCAAAAGCCTTTGACCGCCACACTGGAACGCACCATGGCACTGGGCGCCGAGCGTCAGTCGAGTCTGATCGAAACCCTGTCCGGCCTGGACGCGGTCAAGGTCAACAACGCTGAAAGCGAGCGTCAGTACCAGTGGGAACAGACCATTGGCACCCTTAGTCGCCTGGAGTTGCGGGTCAAGATCCTGTCCGGTCTGGCGATGAACATCACCTTGCTCATCCAGCAACTGGCGGGCGTGGCGATGATCTGCTTCGGTGTGTACATGATCATCGACGGCAACCTGAGCATGGGCGGCTTGGTGGCGTGCTACATGCTCAGTGGCCGCGCGCTGGGCCCATTGGCGCAGTTGTCGGGTCTGCTGACGCGTTATCAGCAGGCCAAAGTGACCATGGTGTCGGTGGACCAGATGATGGAGTTGCCACAAGAGCGCAACTTCGAAGAGCGCCCGTTGAGCCGTCAGGTGCTGCAGGGCGCGATGGAATTCCGCAACGTCGACTTCACCTACCCGAATCAGCAGACCCTGGCGTTGAAGAACATCAACCTGGTGGTTCGTCCGGGCGAGCGGATCGGCATCATCGGCCGCAGCGGCTCGGGCAAAAGCTCGCTGGCCAAGCTGTTGGTCGGCCTGTATCAGCCGGACGAGGGCTCGCTGTTGGTCGACGGCGTCGACATTCGCCAGATCGACGTCAGCGAACTGCGCCACAACATCGGTTACGTCCCTCAGGACATCCAGTTGCTGTCGGGCACGCTGCGCGACAACCTGATTTCCGGTGCGCGTTACGTGGACGATGAGATGGTGCTGCAAGCCGGTGAGCTGGCGGGCGTGCATGAGTTTGCCCGCCTGCACCCGCAAGGGTATGAGCTGCAAGTCGGCGAGCGTGGACAGAACCTGTCTGGCGGGCAGCGTCAGAACGTTGCTCTGGCCAGGGCCCTGTTGCTGAACCCGCCGATTTTGTTGCTGGACGAACCGACCAGCGCCATGGACAACACCGGTGAGGAGCGCTTGAAGCAGCGTCTGCAAGCCGTTATCGAGAAAAAGACCGTGATTCTTGTGACACACCGAGCCTCGCTGCTCACGCTGGTCGACCGCCTATTGGTCATCGACCGTGGCCAGATTCTCGCCGACGGCCCGAAAGCCGCCGTGATGGAAGCGTTGAAGAAGGGGCAGATCAGTGTTGCTTAAATCGGGTCCAAATTCCGGCGGTGGGCTGTTCGGCTATTTCAGAGGTTCGCAGTCCCTCGACGGGCAGCCGATGCCTGAAGTCAAAAAGGCCCTGGTCGATGACGCCCCGCGTATCGTCCGGCTGACCATCTGGGCGGTCATTCTGTTTTTCACCTTCCTGGTGCTGTGGGCCAACTTTGCCGTGATCGACGAAGTGACCAAGGGCGAAGGCAAGGCGATCCCTTCAACCAAGATCCAGAAGATCCAGAACCTTGAAGGCGGTATCGTCGCTCAGATCTACGCGCGGGATGGCGAGATCGTTGACGCAGGCGCGCCGCTGATTCGTCTGGACGACACCCGTTTTGCCTCCAACGTCGGTGAAACCGAGGCCGATCGCGTGGCGATGGAGTTGCGCGTCGAGCGTCTGAGTGCGGAGGTCGATGACCGTCCGCTGAACATCAGTGCCGAGGCGCGCAAAACCGCCGCCAATCAGGCTGCCAACGAAGAGTCCTTGTACAAGAGTCGTCGTCAGCAACTGGTTGACGAGGTTGGTGGCCTGCAACAGCAACTGATCCAGCGCCAGCAGGAGCTGCGCGAGTTTGGCTCCAAACAGGAGCAATACCGCAACAGCCTGAACCTTCTGCGCCAGGAGATCGGCATGTCCGAACCGTTGGTGGCACAGGGCGCGGTATCACCTGTGGATATCCTGCGTTTGAAGCGTTCGGAAGTGGAGACCCGCGGTCAACTGGACGGCACCACGCTGGCGATTCCCCGCGCTCAGGCCGCGATTGCCGAAGTGCAGCGCAAGATCGACGAGACGCGCGGCAAGTTTCGCAGCGACGCGCTGACCCAGCTCAACGAGGCACGCACCAACCTTTCCAAGGCGCAGTCGACGGCCAAAGGCCTGGAAGACCGGGTCAACCGGACCATGGTCACCTCGCCGGTGCGCGGTATCGTCAAGCAAATGCTGGTCAATACCGTGGGTGGCGTTATTCAGCCGGGCAGCGACATCGCCGAAATCGTGCCGTTGGACGACACCTTGTTGGTCGAAGCGCGCATCCGCCCGCAGGACATTGCGTTCCTGCATCCAGGTCAGGAAGCGATGATCAAGTTCACGGCCTATGACTACACCATTTATGGTGGCCTCAAAGGCAAGCTGGAACAGATTGGTGCCGACACCATTCAGGACGAAGAGAAGAAAAACACGTTCTACGTGATCAAGCTGCGCACCGACCGCAGCCACCTGGGGACCGATGAGCATCCGTTGCTGATCATTCCCGGCATGGTCGCTTCGGTGGACATCATCACCGGCAAGAAAAGCATCCTCAGCTACCTGCTCAAGCCGGTCCTGAAGGCTCGCGCCGAGGCATTGCACGAGCGTTGATCGCCTGTACGCCATGTGATCCTGTGGGAACGAGCTTGCTCGTGAAGAGGCCGGTCAATCAGACACACATTCAGTGACTGATGCCGGGACTTCGCGAGCAAGCTTGCTTCTACGGCCTGCGGCCAGCATGAAAAGCACCTCGTATTACCCCGCCAGCACCCTTATCCAAACACATACCCATCACGCTTCCCTCTCGGCTGTCGATCATCCTTAGGGATAGTAGCCTTGTGACATATTTCGGTCGTAATTTATTGTGTTTTCCCCTAAAGATCCGGGGCAAAACAGCGATACGGTGAGTTGAACCTGTCGTCAACGCGGCCATTAACCACAAGAGCTACTGGTCATTTTTTATCATCAAAAATGATACTTCCTGCATACAAAGGAAATCGTCGTGACGTTGAACCTACGCCGTAAGGTCATTCTCCTCGCCATCATTCCGAGCCTCTTGCTGGCCGCGGTGATCAGTTGCATCACGTGGGTCGTGCTGCAGAAACTGGCCGCTCAGGAAGTCGAGCAGACCCGCGCGCTGCTGCTGGAGGAGCGCAAGCTGTCGCTCAAGAATTATCAGCAGATTGGCGAAGCTGCGATCAAACCGATCTACGATGCCTCTGCGCCGGGCGACATGGAAGCCCGTGATCGGGCGCTCAAGGTGCTCAAGAGCCTGCAATATGACAAGGCCAGTTACTTTTTTGGCTACAACTCGCAGTACGTGCGGGTGTTCTGGTCGGACAAGGACCTGGACATCGGCAAGAACTTCTCCGAAGCCAAAGATGCCAACGGCGTGTACGTGATTCGTGGCCTGGTGGACAAGGCCAAAGACGGGACGCATTTCTTCCGCTACGACTGGCCGACGCCGGGCAGCGACAAGCCGATTCCGAAACTGGGCTACACCAGCTACCTGCAGAAGTGGGACCTGGCGTTCGGAACGCAGGCTAACCTCGACGACATCGACAATCAGGTGGCCGCCATCGAGGCATCGACGCAAAGCCGGATCGGCTCTTCGGCCGCGTTGATCGTGGCAATCGTGGCGGTGTTCCTGGCGGTGGTGGCGCTGTTGGGTGTGCTGATTGGCAACGGGCTGGTCAAGCCGGTGCTGGTGATCAAGCAGAACCTGGACGACATCGCCGCGGGTGATGGCGACCTGACCCGACGCCTGCCGGAAACCAGCAACGACGAACTGGGCGCATTGGCCAAGTCGTTCAACCAGTTCGTCGAGAAAATTCACGGGCTGGTCCGACAGATCGCCGAAATGACCGGCCAGCTCAACGGGTTGGTGAACGATATGTCCTCGCAGGCACAACGGTCGGAAGAAGCGATGGGGCGTCAGCGTCAGGAGACCGATCAGGTCGCGACGGCCATTCATGAGATGTCTTCAGCGGCGCATCAGGTGTCCATCAGTGCGCAAGGGGCTTCCCAGGCAGCACGCAAGACCAGCGACGTCGGCTCGGACGCCAAGTCCGTCGTGAACAAGAGCATCGACAGTATTCATGCGTTGATCGGCGAAATCGGCGAAAGCAGTTCCTCGCTGGATCACCTGCGCCAGGACGTGCAGTCCATCGCGACCGTGGTGGATGTGATTCGCTCGGTGGCCGAACAGACCAACCTGCTGGCGCTCAACGCTGCCATTGAGGCGGCGCGGGCAGGGGACGCGGGGCGTGGGTTCGCGGTGGTCGCCGATGAAGTTCGCGCCTTGGCCAGCCGTACTCAGCAAAGCACCCAGGAAATCCACGAAATGATCACCTCGCTGCAACGCGGCGCCCAGGAAGCCACGGTTGCGATGAGCCGTTCCAGCGACACCGGCAAGACCACCGGTGACTTGGCGAACGAGGCAGGGACGTCGCTCGATGCGATCAGTCAGTTGATCGAGACCATCAACGACATGAACGCGCAGATCGCCAGCGCATCGGAAGAACAGACCGCTGTCGCCGAGGAAATCAGCCGCAGCATGACCCAGATTGCCCAGGCCGTGGACAGCGTGGCCGACGACGCACAAAGCGGCGCGCAAACGGCACGCAGCCTGACGGAGCTGGGTGATCGATTGGGTGGGCTGGTGAAGCAGTTCAGGATTTAAAGCGTGTTTGGGCGCTGCCAGCTCTTGTAGGAACGCGCTTGCCCGCGAAGACGCCGGTCCATCCGCAACATCTTCATCGGATGGAACTCAGCTTTCGTGAGCAAGCTCACTCCCACACGGACGGTAGTGATGTTCGAAGTCCCGTGGAGGCTTACCGCCCTCGCTTGCTGTCGATCCGCACCAATCGGCCGCCTTCGAACCGCAAATACTGATACATGCCGTTGTTCGGGCCGTAGATCCATTCCTGGACCTGCACCTGATCGACCTGACGGAAATGGTTGACCGTTTCCTTGTAGCCGACAATGTCCTGGCTGACGGGCTGGCCGCATTTCTGTTGCACTTCGAACATCCGGTCGCCGACGCTGATCAGCTGACTGCCACACCTCAAGGTGTCGGTCGCCGCCTGAGCGAAGGCCGCCGTTGCTGTCAGACCGAGCATCAGCACGGTCTTCGCTAACACACTCTTCAAAAGTCGTTACTCACTGTCCAGATGCAGGGGGCTGACGACGCGACCGTCTTTTTCGGGTTGACCGAGACTGGCGTCAACGAAGTAGACCCGCTCGTCCGCCAATTGTCCCTTGTCCACCAAATAGTCCTTGATGCTGCCGGCACGGGCCTGGCCAAGCTGACGCAGCAACAGTGCGCTCGAGCTCCAGGATTTGAGTACTGCCTCGCGCATCTTGTTCTGCCGCTCTTCCTTGCCCAGATCAACCCACTCGGCCGGCGGTTGACCCTTCAGGCGCGTGCGGTAGATGCCTTCGAGCATTGGCGGCTTTTCATCGTCCGGCACTTTCAGGTCGGCGGCTTGCGCCGGCACCTTGTCGCCTCGGCGCTGAAGGATCTTGTAATAGGTGCTCTGGTATTCGCGCTCAAGACGCTGTTGGGCGATCAGCGGGCCGTCACTGGCTTCGGCGCTGGTGCCTTCGATCTCGAGACGCAGCGCCGGGCGTGCTTTCAGCGCTGCAGCCAGTTTGTCCAGTGAGGCCTGGGCGTCGCTGTTCAACTCGTCCGAACCTGCAGCGAACGACACAGTGCCCAGGTCTTCTGAACCGCCTCCGCTGATCAGACCGCCGATGAATTTGAACGGTGCGGCAGCGGCTTTCACCACCAGATTGCGCAGGGTCTGCCAGACGATCGGCATCACACTGAACTGCGGGTTGTTCAAATCACCGGTGACCGGCAACTCGATGGAAATCTTGCCGTCGACGTCCTTGAGCAAGGCAATCGCCAGTTTCAGCGGCAGGTTCACGGCATCCGGGCTGTCGACCTTTTCACCCAGTTGCAGTTGCTCGACCACCACCTTGTTCTCGGCTTTGAGCTGACCCTTGGTGATCAGGTAATGCAGGTCCAGGTTCAGTCGGCCTTTGCGAATGCGATAACCCGCGAACTTGCCGGAGTAGGGCGTCAACGTGGTCAGCTCGACACGCTTGAAACTGGTCGCGATGTCCAGACTGGCGAGGGGGTTGAACGGATTGAGCGCACCTTTGATCGTGACAGGCGCATAGCGGTCGACCTTGCCCTTGATGTCCACGGGCGCTGGCTTGTCCTGACGGTTGTCCAGCGTGCCGATTTTCCCGTTGAGCTGCTGCACGGCCGTCGCGAAATTGGGCGTGAGGCTGAAGTCGGCGAAATTGGCCGAACCGTTGTTGATGTTCACCTCGCCGATATGAATACCCATCGGTTTTTCGGCGCTGGCGGTTGACTTGGTTTTGGCGGCTGCAGGCTTGCTGTCAGCAGGCTGCGGTATCAGCAAATCGTCGATGTTGGTGGTGCGGTCGTCGGCGATCACGAAGCGTGCGTACGGCTGTTCGAGATTGATCGAGGCAATGCTCAGGCTGTCGCCAAGCTGGAAGTTCAGACCCTCGACGTTGACGCGCTCCCACTTCACGAAGTCCCGCGATTTGAGGGTGTCCAGCGTGTGCAACTGATCCACCTGTGCTTTGCCGGTGATACCCAGCGCCAGCGGCTCGGTGCTTTTCAGGTCTACCGCCAGATCGGTGTTGAGCATGCCGCTGCGCACTTCCAGCCGAATGAACGGCGTGACATAGGATTGCGCGACACGCAGGTCGATGTCGCGCGTGGTCACGTTGAGTTTGGCGCGAACCGGCGCCAGGTTCACCTCACCCTCGGCCGTCAGCTTGCCTTGCTTGCCCAGGCCGGTGTCCAGCTTGATGTTGAAGGGCGATTGGTTGAGGCTGTCGAAATGGGTCAGGTCCAGATTCAGCGGACCGACGTCGATCGCCACGGGTTCCTTCGGCACTTTGTCCGCCAGATGGATGCGGTAATCGCGCAGCTGGGTATCACGCAGCAATACCTGCCAGGGTTTGCTCGGCGCTGCGGCTTCTGTTTTCGCTGTGGTCTCGGCGCTGGTGGCGGTAGCGGGCTCCTTTTTAGCCGCCTCGGCTTTCTTTTCCTGGGCCTTGGACGGCTGCGCGGCGAACAGTTTCTGCCAGTCAAGCTGGCCGTCAGCCTCTCGCGCCGCCCACGTTTCCAGACCCTGACTGCGGATTTTCCCTACGGTGACCAGCTGTTTCGCCAGATCGATCGAGGTATCGCTCACTTCCAGGTTCTTCAGGCGCACCAAGGGTCGGCCGTCAGGCGCGTCGATGGCGAAGGGCGCGACGCTGAGGGACGTGTTGTCCAGCCGCATCTCGGTTTCCTTGGCCAGGCTGAGTGTGTAATGGGTATTGAAGTTGAGCACGCCGTCCTTGAGCACCAGTGGCAGAGCGTCGCGCACATAGGGCCACCAGACTTTCATCTTGCCGTCGGTGATTTTGAGTGTGCCTTCGGACGTGATCGGCACCAGGCTGATGCGGCCAACCCAGTCGATCTGGCCACCCTCAGGTCCAGCGGCCACAAGCGTCATGTCGGCGTTGTCTTCGGGCAGGGTGCTGAGGTTTTTCAGTTCGAAATTCAGTTCGTCGTACAGAAATTCGATGGGCTCGCTGGGGCGCAAGTCCTGAAAATGCACATTGCCGCCCGCCAGTTTGATCTCATCCACGCGCAGCGGAAATGGCTTGCTCGGTGCTTCGTCAGGCTTGGCCGGTTCGCCGGGCGGCAGCTTGAACAGACCCGCCAGATTGAGGGTGCCATCTTTGGAAAACAGCAGCTCGACCTTAGGCTTGTCCAGTTCAACTGCCTGCAGGTGCAGGGCTTTGGTCCACAGGCTGTCAATCTGCAGGTCGGCGAACAGGCGCTCGAAACCAATCTGTTCCTTGCCCGGCGCGCCGATGTTCAAGCCCCAGAGCGTTACTTTCAAGCTGTAGGGATTGAGCTCAAGACGGTCCAGCTTTGCCGGGACCGTGGCGTAGTTCGCCAGCTGTTGATTGATCACCCGTAACGCAATGCCTGGCAGGATCAGAAACCCCAGCAGGCTATAAACTGCGAAGACGGCCAGCAAGGCGCCGATGGCGCGTTTCAATCCTTTGGGCATGTAGGTCGCCAACTCTCTCGATCTGAGGTGCCTTTGAGTATGGCACGTCAATCTGGTTCCGAAGGCGTCGTCCGCAAACCCTGTGGGAAATTTCCTTGCAGTCAGTAAGTGATCAGAGCTGCAAGATCAATGTCTTGAGCGGTGGCTGCTGGTCCATCGACGGAAAGTCGGCGCCGGGTGCAAGGGTCTGGCAGTCACGCACGGGACGGCCAATCTTGCTCGCACATCGCAACACCTGGTCGCGCCACTCATCCATGTTCACTTTTGCGAGGTTGTTGCAGCAGATCAGCACGCCGTCTTCAGCGGTGGTCAGCAACGCCGGTTTCAGCAGGCTCTGGTAGTCGCGCAGCAAATCCACGGTGCCGAAGGCACTCTTCGCCCACGCCGGTGGATCGAGCAGCACCAGGTCGAACTGGCGTTGATCCAGTCGCGCGTACGATGGCAGCTTCTGTCCGCGACGCGAAGCGATCGGCAGCCCCGCGAGCTGGCGGATCGCCGGAAAGTAATCGGACTGAATGAACTGCATTGGCGCTAACTGCGGGTTGAGCAGCCCGTTCTCGCGACCCACCGCCAGATTGCCCTCGGCGAAGTCCAGATTGCAGACCTCGCTGGCGCCACCGGCAGCAGCGCTCAGGCCGACACCGCAGGTGTAGGCGAACAGGTTGAGCACGCTTTTGCCTTTAGCGTGATCCTTCACCCAGCCCCGGGCGTTGCGCAGGTCAAGAAACAGCAGGGGATCCTGGCCTGTATGACGGCCACGGACGCGATAGTTCAAACCCCATTCGTGCCCGACCAGATCCTCCAGCGCCGCATCGTCTGCCTTGTAAACGGCATCGCTACGGTCGATCCGCGAATTGCCTTGCGAGCGATCGTTGTAGACCAGCATCAGCTCCAGACCCAGACGCGCGTTGATGGCGGTGTGCAGCGCCAACAGCGCCTCGCGATCGAGGCTGTTGTGAAAGCTTTGCACCAGCAACTGCGGGCCATAACGGTCGATGGTCAAACCACTCGCGCCTTCCTGGCTGCCGTGGAACAGGCGATAACAGTCGGTGCCTTGGGCATGCAGCTCAGCGAGCAGGGATTGACGGTTATCGAGGGCGACGCTGAGCGCCTGATTCAACGAAGACATGCACGGCGCCTTGGTGCGGGAATAAGGGCGTGCGAGTTTAGCAGTTTGACTTGTGCGGGTGTGACTGACGCCCGAGCAACTGTAGGAGCGTGGCTTGTCCCGCGATCTGCTGCGCAGCAGCAGTAAAACCATGCGCGCCAGTTGTATCAGGTACGTAAGGCGCGTCTGATATACGACCGCTTCGCGGCCGATCGCGGGACAAGCCACGCTCCTACAACGGGTGTTTTTAAGCTTTCCTGAACCTTTCCTGAAGCCCCGCGCGATAGTCCTGGCGGGCGTGTAATGGCCGTTTACACTCCTGAAAGCCGGGCGTATTCTTCGCCCGTTTTCAACCAATGCGGAGACCCACAGTGGGTACTTGTTCGAGTGACAGACGTCAGCCGGTTTCGATGACCGGCCCATTCTCGGCGAGTTAACGCGCAGTCATTTTGCTGCCGTTCGCTCGCCGACAATCGCGAGAAACGGCAGTGCTTTTACTCCCGTAGCAGTCCTGCTTGCCGGCGGGGGCGTCCTTGAGATCGCCACCGTCTGCAAGCCGGGCGGCTGCAGATGGAGCGCCCTGTCCCATTCCTGACGTTACACCCGCGCGGCCTTCAGGGTCGCGGGCCACACCTTGCGTGTCTTTCCTTGCGAGGATTCACGTGCGGTCGGCCGTACCTGCCTGGGCCTTTTAGTCGTAAGCCCTTCAGTCCAGGGGACACAGCCATGAAGTACACCACCCTGAAGCTCGCCCTCCTCAGAGAGTTTTTCGCAGGCTTTCTGCGCACCCGCCATTTTGGCCGGCACTTTCGCCGGCTGGCGATGCTCGAGAGCGTGACCGACGCCACCGTCAGCCGCGAAGTCCCGCCAACCCTGGCCCAAACCCTGACCCAAGGTGCTACCAGCGACGCCACCGAACTGCTGACGCGTTTGGGCAGTCATGGCGAAGGTCTCACTGAAACCGAAGCCTTGGCGTTGCGCGAGCAGCACGGCCTGAACGAAGTCGAGCACGAACAACCGCTGCCGTGGTGGGTGCACCTGTGGCACTGCTACAAAAACCCCTTCAACCTGCTGCTGACCTTGCTCGCCTTCATCTCGTGGCTGACCGAGGACATGAAAGCCGCCACCGTGATTTTCTCGATGGTGGTGCTCTCGACGCTGCTGCGTTTCTGGCAGGAAACCCGCTCCAATCAGGCGGCCGATGCGCTGAAAGCCATGGTCAGCAACACCGCGACCGTGATGCGCCGCGCGGACGTTTCGCAGGATGACGCGCAGGTCAACGGCGGCGGCAAACAACGCATCGAATTGCCCATCAAGCAATTGGTGCCGGGCGACCTGATCGTGCTGTCCGCTGGCGACATGATCCCGGCCGATTGCCGCGTGCTCAGCGCCAAGGATCTGTTTGTCAGTCAGGCTGCGATGACCGGGGAATCGATGCCGGTGGAAAAATTCGCGCGTCGGCAGGAGGGCGACACCGGCAACCCGCTGGACCTGGAAAACATCCTGTTCATGGGCACCAACGTGGTGTCGGGATCGGCGACCGGGGTGATTCTGGCGACCGGCAACCACACCTATTTCGGCGCGCTGGCTCAACGGGTCAGCGCCACCGACCGCGCGCCAACGTCCTTTCAGGCCGGGGTCAACAAAGTCAGCTGGTTGCTCATTCGCTTCATGTTCGTCATGGCGCCGCTGGTGCTGTTCATCAACGGTTTCACCAAGGGCGACTGGATGGAAGCGTTGCTGTTCGCGCTCTCCATCGCGGTCGGGCTGACCCCGGAAATGCTACCGATGATCGTCACCTCGACGTTGGCCAAGGGGGCAGTGTTTCTGTCGCGCAAAAAAGTCATCGTCAAACGCCTGGACGCGATCCAGAACTTCGGCGCCATGGACGTGCTGTGCACCGACAAGACCGGCACCCTGACCCAGGACAAGATTTTCCTGGCGCGGCATGTCGACGTCTGGGGCGATGAGTCCGACGACGTGCTGGAAATGGCTTATCTCAACAGTTACTACCAGACCGGCTTGAAAAATCTGCTGGATGTCGCCGTGCTGGAACACGTGGAAATCCACCGTGAACTGCGGGTCGGAACCCACTTCAGCAAGGTCGATGAAGTGCCCTTTGATTTCACTCGGCGGCGCATGTCCGTGGTGGTGCAGGAGCAAGGGCAGGCGCATCTGCTGATCTGCAAAGGCGCGCTGGAGGAGGTTCTGGCCGTGTGCAAGCGCGTGCGTCACGGCGAAGTGGACGAAGCGCTGACTCCAGAATTGCTCAAGCGCATCATGGAGGTGACGGCTGAATTCAACGACGAAGGGCTGCGCGTGGTGGCGGTGGCCGCCCGTTCCATGGAGCAAGGTCGCGACGCGTATGGCTTGGCCGATGAAAGCGACCTGACGCTGATCGGGTATGTCGCGTTTCTCGACCCGCCCAAAGAAAGCACCGCGCCTGCACTCAAGGCCCTGGCCGATCATGGCGTCGCGGTAAAAGTGCTGACCGGGGACAACGAGCGTGTCACCGCCAAGATCTGCCGTGAAGTAGGGCTGGAACGCCAAGGTCTGCTGCTCGGTGGCGACGTCGAGCGCATGAGTGATGCCGAGCTGGCGGTGGCGGTGGAGACCACCAATGTGTTTGCCAAGCTGACCCCGTCACATAAAGAACGCATCGTTCGGCTGCTCAAAGCCAACGGGCATGTGGTCGGGTTCATGGGAGACGGGATCAACGATGCGCCAGCGTTGCGGACTGCCGATATCGGGATTTCCGTGGACAGCGCCGTGGACATCGCCAAGGAAGCGGCGGACATCATCCTGCTGGAAAAGAGCCTGATGGTGCTGGAGGAGGGTGTGCTGGAAGGGCGTCGGACCTTCGCCAACATGCTCAAGTACATCAAGATGACGGCCAGTTCGAACTTCGGCAATGTGTTCTCCGTGCTGGTGGCGAGCGCGTTTATTCCGTTCCTGCCGATGCTACCGATGCATCTGTTGGTGCAGAACCTGCTGTACGACATTTCGCAGATCGCCATTCCGTTCGATAACGTCGACGAGGAATTGCTGAAGAAACCCCAGCGTTGGCAGCCTGCGGACGTCGGGCGTTTCATGATGTTCTTCGGGCCGATCAGCTCGATCTTCGACATCACGACGTTTGCGGTGATGTGGTACGTGTTCGGCGCCAACTCGCCAGAGCATCAGACCTTGTTTCAGTCAGGCTGGTTTTTGGTGGGGCTGCTGACGCAGACGCTGATCGTGCACATGATCCGCACACCGAAAATCCCGTTCCTGCAAAGCCGCGCGGCAATGCCGTTGATGGTGATGACCGGGGTGATCATGGCCGTTGGGGTCTTCCTGCCGATGGGGCCGCTGGCGCACTACTTCAAACTGCAGGCGCTGCCACCGCTGTACTTCGTCATCCTGCCGCTGATTCTGCTGGCGTATGTGGGGCTGACGCAGGCGGTGAAAGGGTTTTACGTGAAGCGGTTTGGTTGGCAGTGATTTTTGAGCGGTGTGGTCGTGCCCACGCCCCCCGTGGGCACGCATTTCTTGACGCTCCGCGTCACACGCGCGGGGACGCGGAGCGTCCGGGGCTGCATTCCCACGCGGAGCGTGGGAACGATCAAACGGACGGCGACAGATTGCTTTTGATTCTAGCCGGCGGCCGTAGGAGCGTGGCTTGTCCCGCGATCTGGCGCGAAGCGGCAGCAAACTCGGTTACTTCGGTGTACCTGACACAACGAATACGCCTGATTTTGCTGCCGGTGCCCGGCAGATCGCGGGACAAGCCACGCTCCTACGCCGTCCGGGCAGAAGCGGGCTTTGTATGCTGTGTTAGCGGGCCAACGCCAGCGCCACGCCTTGACCGCCACCGATGCACAAGGTCGCCAAACCTTTCTTCGCATCGCGTTTGATCATTTCATGCAGCAGGGTCACCAGCACGCGGCAGCCTGATGCACCGATCGGGTGGCCGATGGCGATGGCGCCGCCGTTAACGTTGACCTTTTCCATGTCCCAGCCCAGCTCTTTACCCACCGACAGCGATTGCGCGGCGAACGCTTCGTTGGCTTCGATCAGGTCCAGCTCGTCCAGCGACCAGCCAGCCTTGTCCAGGCAGCGGCGGGTGGCACTGACCGGGCCGATGCCCATGATTGCCGGGTCGACACCGGCGTTGGCGTACGCGGCAATGCGCGCCAGGACCGGCAAGCCCAGTTCTTCGGCCTTTTTAGCACTCATCAGGATCACGGCCGCTGCGCCGTCGTTCAGCGACGAAGCATTACCCGCCGTCACGGTGCCGTCTTTCTTGAAGGCTGGCTTGAGTTTGCCCAGCGACTCGGCGGTAGTGCCCGCCCGCGGCTGCTCGTCGGTGGCGAAGGAGACCGGGTCGCCCTTGCGCTGAGGAATCAGGATCGGGGTGATTTCGTCGACAAAGCGCCCGGCTTCGATGGCAGCAGCGGCTTTCTGTTGCGACGAGGCTGCGAACGCGTCCTGTGCTTCACGGCTGATGCCGTACTTTTCCGACAGGTTCTCGGCGGTGATGCCCATGTGGTAATCGTTGAAGGCATCCCACAGACCGTCGCTGATCATGGTGTCGACCAGGGTCGCGTGACCCATGCGCAGACCGGTGCGTGCGCCCGGCATGACATAGTTCGCCAGGCTCATGCTTTCCTGACCGCCCGCGATGATCACATCGGCGTCGCCACAACGAATGGCCTGGGTGCCGAGGTGCAAGGCTTTCAAGCCCGAGCCGCAGACCTTGTTCAGGGTCATCGCAGGCACGGCAAACGGCAGCCCCGCCTTGATCGACGCCTGGCGTGCAGGGTTTTGACCTGCGCCCGCCGTGAGCACCTGGCCCATGATCACTTCGTCGACTTGCGCAGGGTCCAGGCCGGTTTGTGCCAAAAGCTGACGAATGACCGCCGCGCCCAGGTCAACGGCAGGAATGTTCGCCAGCGAACCCTGGAAACTGCCGACCGCGGTGCGGGTAGCGGCAACGATAACGACGTCTTGCATGGTACGAATCCTCACTGTTGTGGGTTTGGCCGCCGGGACCGGACTAAAAGCTGAAGAGGAAAACGGTCCGGGACAGCGGAATCAAGGGCGCACATGGTGGCATGAATGACGGGGGTAATTTAAGCCCTCTGTCGTTTTGCTTCGTGCGGGGCTGACTTGAGTTTCGACGCCCATCCCCGGGCCCCTGCAAAATCTGTAGGAGCGTGGCTTATGTCTGGGCCGCATCCGGACGATCTGCCGGGAACCGGCAGCACATCCGGCGAGTGCGGTTCACCTGATACAAACGGGGTGCTGATTTTACTGTCGCTGCGCGCCAGATCGCGGGACGAGCCTCGCTCCTACAGGAAAGAGGCGGTGGCAGCATTCACATCACACCCATCCGCCGTCTGGCCCGATGAACTGAGGCATTGCGCACGGCCCAGCGCAGAACGGGCGCCGTGCGGTTCACGCCGGCACGGATCATTTTGCGCTTGAAATTGCTCATCTGGATATCAAGCAGGCCGCTGGCCCAGACGGGCAGCAAGTCGATCCCGGCCCGCCTCATCAGGTTGCCCATCGGCTTGGCCATACGACTCGGTGCAGGCGCACCCTGCAAAATCCGCAGCACTTCGCGTGTGCGGTCATCGCACAGCAATTGCGGGCGCATGGTGTCCAGGTAACGGGCGATCTCCTGCGCCGATCGTGGCACCTGTTGCGCGCCGAGGCGCTCGGCAACCAGCGCGGTTTCGGCGTAATACCGATCCTGATCCTCAAGGGACAGCGCCGGGTTCAGGTAGCGCAGGTGCGCAGCCATGAAGCTGCTGACCTCCGCTACATGCACCCACGTCAGCAGCTCCGGATCATCCGCGGCATACACGCTGCCATCCAAGGTGGTGCCGCTGATCTGCGAATGAATGTTGCGCACCTTGTCGATCAGCCAGTTGGCATCGTGGGTGGAACCGAAGGTCGTGCCCGAGATGAACTGCCCGGTCCGCCGCAGTCGACCGAGCATGTCATCGCGAAAGTTGGAATGATCCCACACACCCGCCAAGACGCGCGGGTGGAGCATCTGCAGCATCAAGGCGCAGATGCCGCCGATCAACATGCTGGGAAAATCGCCGTGCACCTGCCAACACACCGCTTGCGGCCCGAACAGCCCGGGATCGCCCTTGGGGTTCTCCATGTCGAGCTGACCCAGGGCCAGACCGGTCATACTCATGACCTGGGTTTCGATGCGTGTGCGGATGAATTCCATGGGGCCCCGTCAGGTGTTAAGCCGCTTCTCGATCAAACCCTCCACCACACTCGAATCCGCCAGGGTCGAAATATCCCCGAGGCTGTCCAGTTCATTGCAGGCGATCTTGCGCAGGATGCGCCGCATGATCTTACCCGAACGGGTTTTCGGCAAGGCCGGCGCCCACTGAATCAACTCCGGCTTGGCGAAACTGCCAATTTCCTTACTGACCAATGCCAGCAGCTCCTTGCGCAACGCTTCGTCGGGCTCAATCCCGGCCATGGTCGTGACGAACGCATAAATCCCCATGCCCTTCACGTCATGGGGATAACCGACGACGGCTGCCTCGGCCACGCTGTCGTGCAGCACCAGCGCGCTCTCGACCTCGGCAGTGCCGATGCGGTGGCCCGATACATTGATGACGTCGTCCACGCGGCCGGTGATCCAGTAATGCCCGTCCTGATCGCGGCGCGCACCGTCGCCGGTAAAGTAATAACCGGGATAGGGTTTGAAATACGTCTCGACCATGCGTTTCTGATCGCCGTACACGCCCCGGATCTGACCCGGCCAACTGGCCTTGATGGCCAACAACCCGGTTGTTGCGCCTTCGAGCTCTTTGCCCTTGTCGTCCAGCAAGACCGGTTGTACCCCGAACATCGGCTGGGTGGCGCAACCCGGTTTCAGCGGCGTGGTACTCACCAGCGGGGTGAGCATGATGCCGCCGGTTTCCGTCTGCCACCAGGTGTCGACGATGGGGCAACGCTCTTTGCCGACCTTGTGGAAGTACCATTCCCACGCTTCGGGGTTAATCGGCTCACCCACGGTGCCGAGTACGCGCAGGGATTCCCGACGGGTGCTTTCCAGCGGTTTTGGGCCTTCACGCATCAGGGCGCGCAGGGCGGTGGGGGCGGTGTAGAAAATGTTCACACCGTGCTTGTCGATGACCTGCCAGAAGCGCGACGTGTCTGGATAGTTCGGCACGCCTTCGAAAATCAGCGTGGTGGCGCCGTTGGCCAGTGGGCCATAGACGATGTAGCTGTGACCGGTGACCCAGCCGACGTCGGCGGTGCACCAGTAGATTTCGCCATCGCGGTAATCGAACACGTATTTGTGCGTCATCGCCGCCTGCAACAGATAGCCGCCAGTGGTGTGCAACACGCCTTTGGGTTTCCCGGTGCTGCCAGAGGTGTAAAGGATGAACAGCGGGTCTTCGGCGTCCATCGGTTCTGGCGGGCAGTCATCGCTAACGCCGTGCAGTGCCTCGTGGTACCAGATATCCCGGCCTTCGACCCAGTCAACGGCACCTTCGGTGCGTTTGATCACCAGCACGGTGCTGACGTCTGGGCAGCTTTGCAGCGCTTTATCGACGTTCTGTTTGAGTGGCACGTACTTGCCGCCGCGTACGCCTTCGTCGGCGGTGATCACGGTCCGGCAATCGGCATCGAGGATCCGGTCGCGCAACGCGTCAGGCGAAAACCCGCCGAACACCACCGAATGCACCGCGCCGATCCGCGTACACGCGAGCATCGCGTAAGCCGCTTCCGGAACCATTGGCATATAAATGCACACACGGTCGCCTTTCTTGACCCCACGTGCTTTCAGCACATTCGCCAGACGGGCAACGTTATGGTGCAGCTTCTTGTAGGTGATTTCGGCCGACTCTGAAGGGTTATCGCCTTCCCAGAGGATCGCCACTTGATCGCCGCGTTTCTCCAGATGGCGATCGATGCAGTTGTAACTGACGTTCAGCTTGCCGCCCTTGAACCAGGTCGCAGTGCCGGTCTTGAGGTCGGATTGCTGAACCTGATCCCAGGGTGTGGACCAGTCTAGGAATTTTTTGGCCTGCTCGGCCCAGAACTCATCGGGCTGTTCAATGGATTGCCGATAAAGCCGCTGATAGTCGTCGGCGCTCAGTTGAGCGGCTTTGCGCGTGGCATCGGCCTGCGGGAAATCGCTGAGATTGAACATGGCGTCTCCTGTTTTTTCTTGTGGTTGCAACAAGACATCAGAGTAGTTGGACTTTTGAGGGTTCAGGCCGGTTGGACCGAGCCTGAGCCAAACCGTGGGAGCGAATTCATTCGCGAGAGGCCGGTACGGTCGGCACGTATTAATCGCCTACATGGGCGCATCGCGAATGAATTCGCTCCCACAGTGGATTTGCGTGATTTCAAACACACCAAATGCACAAAACCCGCCGCCTCTTGCGAGGGAGCGGGTTTCGGGGTGTTGCCTGAGGCAGGATCAGCCGCGGTGACGACCGCGGAAGTAATTGATCAAGCCTTGGGTCGAAGCGTCTTCGGCCGGGGTTTCTTCAGAGCCGACAAGGCGGCTGTAGACGCCTTTGCCGAGCTCCTTGCCCAGTTCCACGCCCCACTGGTCGAAGGCGTTGGTGCCCCAGACCACGCTTTGCACGAACACTTTGTGCTCGTACATGGCGACGAGTGCACCCAGGCGACGAGGGCTGATGCGCTCGCAGACGATGGTGTTGCTCGGACGGTTACCCGGCACGACCTTGTGTGGCGCAACGCGCTGAACTTCGTCTTCCGACAAGCCCTTGGCACGCAACTCGGCCTCGGCTTCTTCGCGAGTCTTGCCCAGCATCAGTGCCTGGCTCTGCGACAGGCAGTTGGCGTACAGCCACTGATGGTGGTCGGACACCGGGTTGAAGCTGACGATCGGCACGATGAAGTCGGCCGGAATCAATTGGGTGCCTTGGTGCAGCAACTGGTGATACGCGTGCTGACCGTTGCAACCCACCCCACCCCAGATCACAGGGCCAGTGTCGGTTTTGACCGGCACGCCGTCCTGGCGAACGCTCTTGCCGTTGGACTCCATGTCCAGCTGTTGCAAGTGCTTGGTGATGTTGCGCAGGTAGTGGTCGTACGGCAGGATCGCGTGGCTCTGCGCGCCCCAGAAATTGCCGTACCAGACGCCGAGCAGACCCAGCAGCGCCGGCATGTTCTGCTCGAAAGGTGCGTTCTGGAAATGCTGGTCCATGGTGTAGGCACCGGACAGCAGTTCTTTGAAGTTGGACATGCCGACAGCCAGGGCGATTGGCAGGCCGATGGCCGACCACAGTGAATAACGACCGCCCACCCAGTCCCACATCGGGAAAATGTTTTCTTCGCGAATACCGAACGCCACAGCGGCGGCATTGTTGCTCGATACCGCAATGAAGTGACGATACAGCTCGGCTTCGGAACCACCTTGAGCCAGGTACCAGGCCCGGGCCGCCGTCGCGTTCTTCAGGGTTTCCAGCGTGCTGAAGGTCTTGGAGGAGACAATGAACAACGTGGTTTCAGCGCGCAGCTTGCTGGTGAGCTCGTGCAGCTCGGTGCCGTCGATGTTCGCCAGATAGTGGCAGCGAACGCCTTTTTGCGCGTAGGACAGTAGCGCTTCGGACACCAGCTCAGGGCCGAGGAATGAGCCACCGATGCCAATGTTCACCACATCGGTGATCGGTTTCTCGGTGTAACCGCGCCACAGCCCGTCGTGGATACGGCCGACCAGATCGGTGATCTGGTTCAGTACCTTATGCACTTCCGGCATCACGTTGACGCCGTTGACCAGCAGCTTGTCGCCAACCGGACGGCGCAGCGCGGTGTGCAGTGCCGGACGGCCTTCGGAGGCGTTGACCAGCTCGCCGTCGTATTGCGCCTTGATCGCGTCTTTCAGGCCCACTTCGTTGGCCAGATTGACCAGCAACTGGCGGGTTTCTGCGGTGATCAGGTTTTTCGAATAGTCGAGAAACAGCCCGGCGCTGCTGAGGGTGAATTCGTTGAAACGCTGCGGGTCTTCGTTGAACGCCTCGCGCATGCTGAAATTCTGCATGGCTTTGCGGTGGTCGGAGAGCGCCTGCCAGGCGGGCAGGGTAGTGACGTCATGAGGAGTGCGGTAGTACGCCATCGCTGCGGGTTTCCTTGTACTTGAACTGCCTTTGGACACTGAAAAGCCAGGGCGGGATCGAATGCATGCGTTCGCCGAAGCCTAACCTGCGGACGCGCCGATGTCTGCGCCTTGCTTTACCTTTGCTCGGTACTTTTTCTCACAAGGTAGTGTCGCCTGTCTCAGGCGACCTGTACCGGTATGGCATTGCTCGTGTGGCTAAGTTCATTGCCCGAACCCTTTTAGCGCACGCGCGTGCTCGGGCTAGTGAGCATAGTTGCGAATAACTGCATTGTGCGGCCTGTCACGCCTTGGTCAGGTGCAAATTGTCGATCAAACGGGTCTTGCCCAGGAACGCTGCGCCCAGCACCACCAGGTCATGGTCGTCAGGGGTGGCGGGAAGCAGGGTCACGGCCTGACGAATCTCAAGGTAGTCGGGGCGAAAGCCTGCGGCTTCAAGTGCTTTCTTGCCGTCGTCCAGCAGCTGCGCGTGGTTCTGTTCGCCGTTGTGGAGGGCGTCACCGATGTGCTTGATCACGCGATACAGCGCAGGTGCCGTGGCGCGTTCGGCCTCGGTCAGGTAACCGTTGCGCGACGACAGCGCCAGGCCGTCAGCGGCACGAACGGTAGGCTCGCCGATGATCTGGATCGGCATGTTCAGGTCACGCACCAGCGCGCTGACCACGGCCAGTTGCTGAAAGTCTTTCTGGCCGAAAATCGCGATATCAGGCTGAACCATGTTGAACAGCTTGCTGACCACGGTGGACACACCGTCGAAGTGACCCGGACGGCTGCCCCCGCACAATCCTTCCGACACGACGGGCACGCGAACGATGGTCTGATCGGCCATGCCGTGCGGGTACATCTCTTCAACGGTCGGCGTGAACAGCAGGTGGCAACCGGCTTGCAGAAGTTTTTCCTGATCGGCTGCCAGCGTGCGCGGGTAGGTGGCCAGGTCTTCGGTGGGGCCGAACTGCAGCGGGTTGACGAAGATGCTTGCCACCACGAAATCGGCGCGTTGAGCGGCCTTGGTGACTAAAGCGGTGTGGCCGCTGTGCAAATTGCCCATGGTGGGTACCAGCGCGATACGTTTGCCTTCGCTGCGGGCGCGTGCGACGGCGGCGCGCAGTTCGCGCACCGTTTTTACTGTGTTCATGCCGAGAATCCGTGTTCTGGAGCGGGAAAGCTGACGTCTTTGACGGCGCTGACATACGCAGCGATGGCCGACTGGATATCAGGCTGGCCGGTCATGAAGTTCTTCACGAACTTGGGCACGCGGCCGCTGATCGACAGGCCGAGCATGTCATGCAGCACCAGGACCTGGCCGTCGGTGGCGCTGCCGGCGCCAATGCCGATCACTGGAATCTTCACGGCGTGACTGATTTCCTGCGCCAGTTCGCTCGGCACGCATTCCAGCAGAATCATGGCTGCACCGGCCTGCTCCAGGGTGATGGCGTCGGCGCGCATCTGACGTGCCTGAGCTTCCTGACGACCCTGCACCTTGTAACCGCCGAGCACGTTCACCGCCTGAGGGGTCAGCCCCATGTGTGCGCACACCGGGATACCACGCTCAGCCAGCAGTCGAATGGACTCCCCAAGCCATGCCGCGCCCTCGACCTTGACCATGTGCGCGCCAGCCTGCATCAGCATCGCGCTGTTGGCGAAGGTCTGTTCGAGGGTGGCGCAGGACATGAATGGCAGGTCGGCGAGGATCAATGCGCCCTGATTGCCGCGTTTGACGCTGGCAACGTGATAAGCCATGTCGGCCGTGGTGACCGGCAGCGTGCTGTCGTGCCCCTGCAGGACCATCCCCAGCGAATCGCCGACCAGCAACACTTCAACGCCGGCCTGGCTGGCGGTGTGGGCGAAAGTTGCGTCGTAGCAGGTGAGCATGGTGATTTTTTCACCTTTCTGCTTCAGGCCCAGCAGTGACGTAACGGTGATATCTGGCATGAAAAAGTCCTCATTCAGGCGCTGTGAACACGACGGCGAGCAACGCGTGATTCATTCTGCAAACGCAGGCACATCGTCGTTTCGCGATGTTTGCAAAGACCTGTTTGGCGCCTATAGACCGGTAGTCCGGCTTCGGGACGCTTATCTTCGTGAGGAGGGGGCGGGAAGTCAATTCCGGGTGTTACCGGTTTGATCGGGATGTTACCGGAGGGTAACGGCTGCTAGGCCTATGTCAGAGTCATGCTGAACGTAATGCCGACCTGTAGGAGCGTGGCTTGTCCCGCGATCTAGCGCGCAGCGGTAGCAAAAGCTATACACGCCGAGTGTGAGAAGGCCAGCTGCTACGCCCTGCGGGCTGCAGCTAGAGGCGCTCAAGCCCCTCGAACGGGCATGCGGCGAGCAAGTCATCCAGCGAGCGGCCATCGGCCAGGGTGATTCCCGGCGCCAGCTCAGCCAACGGATAGAGCACGAAGGCCCGCGCCTGCAGGTGGTAATGCGGCACTTTCAAGCGGGGTTCATCGATCAGGTGATCGCCAAACAGCACGATGTCCAGATCCAGCGTGCGAGGTCCCCAACGCTCCAGGCGTTCACGGCCTTGGCTGTTTTCGATGGCTTGAAGCGCATCCAGCAACGCCAACGGCTCAAGCGCCGTGTCCAGCGCGGCGACCGCATTGGTGTAACGCGGCTGGCCGGGCAGCAACGAGTCGCTGACGTAAAAAGAAGAAACGGCAGACAGTCGGGTATGTGGCAGTTGCCCCAGCGCTTTGAGCGCTTCGCGCAATTGTTCGGCGGGGGCGGCCAGATTGCTGCCCATGCCGATGTAGACACGTTCCATGTTCGTTATTCCGATGCGTCCGCGCCAGCGCGCTTGCGCTTGCCGCCACCGCTGCGACGACGCTTGCGCGGGCCCTGGCCGGTTTCGGACTTGCTGCCCAGGTCACGGATCATGTCGCGACGACCCGATTCGTTAGCGTCCTGATACTCCGTCCACCATTCACCCAGGCCATCGGTTTCTTCGCCGGCGGTTTCACGCAGCAGCAGGAAATCGTAACCGGCGCGGAAGCGCGGGTTGTCCAGCAGCAGATCGGCGCGCTTGCCTGAACGACGTGGCAGGCGTTCCTGCATGTCCCAGATTTCGCGGATCGGCATGGTGAAGCGTTTCGGGATCGCGATGCGCTGGCACTGCTCGGTGATCAACTCGTGCGCGGCTTCCTGCATGGCCGGGATCGGCGGCATGCCACGCTCCTGCAAACGCAACACCCGCGCCGGCAGCGCAGGCCACAGCAGTGCGGCGAACAGGAACGCCGGCGTGACCGGCTTGTTCTGCTTCACGCGCAGGTCGGTGTTGGCCAGGGCCTCGCTGATCAGTGTGTGCGTGTAGGTCGGGGTGTACTCCAGCGCCTTGGAGCTCGCCGGGAACAGAGGTTCGAACAGTTCCAAGTCAACCAGCATCTCGAACGTTGGCTCGGCATAGCCATTGAGGAACAGCTTGAGCACTTCTTCGAACAGGCGCGCCGCTGGAATATCACGCAGCATCGGCGCCAGCGGTCGAATCGGCGTCGCACTGTGCTTCTCGATACCGAAATCAAGCTTGGCGGCGAAACGCACAGCGCGCAGCATTCGCACCGGGTCTTCTTTATAGCGCTGCTGAGGATCGCCAATCAGCCGGATGAGACGATTGCGGATGTCGTGTACGCCGTTGGCGAAATCGAGTACGCGTTCGGTGACCGGGTCGTAATACAGGGCGTTGATGGTGAAGTCGCGACGTTGTGCGTCTTCTTCCAGCGTGCCGTAGACGTTGTCGCGCAGAATCCGCCCGCTTTCGTTACGCGAGGACTGGTTGCTGTCTTCGTCTTCGTCGTCCTGAGGGTGGTTGGCGCGGAAGGTCGCCACTTCGATGATTTCACGACCGAAATGGATGTGAACCAGTTTGAAGCGACGACCGATGATGCGGGCGTTACGGAATTCGGCACGGACCTGCTCAGGCGTGGCGCTGGTGGCGACGTCGAAGTCTTTCGGCGTGATGCCCAACATCATGTCGCGTACGCAGCCGCCGACCAGATAGGCCTGGTAGCCGGCATTTTGCAGGCGTTCGACGATGCTCACCGCGTAGCGGCTGAATTGATTGCGCTGCAACGAATGCTGGCTGCTGCTGAGCACTTCAGGCGTTGTACGCACGTGTTGCTGCGGTTTGCGCAGAGGAGAACGGAATGACTGGAACAGCTTCTTCAGCATGGGATGCACTGTTTGAAGGAATATTCGGCCAATTACGAAGAATGACCGCATGATGGGCGGGGATTCTAGCATTTAGTCGAGGGATGGTGTAGGACGCTGCGCGAAGGCAGTCTTGGGGCAGGCCGAGCGGGGCTTTAAGCTTTTTCGCATCGGGATTTGCGACGGACGTTTATTCCGGAAGCTACTGGGGGAGCCGAAGCTCCCCCAAAGTGCGTGCTCTTATTTTTATTGTCTGTTGGGCTTTTTATTTTTGTTGAGCGCCCAATTCACGGCTTTCGCCTGTGAAACCTCCCAATCGGGAGTCAAGAGCAAACGGATTGCTTTGGTCGCTGTGCTGCAGTAATCAATCGATCCAACCAGTTCAGGCTCTACCTTAGGGTAGTTTTTTGTTGTTCTCGGCCTGGTTGCGGGACAAGTCCCAAATGCAACGCCTCTCCAAAAGAATCAGTTAGCTACGCCTCCGCCGTGTTGTTTTTGTTATGCGTGAGTCGATACGTCTTGTTTTTATTGTGTTGTTTTTGCGGGTGACTGATTTTTGTTGTTCTTGTACGAATGTATATAGCAGGACGCGTGCCAACTATTGTGTAAAACGCTGCAGCCCTTTAAACACGGGGGTGTGGCAAAATGACGCTATTTTTCGAAGGCCAGAAAAAACCGGGGTTACGTTACCGTATGCCCCGGCTTTTGTTACGTCTCGCTGACTGAGGTAACAGTTTTTTCACAAGGCCAGAACACTGCGTGCCAGAGCCCTGCGCGGGGTGTTTCCTCAGGTTTCGCTGGCCACGCCCGTCTTGCGACGAGGGATGCCCAGGCGCTGACGGCGTTCCCACAGACACTTACGGCTCACGCCCAGTTTGCGTGCCAGCTCGGTCTCGGTCATGTGATCTTGATGCTCAAGCACGAAGTGCTGGAAATAGTCTTCCAGTGACAGGTCTTCGGTGGGCTCATGAGCCGTGGAGCTGGCGGAATTACCGGTCTGTGGTGCCAGACCGATGAACTCTTCGACGTCCAGGTCGCTCAGCTCGATGTCGATGCCCAGCAGATCCGCCGAAATTTCCGGGCTTTCGCACAGGATCACAGCGCGCTCGACCGCGTTTTCGAGCTCTCGCACGTTACCCGGCCAGGCGTAGTGACGAATCGCCTGCTCGGCGTCAGGGCCAAATCGCAGGTCGTTGCGTCCGGCCTTGGCACTTTGACGTGCCAGAAACGCGTTGGCGATTTCGTTCACGTCGGCGCCACGTTCACGCAGTGCCGGTAGTTTCAGGGCGATGACGTGCAGACGGTAATAAAGGTCTTCACGGAATTGCCCGACCTTGGCCAGGCTCTTGAGGTCCCGGTGGGTCGCAGCGATGAGGCGTACGTCGACCTTCTGCGATTGCACCGAGCCGACACGACGAATTTCGCCTTCCTGTAGCACGCGCAGCAAACGTGCCTGCGCCTCAAGTGGCAGTTCGCCGATTTCGTCGAGGAACAGCGTTCCGCCGTCAGCCGCTTCCACCAGACCGGCGCGTCCGGCGCTGGCACCGGTGAACGCGCCTTTCTCGTGGCCGAACAGTTCGGATTCGATCAGGGTTTCCGGAATGGCCGCGCAGTTCACCGAAATCATCGGGGCCTTGGCGCGGCGCGACAGGTTGTGCAGGGCGCGAGCCACCAGTTCCTTGCCGGTCCCGGACTCACCCTGAACCAGCACGTTGGAATCGGTCGGTGCGACTTTGCGGATCTTGCTGTACAGGTCCTGCATCGGCGGGCACGAGCCAATGATGCCGATTTCGCCGTTGCTGTTGTCGGCGCCCGGCTTGTCCGAAGCGGACGCTTTGCCACTGGCCACGCGCTCGGCCTGAAGGCTTTGCACCGTTTGCCGGTCACGCAGAATACGCGAGACGGCCTGCAGCATTTCGTCGTGGTCGAAGGGCTTGGCGATGTAATCCACCGCGCCCATTTTCATCGAGTCCACGGCCGAGCGCAGGCTGGCGTAGCTGGTCATGATCAGCACCGGTTTGCCCTGACCAAGCTTGATCAGCTCGGTGCCCGGTGCGCCAGGCAGGCGCAGGTCGCTGACGATCAGATCAAATGAGGGGATGCTGAAACGTTCCTGAGCTTCCTGCACGGATCCGGCTTCACTGACTTGGTACTGATTACGTTCCAGCAGGCGACGCAAGGCAGAGCGGATAATGGTTTCGTCTTCGACGATCAAAATGTGCGGCATTGATTCGATTCTCTCGACGGTCTCAGTTCACAGCGGACGTCGCTTCGACATGTCGCGGTAATGTCACCCGAATACGGGTTCCGCGTTGTTGCTCGGGGTCAGCCGGGCTGTCGATGGTGATTTGTCCATAATGCTCTTCAACGATGGAATAGACCAGTGCGAGCCCCAGTCCTGTCCCTTCCCCCGGATCCTTGGTGGTGAAGAACGGTTCGAACAAGCGGTCCATGATTGCTTTCGGAATTCCAGTGCCTTCATCTTCGACGATCAAATCGACCGTATGTTCGGAGGCTTCGCTTTTCACCCGCACCGCGCTGCCCGCAGGTGAGGCGTCACGGGCGTTGGAAAGCAGGTTGATCAGCACCTGAGCCAGGCGCTGCGGGTCGCCATCGACCCAGTGGCTCGGGTTGCACAGGTTATAGAATTGCACTTCGAAATTGCGGCGATTCAGCGCGAGCAGACCGATGGCATCCTGTGCCACTTCGGCCAGACAAACGGCTTCGTCCGAGTGCTGATGGCCGCCGGCGTGGGCGAAGCTCATCAGCGACTGCACGATGCGCGAGACACGCTTGGTCTGTTCGATGATCTGGCTGCTGATTTCGGTGAGTTCGCCATCGTCTTCGCGCTCTTCGCGCAGGTTCTGTGCCAGGCAGGCGATGCCGGTGATCGGGTTGCCAATCTCATGGGCGACGCCAGCCGCCAGGCGACCAATGCTTGCCAGGCGCTCGGAGTGGACCAGTTTGTCTTCGAGCATCTGGGTGTCGGTCAGGTCTTCAACCAGAATCACCAAGCCACTGTTGCCGGGCGCCAGTGGTTCGTCAATGGCGGCTTTGTGCAGGTTCAGCCAGCGGGTCTGGCCGTCCAGCGCCAGGCGTTGCTTGTGCAAGTGCTCGTCCGGCACGTTGATGAAGCCCAGCAGCAACTGTCGCCACGGGTCGGCGATGGTTTCAAGGCGCGAGCCGACGACACGCTGCGCGCCAATCCCGGTGAGCTCCTCCATGGCCTTGTTCCACATGAGGATCTCTTGATCCTTGGCCAGCGAGCAGACGCCCATCGGCAACTCTTGCAGGGTCTGGCGGTGGTAACGGCGCAGGGCGTCGAGCTCCGCGGCCAGGCCGGTAAGGCGCGAGTGGTAATCCTCGAGCCGGCTTTCGATGAAGTGAATGTCTTCGGTGACGTAGTTCTCGCCGCCTGATTTGTACGGCAGAAAGGTTTCGACCATGTCCTGTGCGACGCTGGGGCCCATCAGGCCGGACAGGTTGGCTTCGATACGGTCGCGCAGGCGGCGCAGCGCGTAAGGGCGACGCTCGTCGAATGGCAGGTAGAGATCGCGCAGCGCCTGTTCGACTTCCTTTTGCGCGGCTTTGGCGCCGAGCGGTTTGGCCAGTTGAGTCGCGAACTCCTGCGGGGACACGGCATGCAACTCCCGACGCTGAGGGCGGCGAACGTTATCCACGGCGCAGGCCTCGGCGGCGCTGGCCTCTTCAGGGCTGGGGTTGCTGAACAGGGAAATCAGGGTGAACACCAGGACGTTGGCGGCCAGCGAGGCAATCGCCGCCATGTGCCAACTGGTGTCATCCAGCACGTAGATCATGTTCAACAGCGGAATATAGAAGCCCTGGAAGTTGCCAATCAGCGGGAACAGCATGCTGACCATCCACACCGCGATTCCCGCGATCAGACCTGCCATGAAGCCGCGGCGGTTCGCTGCGGGCCAGTACAGAACCGAGAGCACGCCGGGCAGGAACTGCAAGGTGGCGACGAAGGCGACGATGCCCAGGTTGGCCAGATCCTGCTTGGCACCGAGCAGCAGGTAGAACCCGTAACCGGCCATGATGATCGCGACGATCAGCCCACGGCGGGTCCACTTCAGCCAGCGATAGATATTGCCTTCGGCCGGTGGCTGATAGAGCGGTAGCACCAAGTGGTTAAGCGCCATGCCCGACAAGGCCAGCGTAGTCACGATGATCAGGCCGCTCGCCGCCGACAGCCCTCCGACGTAGCCCAGCAGCGCCAACAGCTTGTTATTGGCGGCAATGCCGATGCCGAGGGTGAAGTATTCCGGGCTGGTGGTCGCGCCCAGTTTCAACCCGGCCCATAGCACCAGCGGTACGGCCAGACTCATCAACAGCAGAAACAGGGGCAGCCCCCAACTTGCGCTGACCAACGCACGGGGATTGAGGTTTTCGGTAAAGGTCATGTGATACATGTGCGGCATCACGATGGCCGAGGCGAAGAACACCAGCAGCAGCGTTCGCCAAGGGCCTTCCTGCAGGGGCGTGTGCAGTGCGGCCAGCGCGCTCTGGTTTTGCAGGAGCCATTGCTCAAGGCTCGCCGGGCCGTCGAATACGCCGTACAGCGCGTAGAGGCCGATGCCGCCGATGGCCACCAGCTTGATCACCGATTCGAAGGCGATGGCGAACACCAGGCCTTCGTGTTTTTCCCGGGTGGCGATGTGTCGCGAGCCGAAGAAGATGGTGAACAGGGTGATCAGCACGCAAAACGCAAAGGCCACGTAGTTGCGCACGGGCTCACGGGTCAGGATCGCCATGGAGTCCGCAACGGCCTGGATTTGCAGGGCCAGCAGCGGCAACACACCGATCAGCATGAAAATCGTCGTCAGTGCGCCCGCCCATGTGCTGCGGAAGCGGAAGGCGAACAAGTCCGCCAGGGACGAGAGCTGGTAGGTACGGGTGATCTTGAGAATCGGATAAAGCAGCACCGGCGCGAGCAGAAAGGCGCCTGATACGCCCAGGTAACTGGACAGGAAGCCATAACCGTATTCGTACGCCAGGCCCACGGTACCGTAGAACGCCCATGCGCTGGCATACACGCCCAGCGACAGGGTGTAGGTCAGCGGGTGGCGAATGATCCAGCGCGGGATCAGGCCGCGTTCGCTGATCCAGGCAACGCTGAACAGCACCAGCAGGTAGGCGGTGCTGACCAGGATCATCTGGGTCAGGCTAAAGCTCATCGGCATCTCGTTGGCTCTGCAAAATGAAGGTCACCACGATCAGGATCAGCCACAGCATGTAGGGCCGGTACCAGGCGCCCGTCGCGTCGATCCACCAATCCATGATGGCGGGGGAGAAGAGGTAGATGCCTACCACCAGGAGCAGGACCAATCGATAGATGTACATTTGGCCTCCCAGATTGAGTGACGCCGGCACGACAGCCTGTGACGGAGCGGCATGGTAACGGATGGCTATCAGGCTGCAAGCGACGTTTCGGCCAGCTTTGTGGTGCAGTCTGGAGCAACCGCTCTAGATCAGTCTATTCGAGCTTCTTCGATATGGGCGACCGGTGGAATCAAATCGGCATTCCAGTGGGCGATGCCCCAGTCGAGCACCTCACGCGGCGTCGCGAAGGACAATTCGCCCGATACCGGCTGTCCCAGTGCGCGTAACGCACGCATCAGTAGCGGTGTGGCCTGATCGGCCGGTAACGGCGGGGAGCGATAGGACTTGCCCAGTTTATGGCCGTCAGGCTGGGTGATCAGCGGGACGTGCAGATAGCGCGGTTGCGGCAGCCCCAGCAATTCCTGGAGGTAAAGCTGGCGCGGTGTGGAGTCCAGCAGGTCGGCGCCGCGCACGATGTCGGTCACGCCCTGCCAGCCATCGTCCAGCACCACGGCCAGTTGATAGGCGTAAAAGCCGTCACGACGCTTGATCACGAAATCGCCGACGTCACGGCCCAGGTGCTGACGAAACTTACCCTGCACGCGGTCTTCAAAACGATATTCCAGCTCTGGCACGCGGATACGGATCGCCGCGTTGTCAGGCGAATGCCCTGCGTTACGACAGAAGCCGGGGTAAATCCCCTGGAAATCTTCGAGTTGCTTGCGCGAACAGGTGCAGGCGTAGGCCAGTCCGTAGCTGAACCAGCGATTGATGATGTCTTGATAGGCCTCGTGGCGGTCACTTTGCCGGACCAGCTCGCCGTCCCACTCAAACCCGTAGGTTTCCAGCGTCTTGAGGATCGCGGTCTGCGCGCCGGGTTCTTCACGGGGCGGATCGAGGTCTTCCATGCGCATCAGCCACTTCCCCCCGACCGCGCGCGCATCCAGATAGGACGCCAGTGCGGCAACCAGAGAGCCAAAGTGCAGGTAGCCGCTGGGCGTTGGCGCGAAGCGCCCTATATAAGAAGGGGATTTCATGGGCAGTGATGGTACTGGAAATCGGTTTGGGGACAATGCCGAAAACAACAAAGGACGCCGAAGCGTCCTTTGTTTATTTGAAAAGCATGATCATTTACCGATCTGCTTTTCCTTGATTTCAGCCAGCGTCTTGCAGTCGATGCACAGGTCGGCAGTCGGGCGGGCTTCCAGGCGGCGCAAGCCGATCTCGATGCCGCAGGATTCGCACCAGCCGTACTCTTCGTCTTCGATCAGTTGCAGCGTCTTGTCGATCTTTTTGATCAACTTGCGCTCACGGTCACGAGCACGCAGTTCCAGAGCGAATTCTTCTTCCTGACTCGCACGGTCAGCAGGGTCAGGGAAGTTGGCCGCTTCGTCCTTCATGTGATCAACCGTGCGGTCGACTTCCTGCATCAGATCCTGCTTCCACTTGTTCAGGATCTTGATGAAGTGATCGCGCATGGGCTTGCCCATGTATTCCTCACCCTTCGTTTCAACGTAGGGAGTGAAACCGCTGATCGTTGTTGAATTGCTCTTTTGCTTTTCTTCGGTGGGCATGAACGGACCGCCTCTCACTCTTCTAAGCCATTGCGCAGGGTAATGATCCATCGCCGACACCTGCCGGCCCTGCGGCTGCAAGCGGGCGAACTTACCAGATCGAATCGGAGCGCGCTACTCCCGGTTGTCGAGCATGGCTCTACAACGCGCCCATGAACTATGACCACAGCCAAAGCGCCCGGTTTTATATTATTTTGCAGTGCCATCAGTCTAGCCCCCTGTCGCCACAACATCTTCATTTGTGGATCGTCGGCACAAAACGGCGCCGGATAAATCCTGTAGCAGGGCAGGCGGTTGGGTAGAATCAGTGAATTGTTTCCGCCACGAGTCAATAAAGGAAGGCCAATGCCCCAGCCCTACAGTGCGCGCAGTCGCGCCATCGAACCCTTTCATGTGATGGCGCTGCTGGCGCGTGCCAACGAATTGCAGGCGGCGGGGCACGATGTCATCCACCTGGAGATCGGCGAGCCGGATTTCACCACGGCCGAACCCATCATCAAGGCCGGGCAGGCTGCATTGGCGGCCGGCAAAACCCGCTACACCGCCGCGCGGGGCTTGCCTGAGCTGCGCGAGGCCATTTCCGGCTTCTATGGCCAGCGTTACGGCGTCAACGTGGATCCGGGCCGCATCCTGATCACGCCGGGTGGCTCGGGCGCCTTGCTGCTGGCGGCGAGTCTGCTGGTCGATCCCGGTAAACACTGGTTGCTGGCCGATCCGGGTTATCCGTGTAATCGTCACTTTCTGCGTCTGGTGGAAGGCGCCGCGCAACTGGTGCCGGTCGGGCCGGAGGTTCGTTACCAGTTGACGCCGGATCTGGTCGCGCAGCACTGGAATCAGGACAGCGTCGGTGCGTTGGTCGCCTCGCCCGCCAACCCGACGGGCACGTTGCTGCACCGTGACGAGCTTGCCGCGCTGTCCGCATCCCTCAAGGCGCGCAACGGGCATCTGGTGGTGGACGAGATTTATCACGGCCTGACCTATGGCACCGATGCCGCCAGCGTGCTGGAAGTGGACAATGACGCGTTTGTTTTGAATAGTTTTTCAAAGTATTTCGGCATGACCGGGTGGCGCCTGGGGTGGCTGGTGGCGCCACAAGACGCGGTCGGCGATCTGGAAAAGCTGGCGCAGAACCTTTACATCAGCGCACCGAGCATGGCGCAAAGTGCCGCACTGGCGTGTTTCGAGCCGCAGACACTGGCCATTCTCGAAGAGCGTCGCACTGAATTCGGCAAGCGAAGGGATTTCCTGCTCCCAGCCCTGCGCGAGCTGGGTTTCAACATCGCCGTCGAGCCCGAAGGCGCCTTCTATCTTTATGCAGACATCAGCGCTTTCGGCGGCGATGCCTTCGCATTCTGTCGGCATTTTCTGGAAACCGAACACATCGCATTCACGCCGGGCCTGGATTTCGGGCGTTATCAGGCTGGCCATCATGTGCGTTTTGCCTATACGCAGAGCCTGCCGCGACTCCAGGAAGCTGTAGAGCGGATCGAGCGTGGACTGCGGAGCTGGAAGGCCTGATGCGTTTCTCTCCCGAACTCGAAGAAGGTCGCCTGATCCAGCGTTACAAACGCTTCCTGGCCGATATCAAAACCCCCAGCGGCGAACGCCTGACCATTCACTGCCCCAACACCGGCTCAATGTTCAACTGCATGATGCCCGGCGGGCGCGTCTGGTTCAGTCGCTCCAATGACCCCAAGCGCAAGTTGCCGGGCACATGGGAGATCAGCGAGACCCCTCAGGGGCGCTTTGCCTGCGTGAACACCGGCCGCGCCAACAAACTGGTGGAAGAGGCGCTGTTGGCGGGCGTCATCACCGAGCTTAACGGCTTTACCGCGCTCAAGCGGGAAGTGGCGTACGGGCAGGAGAACAGTCGGGTGGACTTCCGTCTGGATTACCCCGAGGGTTCGCTCTACCTGGAGGTGAAAAGCGTCACGTTGGGGTTTGACGATACGGCCGTGGCAGCGTTTCCCGACGCGGTGACCCAGCGCGGCGCGAAGCATTTGCGTGAGCTGGCGGCTCTGGCGCGCGAAGGCGTGCGCGCCGTGCTGCTCTATTGCGTCAATCTGACCGGGATCGAGGGCGTACGTCCCGCCGAAGAAATCGATGCTGCCTATGCCGAAGCGCTGCGTGAGGCCGTGTCCGCCGGGGTGCAAGTCCTCGCTTATGGCGTGCAACTGACGCCGAATGAAGTGCGCGTGGACCGTCGTCTGGAGGTTCATCTGACGGAAACGGATGTACTCAATCCCGTGCTGGCGGGCTGATCCAGATGCCCTGCGCGTCTTCGCCGCACGCGATCACGTTCAGGGTTTTGCCTTCGCAGGGCCCCGCGATGCATTCGCCACTCTCGATCAGAAACAAAGCGCCATGGGTCGCGCACTGGATCAGGCTGGCGCTGCTGTCGAGGAACTGGTCCGGATGCCATTCCAGCGGCACACCACGGTGCGGGCATCGATTCTGGTAGACGTGGACCTGCCCGGCACGGCGTACGGCCAGCACCTGCAGTCCATCGATATCGAAGCCACGGCTTGTTCCTTCGGGCAGTTCGTTCCCGTTGCACAGGTAGTTCAGCGGAGTCTCCTTCGCGCTTGACGCGTAAATGCAAATAATTATCAAATTGCCCGGTTGTCATGAGCGTCTAGTCTGACAGCTCTGCAATTGACGCGTCGATCCGGCGTGACGCCAGGCCTGATCCTTGAGGGGTGACAGGCGCGTTCTTCTCTATTAAGGACTCTCCCCCTATGCGTTCCCTGAGCAAACTGACTGCGATTCTGGCCGGGCTTGTAATCACTCATCTGGCGTCGGCGCAATCACAACCTCCGCAGCGTTGGGTCAGTGCGGGCGGGGCGCTGACGGAATGGGTCGTGGCGTTGGGTGGGGAATCTCACCTGGTCGGCATCGACACCACCAGCCAGCACCCCGAATCGATCAAGTCGCTGCCCAGCGTCGGTTATCAGCGGCAGTTGTCGTCTGAAGGCATCCTGAGCCTGCGTCCGAACATTCTCGTGGGCACTGAAGAAATGGGCCCGCCACCTGTCCTTGAACAACTGCGATCGGCAGGCGTGAACGTGGAGGTGTTGTCCGCCGGGGCGGACATGTCGGCGTTGCAGGGCAACTTGCAGAAGCTCGGCGCGTTGCTGGGCGATGAACGCCGGGCACGCGAGCTCATCGAGCAATACGCCAAGCAACTGGACGCTCAGCACGCCTGGGTTGCGCAGGCACAACAGCATCAACCGGCACCTGGCGTCATCCTGTTGGTCAGCCATGCCGGGGCAGCCCCGATGGTGGCCGGAGTCGGGACCGTGGGTGACTGGCTGATAAAACAGGCCGGTGGCCGGAATCTGGCGACTCATACCGGCTACAAGATTTTCTCCGCCGAGGCCATGACCGGCTTGAATCCTGACGTGCTGGTGTTCACCGACCGGGCGCAGAACGGGGCTTCTTCCCGAGACGCCTTGCTCAGGGAAAACCCTTTGCTGGCCTCGACGCAGGCTGCACGCAATCACCGCCTGATCGAAGTGGACCCGACGCTGCTGGTCGGCGGTCTGGGACCGCGTCTTCCGGAGACGATGAAAACCCTGTCCAAAGCCTTCTATCCTGCGGATACGCCGCTCAACGCCAAGGTGTCGCCGGCTCAATGAGAGCGATTGTGCAACCGCGAACGTTGTTCACCCTGCTCAGCCTCGCTTGCGTGCTGGCTGTGTGGCTGTCGCTGGCATTGGGGCCGGTGAGCCTGCCGTTGCTCGACACGCTACGCGCCGGTCTGCGCCTGCTCGGTGTTCCGATGTCAGGGGATAACCTTCAGCAGGCCGAGCTGATTCTTGGCCAGATTCGTATGCCCCGTACGCTGCTCGGGTTGGCGGTGGGTGCAGTGCTGGCATTGTCCGGCGTGGCGATGCAGGGTCTTTTCCGCAACCCGCTGGCTGACCCCGGCCTGGTCGGGGTGTCCAGCGGTGCAGCGCTGGGTGCAGCTATTGCCATCGTGGCAGGTGCTTCTTTGGGCGGGGTGCCGCCTGCGCTTGAGCCTTATGTGTTATCGATCTGTGCATTCGCGGGCGGCCTGACCGTGACCGGCATCGTTTATCGCCTCGGGCGTCGCGATGGACAGACCAGCGTGGGCATCATGCTGCTGGCGGGTGTGGCGATGACGGCGCTGGCAGGTTCGATCATCGGCCTGTTCACGTACCTGGCTGACGACGCGGCGCTGCGTACGTTGACGTTCTGGAACCTCGGCACGTTGAACGGCGCCAGCTACGCCAGGCTCTGGCCTCTGCTGCTGGTCTGTGCGGCGGTGATTGTCTGGCTCCCGCGTCGTGCCAGTGCGCTGAATGCGCTGCTGCTCGGGGAGTCCGAAGCCCGGCATCTGGGCATCGAAGTGGAGCGACTCAAGCGCGAGCTGATTCTGTGTATCGCGCTGGGCGTCGGTGCAGCGGTGGCGGCTGCGGGGCTGATTGGCTTTGTCGGGTTGATCGTGCCACACCTGATCCGGTTGGCGGCAGGCCCTGATCACCGGGTCGTGTTGCCCGCTTCCGCACTGGCCGGGGCGAGCCTGTTGTTGTTTGCCGACGTGTTTGCGCGCTTGGTGCTGGCGCCGGCCGAACTGCCGATCGGCATCGTTACCGCCTTTATAGGGGCGCCGTTTTTCCTGTTTCTGCTGGTCCGAGGGCGCACCTGATGATGAAGGCAGAAGGGGTCAGCGTTCATCGCGACGGCAAATGCGTGCTGGAAAACATCGATCTGACCGTCAACCCCGGCGAAATGCTGGGCGTGCTCGGGCCGAACGGTGCTGGCAAGAGCACCCTGCTAGGCGCATTGTGTGGTGAGTTGAAAACGACGCAGGGCCAGCTTTGGCTGGATGAGCAGTTGCTGACGCACTGGACAGGCCCGCAGAGGGCACGCCGGCTGGCGGTTCTTCCGCAAAGTTCGACGTTGAGCTTCGCGTTCAAGGTGCAGGAAGTGGTCGCGATGGGGCGTTTGCCTCATGACAGCGGCCAGCAGCGTGATGCCGAGATCGTTCAGGCTGCACTGGAAGCCGCCGATGCACTGCATTTGCACGATCGCAGCTACCTCACATTGTCGGGTGGCGAGCGTCAGCGGGTTCACCTGGCCAGGGTGTTGGCTCAGTTGTGGCCGGGCGAGGGCGGGCAAACGTTGTTGCTGGACGAGCCGACCTCGATGCTGGACCCGCTGCACCAACACACCACGTTGCAGGCCGTGCGTGATTTTGCCCACCGGGGCGGGGCGGTGATGGTCATTCTGCATGATCTCAATCTGGCGGCGCGTTACTGCGACCGGCTGTTGTTGCTGGAGTCGGGCCGCCCCTATGCACTGGGTACGCCAGACACGGTGCTGGTCCCGGAGGCGCTCAAGGCCGTGTTTGGCCTGGAAGTGCTGGTTCAGCGTCACCCCGAACGGGGGCATCCGTTGATCATTGCGCGGTAAACCGTTCTGGAAGGTTTGTTGAACAAGGAGGTCGCGTGCGTCGTTACCTGCTGTTTCTGATGTTGTCATTGGCGAGCGCCTGCCAGTCGCCGCCGACGTTGCCACCCCTACCTTCCTGGCAAAGCCCCGAGGGGCGTGAGCATAGGGATCTGGGCATGATTCGTGATCTCGGCACCGGACAGGCGTTGACGCCGCAACAGCTGATCTCTCATCTGGCCGGGGCGCCGCGTGTGCTCGTGGGCGAGCAGCATGACAACCCCGATCACCACGCCTTACAGTTGTGGTTATTGCAGGCGCTCAGCGATCAGCGTCCACAAGGCAGCCTGTTGCTGGAAATGCTGACGCCGGATCAGCAGGGACGGGTCGATGAAGTACAGCGCGGTATACGGAACGGCCGCTACCCTGCCGACTTGCCCGTCTCGCTAGGGTGGGAAAAAGGCTGGGACTGGGCGCTTTACGGACCGGTGATGCGGTTTGCATTGGCCCAGCCGTACCCGGTGCTGTCCGCCAACCTGAGCAAAGAAGAGATCGGAGCGATTTACCACCAGCGTCCCGCGCTGAGCGGTGCTCAATCAACCCGCGATACTGTGCGCACGCAGTTGTTGGATCAGGTCCGCCAATCTCACTGCGGCATGCTGCCCGAGGATGCCCTTCCTGCAATGCTCGCCGTTCAACAGCAACGAGACCGGCGCATGGCGCACCGTGTCATGGAGGCGCCGGCGCCTGCCTTGTTGTTTGCGGGCAGCTATCACGTTCGCAAGGATCTGGGTGTTCCGTTGCACATGGCGGACCTCAACAGTCCGGATCGTCCCGTCGTGCTGTTGTTGGCGCAGGTCGGCAGCGAGGTCGAGCCGGGCAGCGCAGATTACGTCTGGTACACCGCTGCGTTACCCGATCAGGACTATTGCGCGCAGATGCGCCCGCCTACCTGACAACCAGAGTGATTTGTTGCAGGCAATATCCTTAAGACGTTTCTGATAGTCGCGTAGGTGAGCTCTCGACCGCCTGCGTGGTCGTTCACGCGCACCCTCGCTGGATTATCGTCGCACCCTCTTAAGCGAAGGGTGAGGCAAGCGGCATGAACAGGATGAACGAGAGCGACGAAGCATGGGCACAAACGGCGGTAGCGTTGCTGGAGTTGACGTCGCTGAACGCTGATGACACGGCAGAGCGCATTGTGGCCTTGTGCGAGAAAGCCAAGACACCGGTAGGAAACGTCGCGGCAGTCTGTGTGTTACCCAGGTTCGCAGGACTGGCCCGGCGCACGCTCGACAACGCCCAGGCCAGAGAGATCAAGGTGGTGGCCGCAGTGAACTTCCCCAATGGCGGCGGCTCCGTTGCCGCCGTGGCGTCGGAGACACAGGCCGCTGTGCTCGCGGGGGTCGATGAAATAGATTTGGTCTACCCGTTCCACGCGCATTTGGGGGGCGACAAACAGGTTGGTGCCGAAATGATCGCGGCCTGCAAAGCGCGCTGCGGACGGCGCGTGACGCTGACGGTCACCCTTGAAACCGGTGTGTTGCGCGATCCGCAGATCATCCACGATGTGTGCCGGATGGCAATTCGCGAGGGTGTCGCCTTTCTCAAGACCAGCACCGGTAAACAGATCGTCAGCGCAACACCGCAGGCAGCGCGGATCCTGATCGAGGCGATTGCCGAACTGGGCGCGCAGGTCGGATTCAAGGCGTCTGGAAATGTGCGCACGGTCAGTGAGGCGCGGACCTACCTCGAGATGGCGCAAGCCCGGTTTGGGCCTTACTGGCTGGAGGCGCACCGAATGCGATTGGGCGGATCGAGCCTGCTGGACGATTTGCTGACGCAGCTGGGCATGGGGACATGAGTGAGCTGCTTATCGCGGGCAAAAAAAGACCCGGCAAAAAGCCGGGTCAAAAACCGTGATTAGCCTGATGAGGAGATAATCTGAGAGTCCGAACCAAGGAGCCTTTCAGGTTACCAGCCAGTCTCGCGACCGGATGTGATAATCATAGTGATTCTCATTTGTAAGTCAACAGGCGATCTCAAACTATTTTTTCAACGTCTATGGCGTGAGGCCGCGCGGCTTCCTTGTCGAGTCCGGTGAGTTGTTTGTTCAGCGACGCTTTCACTTCAAGCGGCAGGTCGCACCAATGCTGGTCGAGCAGTGCGCCTTCGATGGCATAGAGCAAGACCTTGGAGGTGCGAAAACCTCGGGTTTTGACAGCGCGATAAGCGTGTATGGCGCCCAGTCGGCGCAGGTCTGCTTCGTTGTGGATACCGGCGGCGTGCAGCCACTGGGCCGAAGTCTTGCCCAGATTCTTCATCTGTTGCAGTTCGTCTTCCATGTTGCCTCCGTGCAAGGTGTTGCTCCGTATTCAAGAACCTTACAGGCCTGGACAAACTGCGGGCTCAAGCCATGGAATGAGTATAGATAGCCATTAGAGGGGGAAGGACCAACGCTCGGTAAAACCCCCAGCGAAGCGCCGGACGGTAGCGAAAGATGTCGTTAAGGCGACAAACGGGCAGGCCCGGCATGTCCGAGCATGCAGGGCGGGGGACACCGGCCACTCGCGTGGAGCGAGAGCCGTGCAGGCTTAGCGTGTGCGGTAACGCAGGCGTGTGCCGAAATTAACCGACATCAGAATCTCGTCGGCGCTCAGTTCTGGCGGGAAGTACGCTCCGGAGATCTGGGCGTGGGCGATGCTTGCGCCTTCCAGGGACGCCGTCCGGAAATCGACGCCGCGCAGATCGGCGGACCGAAAATAAGCGTCGCTGAAGTCGATGTCATCTGCATTCAGCTCACGCAGGTCGAGGCCGCGAAAGTCACCGCCGGAGAGATCGATCGGGCCGCTTTTCGGGCGTTGAAGGTTGAAGGCGTTCACGTCATCTCTTCGCAGTAAGGCAAAGAGCGGGGAGTCGAGCTGCTTGGGCTGGTTCATGGCGTCACCTTGTTGGAATTCTGACGCCAGTATAATGCCACTATCTACGAGCCGTGAAGGGACTTCCTTCACGACTCGATGATTGGTGAACGTTCTTTGATTACAGACCGGGCAGGTACTGACGAATGTCGTTAACGAGCTTGTCCAGATCACCGCTCAAATTGGTTTCCACGTGACGGCTGCGCAGGGTTTCGTCTGCGGTCAGCGGCTCGCGATTCGCCAGTTGGGCTTCGATGACCTCCATGGTGGCGTCAGACGGGTCCTGGTTCTGGGCCTGACGCTGCGCGAGCCAGCCTTCGATGACTGCCTTGGGCGCCGCGCAGTCGAGAATCAGGAACGGTGCGCCGGTCGCTTCCGCAACATGTGCCGTTGCCAGACGCTGCTCGTGCTTGAGGTACGTCGCGTCGATCACGACCGGGAACCCCGCGTGCAACACCACGGCAGCCAGTTCTTTCAGGTGTTTGTACGTGGCAGTACTGACCTCGGCTGCATACAGGTCTTTGCTGTCACCAAACAGGCGCTTGCGCTCGACATCGGAACGCAGACGAATGGCGCCCAGCGCTTCCACCAGACGCATCGCCACGTGGCTCTTGCCGACAGCGGAAACGCCGTGGGTGATCGCCAGGAAATTGGACGGGATGGCGCTGTAGCTTTCCGCCAGGTTGGCGTAGTTGCGGTACTGGCGCAGGGTGGTGGCGCGTTGCACGTGGTCAGCATCGGGCGACAGGCTGAACAGCGACACCTTGGCCCTAACCAGCGCACGGTAGGCTTTATAGAAGTTCAGCAACTCCAGGCCCGCGTAATCGCCGGTATGTTCCAGGTATTGGCTGATCAGACGGCGCGACAGGCTCTTAAGGCCACGGTCCTCCAGGTCCATTGCCAGGAAACCGATGTCGGCGTAGACGTCGGTCATACGGAACGGCTCGTTGAATTCGATGCAGTCGAAAATCACGACCTTGCCGTCAATCAGCGTGATGTTGCCCAGGTGGATATCGCCGTGGCATTCGCGGATGAAGCCTTCGGCCTTGCGCTGACTCAGCAGAGGCTTCAGGCGCTCGTAGCTGGCCTTGGCCCAGGCTTCGAGGGCGTCCAGCTGAATGAGATCGGCCTTTTCGCTGAGGAACGGCAGAATCTGCTCGAAGTTCTGGGTGACGGGTGCCATCACGCTTTCAGGCGAGCCCAGCTCGTTTTCGGACAGTACGCGTGGCGCCTTTTCGTGGAACTCGGCAATCTGGCGCGCCATGTCATCGATGTGCGCAGTGGTCAGTTCGCCTTTGGCTTGCAGGGTGCTGAGCAGGCCGTCCTGTGGGAACTGACGCATTTTCAGCGCGTATTCGATCGCCTCGCCGTCGCCGCCCAACTGAGGCGCTTCGGCGCTGCCGGTGATCGGCAACACTTCCAGATACAAATTCTCGGTCAGGCGCTGATTCAGCTTGAGCTCCTGCTGGCAGAAGTGTTCGCGAGAGGAGAGGGTGGTGAAATCAAGGAAGCCGAAATTCATCGGTTTCTTGATCTTGTAGACGAAGGGGCCTGTGAGCAGCACCCAGGAAATATGCGTCTCAATGACCTGAAACTGCTCCACCGGATGCGGGAACAGGGCAGGGTTTTGCAGAGCGGCTATCAGTGTCTGGCTCACGGACAATCCTTGAAAGGTGATAAGTCGAAAAAGAAGGTGACTAAAGGCGGCCATTATGGCCGCTTGGTGCATTGCTGCAAACCGCTGAGAGGGCGGTCTGCCGATGATCTTGAAAGTGCGTATAATCCGCCGCCATGACTCGATCCCGCACTTCGAAAAAATCCCCCAAACCCGCCAACAGCCGCCTTCGCAGCCTGTTGGGCTGGGCCTTGAAACTCAGCCTCGTGGGCATAGTGATCCTTGCCTGCTTCGCGGTGTACCTGGACTCCATCGTCCAGGAAAAATTCTCCGGCAAGCGCTGGACGATTCCCGCCAAGGTATACGCGCGGCCATTGGAGCTGTTCGTCGGACAGAAACTGTCCCGTGATGACTTCCTCATCGAGCTCGATGCCTTGGGCTACCGGCGTGAAAGCGTTGCCAACGGGCCGGGCGCGGCGGCGGTGAACGGCAACAACGTCGACCTGAATACACGCGGCTTTCAGTTCTATGAAGGCGCGGACCCCGCTCAGCAGATCCATGTGCGCTTCTCGGGCGATTATGTCGCCGACCTGACGGCCGCCAATGGTTCCAAGCTCGCCGTTGCACGCCTTGAGCCGCTGATGATCGGCGGTCTTTACCCGAAAAACCTCGAAGACCGCATCCTGATCAAGCTCGATCAGGCACCTCCTTATTTGCTCGATACCCTGGTCACGGTCGAAGACCGAGACTTTTACCATCACTTCGGCGTGTCGCCGAAGTCGATTGCCCGGGCCTTCTGGGTCAACGCCTCGGCGGGACAGATGCGTCAGGGCGGTTCTACCCTGACTCAGCAGCTGGTCAAGAACTTCTACCTGACCAACGAGCGCAGTATCACACGCAAACTGACCGAAGCCATGATGGCGATCCTGTTGGAGATCCATTACAGCAAGCAGGAAATCCTCGAGGCGTACCTCAACGAAGTCTTTGTCGGTCAGGACGGCCAGCGCGCCGTTCACGGTTTCGGGCTGGCGAGTCAATATTTCTTCAGCCAGCCGTTGTCGGAGCTCAAGCTTCATCAGGTGGCGCTGTTGGTCGGTCTCGTGAAGGGGCCTTCTTACTACAACCCGCGTCGCAATCCCGATCGGGCGCTGGAGCGCCGTAACCTGGTGCTCGATCTGCTCGAGCAGCAAGGTGTTGCGTCGCCTGAGGCCGTGGCGGCAGCGAAGAAAATGCCGCTGGGCGTGACCAAGACCGGTTCGCTGGCCGACAGCTCGTTCCCGGACTTCCTGGACCTGGTCAAACGTCAGCTGCGTCAGGACTATCGCGACGAAGACTTGACCGAAGAAGGCCTGCGAATCTTCACCAGCTTCGACCCGATCCTGCAAATGAAGTCGGAAGCCGCTGTTCGTGAGAGTTTCGCGAAGATGGCGGGTCGCAAGGGTTCCGATGAAATGGAAACGGCCATGGTCGTGACCAATCCGGAAACGGGCGAAGTGCAGGCGTTGATCGGCAGCCGTCAGGCCGGATTTGCCGGATTCAACCGTGCGCTGGATGCCGTGCGTCCGATCGGCTCGCTGGTAAAGCCGGCGATTTACCTGACCGCGCTGGAGCGTCCTCAGCAATACACGCTCACCAGTTGGGTCGCAGACGAGCCGTTCCAGGTCAAGGGCGCGGATGGCCAGATCTGGAAGCCGCAGAACTTCGATCACAAGGCCCACGGCAACATCTTCCTGTATCAGGGCCTGGCGCACTCCTACAACTTGTCCAGCGCCAAGCTGGGGCTCGATCTGGGCGTGCCGAATGTCTTCAAGACCCTCACCAAGCTGGGCGTAACCCGCGATTGGCCGACGTTCCCGTCGATGCTGCTCGGGGCTGGCGCCTTGAGCCCGATTGAAGTGGCGACGATGTACCAGACCATTGCCAGCGGCGGCTTCAACACGCCACTGCGGGGTATCCGGAGCGTGCTGACCGCTGAGGGCGAGCCGCTCAAGCGTTATCCGTTCCAGATTCAGCAGCGTTTCGACCCGGGCTCCATTTATCTGCTGCAGAACGCCATGCAGCGCGTGATGCGCGAAGGCACCGGCAAGTCGGTGTACAACGTATTGCCAAGCACGCTGAATCTGGCGGGCAAGTCGGGGACAACGAACGATTCTCGTGACAGCTGGTTCGCAGGCTTCAGTCAGGATTTGCTGGCAGTGGTCTGGATGGGCCGCGACGACAACGGCAAGACACCGTTTACCGGCGCCACGGGCGCGTTGCAGGTCTGGACCAGCTTCATGAAGAAAGCCGACCCGCTTCCGCTGGACATGGCGATGCCGGACAACGTGGTTCAGGCCTGGGTGAATGCTTCAACCGGGCAAGGCACCGACGCCAGCTGCCCGGGCGCCGTACAGATGCCGTATATTCGCGGCAGTGAGCCGCAACCCGGGCCAGCGTGTGGCGGGCCGTCAGCGCCCGCCGAGTCGGTGATGGACTGGGTCAAAGGCTGGTTGAACTAAGCGAAGAGGATGTGAAGTGAACAAGTGGTGGATTCCGGCTTTAACGGCTCTGGCTTTGCTTAATGGTTGCGCCAGTCAGACGCCCGGCAACATTCCGGTGGTGGACTCCGGCTCGCGCGTGTCCAACAGCGAGCGTGTCTCGGCAAACCGTAACACCGCCTATCGTGCGCCGGTGCAGAGCCCGGCGCAGGCCCAATCGATTCAAGAAGACTCGGGTGTCACCGTGATGGTCCCGGGCGGCGCCAACGCCAGTGCCGCACCGATCTCGACCTTCGTCCCGCCGACCTCGGCGCCGATCAGTACTGCCCCGATCAACACCGCTCCGGTCAACCAGGCGCCGATCAACAACAGCTACACACCACCTGCCGCGACCAGCAACACCTACAACATGCCTGCGTCGGCGCCGACCGGCATTCCGTCGGCGTCAAGCAGCGGCGGCCTGTCAGCCGACGAGCAACTGGACGGTCCGGTCCTGGCACTGCTAACCACCGCGCAGCAACAACAGAGCAGTGGCGACCTCAACGGTGCTTCGTCCAGCCTCGAACGCGCTCAACGTGTCGCGCCACGCGAACCTCAGGTGCTCTACAAACTGGCGCAAGTGCGTCTGGCCCAGGGCGATGCGCCTCAGGCTGAGCAACTGGCGCGTCGTGGTCTGACCTATGCCAACGGCCGCGCCAGCTTGCAGGCGAGCCTGTGGGGGCTGATTGCACAAGCGCGTGAGAAACAGGGCGACGCTGCCGGTGCAGCGCTGGCACGGCAGAAGGCCAATGGATAAAAGATTTCCGGAGATTGCCGATCAGTTGCTGTTGATCGAGCGTGAACTTCGCGCGCTGGGCTGGTGGAAAGAGGTCCCGCCCAGCGACGAAGATCTCTCGAGCCGCGAGCCGTTCTGCGTCGACACGCTGGACTTCGATCAGTGGCTGCAATGGATCTTCCTGCCCCGGATGAAAATCATCCTTGAGCAGAATCTGGCATTGCCCAATGCATCGGGCATTCTGGAAATGGCGCAAATGGTCTACGCCAGCCGCGTCCAGGAAACCCGCAATCTGCAAGCACTGCTGGCACAGTTCGATCGGCTGATCACAGAGTCGGTTTGACGCTCAGTTGCAGGTATCGTCGATGGACCTCTTGACCTCGGCGATACGTGCCTGACGCTCCTCTTCGGTAAAGCGTCTGTATTCTCCGTTGACCTCTTCACGCACCCGCGGATTGTTTTGTAACTGCGCAAGGTTGGTGCGTTGGCGATCGCAATACGCTTTGCGCTTGGCAGCGTCGGCCGCGACCTGCTTCTTCACTTTAGTGTCGATGGCCTGCTGTTCCTGATTGGCATCCGGGCGGGTCGCCGGCGCAGCGGTGGGTGGCGCGACCGGCTTTTGTATGTCGATTTCCTGAACCGACTGTCCGGCAGGCGGCTGGGCGTCGAAGTGCGTCACCCCCTGTGCATCGACCCATTTATAGATCTGGGCCGCCTGACCGGTAGCAGTCCCAACTGCCAGCGTCAGCGCGGTGGCAAGAATCATCCAGCGCATACTGCTTCCTTTAACGTCGTTTGCGGTGCTGACGCAACCTATCACAAGCACGCCATGGCGACCTCATTCGGTGCTTTTTCGATCAGCGTGGGTGAAGAAAGCGCATCGATGACTTGACTTGAGCGGGGCGAATCAGAACAATCCAAAGTTCGCTGTAGAGGGACTGCCAGAAGCAGACCGTCTCGGTAGATCATGAGGCGCACACCCGCGCCGACCTGTAACACCCGCAACGCGTTACCTCGCGCTGGGTGGGAAGACCCCGAAACACTTAGGGGCGCTCCCAATACTTGCTCAGTCAGTGCTGACGTAGTCGGCGACCACCGTCGCTCATGCTCTGCTTTGCAGTAAACCTATTAAGACCCGTCTCCTCGTTTGTGTGGACGGTATTCTGGCGTTTTAGAGGTGAACAACGTGGAGCTTTTATCTGGCGCTGAAATGGTCGTCCGCTTTTTGCGTGACGAAGGCGTTGAGCATATCTATGGGTACCCGGGCGGTGCCCTCCTGCATATTTACGACGCGCTGTTCAAAGAGCCGGCCGTGAGCCACATCCTCGTTCGTCACGAACAGGCTGCGACCCACATGGCTGACGGTTATGCGCGCGCCACCGGCAAGGCTGGCGTGGTACTGGTGACTTCAGGTCCCGGTGCGACCAACGCCATCACCGGTATCGCGACCGCCTATATGGACTCGATTCCGATGGTTGTCCTGTCGGGTCAGGTACCCAGCAACATGGTGGGGACCGACGCATTCCAGGAAACCGACATGATCGGTATCTCCCGTCCGATCGTGAAGCACAGCTTCATGATCAAGCATCCGTCGGAAATTCCGGAAGTCCTGAAGAAGGCGTTCTACCTGGCGCAGTCCGGCCGTCCTGGTCCTGTCGTGGTCGACATTCCAAAAGACATGACCAACCCGGCCGAGAAATTCGAATACGTCTTCCCGAAAAAAGCCAAGTTGCGCTCCTACAGTCCGGCAGTTCGTGGTCATTCGGGGCAGATTCGCAAGGCGGTGGAGATGCTCCTGGCCGCCAAGCGTCCGATCATCTACGCCGGTGGCGGCGTGGTGATGGGCAACGGTTCGGCACCGCTGACCGAGCTCTCGCAAATGCTGAACGCTCCGGTGACCAATACCTTGATGGGCCTGGGCTGCTATCCGGGGACCGATCGCCAGTTCGTCGGCATGCTGGGCATGCACGGCAGCTACACCGCCAACCTGGCCATGCACCATTCTGACGTTATTCTGGCTGTCGGCGCGCGTTTCGACGATCGCGTGATCAACGGCGCCTCGCGTTTCTGTCCTGGCGCCAAGATCATTCACATCGATATCGACCCGGCTTCGATCTCCAAGACCATCAAGGCTGACGTGCCCATCGTAGGTCCTGTAGAAAGCGTCCTGACCGAAATGGTTGCGACACTCAAGGAAATCGGTGAGACCCCTAACAAGGAATCGGTGGCGACCTGGTGGAAGCAGATTGACGAATGGCGTGCGGGCGGCGACCTGTTTCCGTACAACCGCGGTGACGGCAGCGTCATCAAGCCTCAGGCGGTGATCGAAACTCTGTGCGAAGTGACCAAGGGCGATGCCTATGTCACCTCCGACGTGGGGCAGCATCAGATGTTTGCCGCGCAGTACTACCGTTTCAACAAGCCTAACCGCTGGATCAACTCCGGTGGTCTGGGCACCATGGGCTTCGGTCTTCCTGCGGCCATGGGCGTAGCGCTGAGCTTCCCTGATGCACATGTTGCCTGTGTGACGGGTGAAGGCAGTATCCAGATGAACATTCAGGAGCTGTCGACCTGCCTACAGTACAACCTGCCGGTTAAGATCATTCTGCTCAACAATGGCGTGCTTGGCATGGTCCGTCAGTGGCAGGACATGAGCTACAGCGGTCGTCACTCGCACTCCTACATGGAGTCGCTGCCTGATTTCGTGAAGCTGGTCGAAGCCTACGGTCACGTCGGCATGAAGATCACCGATCTGAAAGACTTGAAGCCGAAAATGGAAGAAGCGTTCGCCATGAAGGATCGCCTGGTGTTCCTCGACATCCAGGTCGACGTCGCCGAACACGTCTATCCGATGCAGATCAGAGACGGGTCGATGCGCGACATGTGGCTGAGCAAGACGGAGCGTACCTAATATGCGGCACATCATTTCGCTTTTGCTGGAAAACGAACCGGGTGCCTTGTCTCGCGTCGTCGGCCTGTTTTCGCAGCGTAACTACAACATCGAAAGCCTGACCGTGGCGCCGACCGAGGACCCGACCCTGTCGCGTCTGACGCTGACCACCGTCGGTCACGATGAGGTGATCGAGCAGATCACCAAGAACCTCAACAAGCTGGTTGAAGTGGTCAAGCTGGTCGATCTGTCGGAAAGTGCCCATATCGAGCGCGAGCTGATGCTGATCAAGGTCAAGGCTACGGGTGCCCAACGTGCGGAAATCAAGCGCACCACGGACATCTTCCGCGGCCAGATCGTTGATGTTTCCAGCAGCGTCTACACGGTGCAGCTGGCAGGGACGAGCGACAAACTGGACAGCTTCATCCAGGCGATCGGCACCAGTGCCATCCTGGAAACAGTACGCAGCGGCGTAACGGGCATCGCCCGCGGCGACAAAGTACTGAGCATCTAACTTAATTTTGCGAATGGCCTGAACGGCCGAGATAACAGGGGAATTTCATGAAAGTTTATTACGACAAAGACTGCGACCTTTCGATCATCCAGGGCAAGAAAGTGGCCATCATCGGTTACGGCTCCCAAGGCCACGCTCAAGCGTGCAACCTGAAAGACTCCGGCGTTGATGTCACTGTTGGTCTGCGTAAAGGTTCGGCTACTGTCGCCAAGGCTGAAGCCCACGGCCTGAAAGTGACTGACGTTGCTTCCGCCGTTGCCGCTGCTGACCTGGTCATGATCCTGACCCCGGACGAATTCCAGTCCCAGCTGTACAAGAACGAAATCGAGCCGAACATCAAGAAAGGCGCCACCCTGGCCTTCTCCCACGGTTTCGCTATCCACTACAACCAGGTCGTTCCACGTGCCGACCTGGACGTGATCATGATCGCGCCAAAAGCGCCAGGTCACACCGTGCGTACCGAATTCGTCAAAGGCGGCGGCATCCCTGACCTGATCGCTGTTTACCAGGACGCTTCCGGCAATGCCAAAAACGTTGCTCTGTCCTACGCCTCGGGCGTTGGCGGCGGCCGTACCGGCATCATCGAAACCACGTTCAAAGACGAAACCGAAACTGACCTGTTCGGCGAACAAGCCGTACTGTGCGGCGGTACCGTCGAGCTGGTCAAAGCCGGTTTCGAAACCCTGGTTGAAGCGGGCTACGCGCCAGAAATGGCTTACTTCGAGTGCCTGCACGAACTGAAGCTTATCGTTGACCTCATGTACGAAGGCGGTATCGCCAACATGAACTACTCGATCTCCAACAACGCCGAATACGGCGAGTACGTGACCGGTCCTGAGGTCATCAACGCTGAATCCCGTCAGGCCATGCGCAATGCTCTGAAGCGCATCCAGGACGGCGAATACGCGAAGATGTTCATCGCTGAAGGCGCAAGCAACTACGCATCGATGACCGCCAAGCGCCGTAACAACAAGGCTCACGGCATCGAAATCATCGGCGAGCAACTGCGCTCGATGATGCCTTGGATCGCGAAGAACAAAATCGTGGACCAGACCAAGAACTAAGATTGTATAAATCGGGTTCCGGTTAACGAAGAACGCGACCTCTGGGTCGCGTTTTTTCGTTATGGGGGCTCATCTGGTATAAAGCTGCATCGTTTGCCGGCGCGACGTCGCCGCAAGCATCTGTCGAAATTTCATAGCTGCAAGGTATTGTCCATGAGCGAACGTCCCGAAGAGCCGAACAAGGCCTCTGACGCCGAAAGCCTGCTACCGATCGATGAACATATAGAAGAGGGTCACGACGCCGAAGGCCGCAAGGTCAGACATCGCGGCATTTATCTGCTGCCGAACCTCTTTACCACGGCGAACCTGTTCGCGGGTTTCTACGCTATCATCAGCGCGATGAGTGCTCAAAGCGCGATGAGTGCGGGTGATCTGGCGGGGGCGAGCAAATACTTCGCGTTTTCGGCCATCGCCATATTCGTGGCCATGGTCCTCGACGGGCTGGATGGTCGCGTCGCGCGCATGACCAATACCCAAAGTGCGTTCGGCGCCGAGTACGACTCGCTGTCCGACATGGTTGCCTTCGGTGTGGCGCCGGCGCTGCTGGCATTCGGCTGGGCGTTGGGTGACATGGGCAAAGTCGGCTGGATGGTCGCCTTTATCTATGTCGCAGGCGCCGCACTGCGCCTTGCGCGTTTCAATACGCAAGTGGGCAAAGCCGACAAGCGCTATTTCATTGGCCTGGCCAGTCCGGCTGCAGCGGGCGTCGTGGCCGGAACCGTGTGGGCATTCAGCGACTACGGCATCCAGGGCTCCAAACTGTCTTTTCTGGTCGCTCTGCTGGTCGCGGCGGCGGGCATGCTGATGGTCAGTAACATCAAGTACAACAGCTTCAAGGAGTTGGATCTGAAAGGGCGTGTGCCTTTCGTTGCGATTCTGGCAGTGGTGTTGGTCTTTGCTGTCGTATTCAGCGATCCGCCACGCATTCTGCTGCTGATTTTCCTTGGTTACGCAGCATCCGGTCCGATTCAGTATCTGTTGCGCTTGCGTCGGCACAAGTAGTTCGAACCGCCTCCTTTCCCGCATACTCCGCAGCTATAGATGCTTCAGTTCTCCATCGCTGCGGAGTCATCATGCTGATCAAATCCCCTTTGGCCTCTGACTGCAAAGAGTCGGATGTCACACCAGAATCCTTCTATCTCTCTCGCCGCTCTCTGCTGGGAAGCTCGCTTGCCGGGCTTGCTGTCGGTGCGTTGCCGCGCTGGTCCGTGGCCAGCGATGCGTCGCAATACGCCGATGTCGAGCCGGGTGCCGCCCCGAGCTGGTTCAAAGACAAGCTCTCAACCACCCAGTGGCAGGCCATGACGGTCAAGGGCGAGGCCATTACCCCGTTCAAGGACGCGACCCACTACAACAACTTCTACGAGTTCGGCACCGATAAGGGCGACCCTGCGCAAAACGCCGGTTCACTCAAGACCGAGCCTTGGAGTGTGGTGATCGACGGGGAAGTGGGCAAACCTGGGCGCTATGCGCTTGAAGACTTCATGAAGCCTTATCAATTGGAAGAGCGCATCTACCGATTGCGTTGTGTCGAGGCCTGGTCGATGGTAATCCCCTGGATGGGCTTTCCGATTTCCGCCCTGCTCAAGCAAGTCGAGCCGACGGCGAATGCAAAATACATTCGCTTCGAAACGCTGCAAGACCCGAAGACGATGCCGGGTCAGCGATCCGGTTTTGCGTTGATCGACTGGCCTTATGTGGAAGGGCTGCGACTGGACGAAGCGATGAATCCACTGGCGATTCTGGCGGTGGGCATGTACGGACGTGAGCTGCCAAACCAGAACGGTGCACCGTTGCGCTTGGTCGTTCCATGGAAATACGGCTTCAAGAGTGTGAAATCGATTGTGCGCATCAGCCTGGTGAGCGAGCAGCCGAAAACCACGTGGCAAAGCATCGCGGCGAATGAGTACGGCTTCTATGCCAATGTAAACCCTACCGTCGATCACCCGCGCTGGACGCAAGCCCACGAGCGGCGTCTTCCCAGTGGGCTGTTCAGTCCCAATATTCGGCAGACAGAAATGTTCAACGGATATGGCGAGCAGGTGGCTTCTCTCTATACAGGCTTGGATCTTCGGAAAAACTATTGATGCGTTATCCGTTCTGGCGTCTGTCTGTCTTCATTGCCATCTGCATCCCGCCTGTCGTGTGGCTCCGTCAGGCGTGGCTTCTCGATTTGGGACCCGATCCCGGAAAGGTGCTGGTGGATCGTTTTGGCTTGGGCACGCTCGTGCTGCTGTTGATCACCTTGGCGATGACGCCTTTGCAGCGAGTGAGTGGGTGGCCGGGCTGGGTCGCGGTTCGCCGCCAGTTGGGGCTGTGGTGTTTTGCCTGTGTGGTGGTGCACATGCTGGCGTATGGGTTCTTTATCCTGGGATTCGACTGGGCGCAGCTCGGCGTCGAGCTGGTCAAGCGGCCTTACATTATTGTCGGGAGCCTGGGTTTCCTCTGTTTGCTGGCGCTGGCGTTAACGTCCAATCGTTACAGCCAGCGTCGTTTGGGTGCGCGGTGGAAGAAACTCCATCGGCTCAGCTACGCCGTCCTCGGGCTGGGATTGCTGCATATGTTGTGGATCGTTAGGGCAGATCTAAAAGAGTGGGCTATATATGCCGGCATTGGCGCTTTCCTGTTGATACTTAGAATCCCTGCAATTGCTCGGCGAATCCCGCGTCGGACGGGGAGAAGAGCAGCTGCTGTAACAAAAGTTTAAATAAGTGCTTGACGCCCCTCTGAATGTCTCTATAATTCGCCCCACTTCCGGCGCAGACGAAACGGAAAACTCCTTGAGAATCAACGAGTTGGACGAAGTAAGCAGCGAGGAAGGGCTTCGGTTCAGATGCTTGAATCGACAGCGGTGAAAAAGGGAGTTGACAGCAGATTGTAACGCTGTAGAATTCGCCTCCCGCTGACGTGAGACGCCAAGTCGAACGAAGCGCAAGTGGTTGAAGTTGCAAAGGAAACTTTGAAAACTTCTGAAAATAACCGCTTGACAGATACAGAGGACGCTGTAGAATGCGCGCCTCGGTTGAGACGAAAAGCTCTTAACCAACCGCTCTTTAACAACTGAATCAAGCAATTCGTGTGGGTGCTTGCGCTGTAAGACTGAAGTCAACTGATTATCAGCATCGCATGTTACTCCACGAGAAATCATGGTTTAACCAACGATTGCTGAGCCAAGTTTATAGGGTTTTCTCAAAACCCGATTGCAGTATTGAACTGAAGAGTTTGATCATGGCTCAGATTGAACGCTGGCGGCAGGCCTAACACATGCAAGTCGAGCGGATGAAGGGAGCTTGCTCCCTGATTCAGCGGCGGACGGGTGAGTAATGCCTAGGAATCTGCCTGGTAGTGGGGGACAACGTCTCGAAAGGGACGCTAATACCGCATACGTCCTACGGGAGAAAGTGGGGGATCTTCGGACCTCACGCTATCAGATGAGCCTAGGTCGGATTAGCTAGTTGGTGAGGTAATGGCTCACCAAGGCGACGATCCGTAACTGGTCTGAGAGGATGATCAGTCACACTGGAACTGAGACACGGTCCAGACTCCTACGGGAGGCAGCAGTGGGGAATATTGGACAATGGGCGAAAGCCTGATCCAGCCATGCCGCGTGTGTGAAGAAGGTCTTCGGATTGTAAAGCACTTTAAGTTGGGAGGAAGGGCATTAACCTAATACGTTAGTGTTTTGACGTTACCGACAGAATAAGCACCGGCTAACTCTGTGCCAGCAGCCGCGGTAATACAGAGGGTGCAAGCGTTAATCGGAATTACTGGGCGTAAAGCGCGCGTAGGTGGTTTGTTAAGTTGGATGTGAAATCCCCGGGCTCAACCTGGGAACTGCATCCAAAACTGGCAAGCTAGAGTAGGGCAGAGGGTGGTGGAATTTCCTGTGTAGCGGTGAAATGCGTAGATATAGGAAGGAACACCAGTGGCGAAGGCGACCACCTGGGCTCATACTGACACTGAGGTGCGAAAGCGTGGGGAGCAAACAGGATTAGATACCCTGGTAGTCCACGCCGTAAACGATGTCAACTAGCCGTTGGGAGTCTTGAACTCTTAGTGGCGCAGCTAACGCATTAAGTTGACCGCCTGGGGAGTACGGCCGCAAGGTTAAAACTCAAATGAATTGACGGGGGCCCGCACAAGCGGTGGAGCATGTGGTTTAATTCGAAGCAACGCGAAGAACCTTACCAGGCCTTGACATCCAATGAACTTTCCAGAGATGGATTGGTGCCTTCGGGAACATTGAGACAGGTGCTGCATGGCTGTCGTCAGCTCGTGTCGTGAGATGTTGGGTTAAGTCCCGTAACGAGCGCAACCCTTGTCCTTAGTTACCAGCACGTTATGGTGGGCACTCTAAGGAGACTGCCGGTGACAAACCGGAGGAAGGTGGGGATGACGTCAAGTCATCATGGCCCTTACGGCCTGGGCTACACACGTGCTACAATGGTCGGTACAGAGGGTTGCCAAGCCGCGAGGTGGAGCTAATCCCACAAAACCGATCGTAGTCCGGATCGCAGTCTGCAACTCGACTGCGTGAAGTCGGAATCGCTAGTAATCGCGAATCAGAATGTCGCGGTGAATACGTTCCCGGGCCTTGTACACACCGCCCGTCACACCATGGGAGTGGGTTGCACCAGAAGTAGCTAGTCTAACCTTCGGGGGGACGGTTACCACGGTGTGATTCATGACTGGGGTGAAGTCGTAACAAGGTAGCCGTAGGGGAACCTGCGGCTGGATCACCTCCTTAATCGAAGACTCAGCTTCTTCGCAAGTTCCCACACGAATTGCTTGATTCATTGAAGAAGACGATTGGGTCTGTAGCTCAGTTGGTTAGAGCGCACCCCTGATAAGGGTGAGGTCGGCAGTTCGAATCTGCCCAGACCCACCAATTACCGGTGCACCCTGTAGCGATACGGGGCCATAGCTCAGCTGGGAGAGCGCCTGCCTTGCACGCAGGAGGTCAGCGGTTCGATCCCGCTTGGCTCCACCATTTACCGTAGTAGTTGGGTACAGACAGTTGTCCGCTAAAGCTTAGAAATGAGCATTTCCTTCGATTGAAGGCTGAATGTTGATTTCTGATCTTTGTCAGAATCGTTCTTTAAAAATTTGGGTATGTGATAGAAAGATAGACTGGATGGCACTTTCACTGGTGTTCATTCAGGCTAAGGTAAAGTTTGTGAATGCAAACTTTCGGCGAATGTCGTCTTCACAGTATAACCAGATTGCTTGGGGTTATATGGTCAAGTGAAGAAGCGCATACGGTGGATGCCTTGGCAGTCAGAGGCGATGAAAGACGTGGTAGCCTGCGAAAAGCTTCGGGGAGTCGGCAAACAGACTGTGATCCGGAGATGTCTGAATGGGGGAACCCAGCTGTCATAAGACAGTTATCTTACGCTGAATACATAGGCGTAAGAGGCGAACCAGGGGAACTGAAACATCTAAGTACCCTGAGGAAAAGAAATCAACCGAGATTCCCTTAGTAGTGGCGAGCGAACGGGGACCAGCCCTTAAGTTGATTTGAGATTAGCGGAACGCTCTGGAAAGTGCGGCCATAGTGGGTGATAGCCCTGTACGCGAAAATCTCTTGTCAATGAAATCGAGTAGGACGGGGCACGAGAAACCTTGTCTGAACATGGGGGGACCATCCTCCAAGGCTAAATACTACTGACTGACCGATAGTGAACCAGTACCGTGAGGGAAAGGCGAAAAGAACCGCGGAGAGCGGAGTGAAATAGATCCTGAAACCGTATGCGTACAAGCAGTGGGAGCCCACTTTGTTGGGTGACTGCGTACCTTTTGTATAATGGGTCAGCGACTTATTTTCAGTGGCGAGCTTAACCGAATAGGGGAGGCGTAGCGAAAGCGAGTCTTAATAGGGCGTCTAGTCGCTGGGAATAGACCCGAAACCGGGCGATCTATCCATGGGCAGGTTGAAGGTTAGGTAACACTGACTGGAGGACCGAACCGACTACCGTTGAAAAGTTAGCGGATGACCTGTGGATCGGAGTGAAAGGCTAATCAAGCTCGGAGATAGCTGGTTCTCCTCGAAAGCTATTTAGGTAGCGCCTCATGTATCACTGTAGGGGGTAGAGCACTGTTTCGGCTAGGGGGTCATCCCGACTTACCAAACCGATGCAAACTCCGAATACCTACAAGTGCCGAGCATGGGAGACACACGGCGGGTGCTAACGTCCGTCGTGAAAAGGGAAACAACCCAGACCGTCAGCTAAGGTCCCAAAGTCATGGTTAAGTGGGAAACGATGTGGGAAGGCTTAGACAGCTAGGAGGTTGGCTTAGAAGCAGCCACCCTTTAAAGAAAGCGTAATAGCTCACTAGTCGAGTCGGCCTGCGCGGAAGATGTAACGGGGCTCAAACCATGCACCGAAGCTACGGGTATCATCTTTTGATGATGCGGTAGAGGAGCGTTCTGTAAGCCTGTGAAGGTGAGTTGAGAAGCTTGCTGGAGGTATCAGAAGTGCGAATGCTGACATGAGTAACGACAATGGGTGTGAAAAACACCCACGCCGAAAGACCAAGGTTTCCTGCGCAACGTTAATCGACGCAGGGTTAGTCGGTCCCTAAGGCGAGGCTGAAAAGCGTAGTCGATGGAAAACAGGTTAATATTCCTGTACTTCTGGTTATTGCGATGGAGGGACGGAGAAGGCTAGGCCAGCCTGGCGTTGGTTGTCCAGGTTTAAGGTGGTAGGCTGAGATCTTAGGTAAATCCGGGATCTTAAGGCCGAGAGCTGATGACGAGTGTTCTTTGGAACACGAAGTGGTTGATGCCATGCTTCCAAGAAAAGCTTCTAAGCTTCAGGTAACCAGGAACCGTACCCCAAACCGACACAGGTGGTTGGGTAGAGAATACCAAGGCGCTTGAGAGAACTCGGGTGAAGGAACTAGGCAAAATGGCACCGTAACTTCGGGAGAAGGTGCGCCGGTGAGGGTGAAGGACTTGCTCCGTAAGCTCATGCCGGTCGAAGATACCAGGCCGCTGCGACTGTTTATTAAAAACACAGCACTCTGCAAACACGAAAGTGGACGTATAGGGTGTGACGCCTGCCCGGTGCCGGAAGGTTAATTGATGGGGTTAGCTAACGCGAAGCTCTTGATCGAAGCCCCGGTAAACGGCGGCCGTAACTATAACGGTCCTAAGGTAGCGAAATTCCTTGTCGGGTAAGTTCCGACCTGCACGAATGGCGTAACGATGGCGGCGCTGTCTCCACCCGAGACTCAGTGAAATTGAAATCGCTGTGAAGATGCAGTGTATCCGCGGCTAGACGGAAAGACCCCGTGAACCTTTACTATAGCTTTGCACTGGACTTTGAATTTGCTTGTGTAGGATAGGTGGGAGGCTTTGAAGCGTGGACGCCAGTTCGCGTGGAGCCATCCTTGAAATACCACCCTGGCAACTTTGAGGTTCTAACTCAGGTCCGTTATCCGGATCGAGGACAGTGTATGGTGGGTAGTTTGACTGGGGCGGTCTCCTCCTAAAGAGTAACGGAGGAGTACGAAGGTGCGCTCAGACCGGTCGGAAATCGGTCGTAGAGTATAAAGGCAAAAGCGCGCTTGACTGCGAGACAGACACGTCGAGCAGGTACGAAAGTAGGTCTTAGTGATCCGGTGGTTCTGTATGGAAGGGCCATCGCTCAACGGATAAAAGGTACTCCGGGGATAACAGGCTGATACCGCCCAAGAGTTCATATCGACGGCGGTGTTTGGCACCTCGATGTCGGCTCATCACATCCTGGGGCTGAAGCCGGTCCCAAGGGTATGGCTGTTCGCCATTTAAAGTGGTACGCGAGCTGGGTTTAGAACGTCGTGAGACAGTTCGGTCCCTATCTGCCGTGGACGTTTGAGATTTGAGAGGGGCTGCTCCTAGTACGAGAGGACCGGAGTGGACGAACCTCTGGTGTTCCGGTTGTCACGCCAGTGGCATTGCCGGGTAGCTATGTTCGGAAAAGATAACCGCTGAAAGCATCTAAGCGGGAAACTTGCCTCAAGATGAGATCTCACTGGAACCTTGAGTTCCCTGAAGGGCCGTCGAAGACTACGACGTTGATAGGTTGGGTGTGTAAGCGCTGTGAGGCGTTGAGCTAACCAATACTAATTGCCCGTGAGGCTTGACCATATAACACCCAAGCAATCTGCGACTCGATGAGCACAGATTGCGGTGACTGTGAAGACGACACGCACCGAAAGTTTGCAAGACAGGCAAGACCTGATCACATACCCGATTTGCTGAAGCGAGGCCATACGGTCACGAGTCAGTACACGAATTTCTTGACGACCATAGAGCGTTGGAACCACCTGATCCCATCCCGAACTCAGCAGTGAAACGATGCATCGCCGATGGTAGTGTGGGGTTTCCCCATGTGAGAGTAGGTCATCGTCAAGATTAAATTCCAAAACCCCATCTGCGAATGCAGATGGGGTTTTGTTTTTGCGCGTGAAAAAGCTTGAAGCCCTTACGGTTTCATCCTGAGCTAGCTCACTCCGACCAAAGCGTGCACAACGCTCTGGATCCTCGTCCCCGCATCTCAAAGCGTAATCAGCCCATTTGCGATAACGGCTCCCAGATGTTCAAGCCTCCTTACGCAACACCCTTGATCGCTGAAACACACCCACAAAAAAGCCCCGCATCTCTGCGGGGCTTTCTGTCCAACTCAGTTCAGCTTATTCCGCCGCTTCTTCAGCCACTTCAACGGCTTTGACGGTTGTCACTTCGTCACGACGACGAATGTACTTCCAGTCCGCCTCATCGATGTAGATCCCGGCAGGGCCACTGCCGCCTTCAAGGTCGATCGCTACGTGTGCCGACACCTGAGGCTTCACGCTCGCCAGGATTGGCACGAAGCCCAATTGCAGGCTTGTCTCCAGCAGCGCCGCCTGGTTTCTTTCGTCAATGTCAGCCGCTTCATCCAGATAGTAAGGCAGCCGAACGCGACCAGCCTGATCGCGGTCCATCAAGTGCAGCAACAAGTACATGTTGGTTAGCGCCTTGATGGTCATGGTCGTGCCGTTGGACGCCGCACCGTCGATGTCGGTGTGGATAACCGGCTGGCTGTTCACCTTGGTGATTTCGAACGCCAACTCGAACAGGTCTTTCAGGCCCAGTTGGTTATGGTTCGCGGCCACGAGACGCGCCAGGTATTCCTTGGCCTCTTCGTTCTTGTTGTCCTGTTCTGCGCTCTGACTCAGGTCGAACACCGACAGCGTTTCGCCTTCTTCGTACTGACCGGCGCTGTGGATGATCTGATCGATGTGCTTGAGCGCTTCTTTGTTCGGCGCGAGCACGATGCGGAAGCTTTCGAGGTTGGAGACCTGACGACGGTTGATCTCGCGGTTGAACAATGCCAGTTGGTGTTCAAGGCTGTCATAGTCACTGCGGATGTTCCGCAGCGTACGTGCAATGTCGGTGACGGCTGCACGCCGAGCCTTGCCCAGCGTCAGGGCTTCATCGGTGCGGTGCGCATAGGCGTTGATCAACAATTGCAGGCGTCGCTCCATGTCGTCTTCGCTGTCGAACTTGGCGACGCCTTTCAGGCGTACCTGCGCGTACAGCGCTTCAATCTGACCGTCGCAGCGCAGCAGACCTTGCCAGCTGTCCTGATAGTCATTGAGCAATGGCAGCAAGTTATCCAGCGAGTCGTCCACGGGCTCCATGAACGGAGTGCCGAATGGCAGATCTGTGGGCAATAGCTGACGGCGACGCAAGGCGTCGTCCAGCGTGCGTTGTTTGGATTCGAGATCACCAATCTGACGGCCGACCAATTGCAGCTTGGCCGACAGTTGTTGGACGCGCTCGGTGAAAGCATCGCTGGAACGTTTGAGTTCGTCTTGCGCGGCTTCCATCTGCGCCAGTTGCTCCAGCTTCTCGCCTTCCTCGGCCGTCAACGTCTGGGTACGGCGGAAATCTTCCAGCGCCTTCTGAGCGTCCAGCACCTGTTGATACAGCGCTTCAGTCTGAGTCTTGCTCGCAGCGCGGTCAGCCGCCACCGCTTGCTGGGTTTTCAGCTGTTTGAGCTCTTTCTCCAGGCGTTCTTTCTGATCGCGCAAGGCCGCGCGGTCAGCCAGTGCCTGCAAGGCGGGCGGTTCGATGTGCGAAAGGTTGATCGACAGCCCCGGCACTTCGAAACGCTCGCCTTTGAAGCCGTCGAGAATCGCTTCCAGAGATTTGACCCACGCTTCGCCGTCGTCCAGCGCAATGCCTTGCTCACCCAACGGCAGGCTGAACAGTGCGCTGTTGAACAGGCGCATCAGGCGTTCGACATCGGGTTGGGAAAACTCTTCGCGAAGACGGGCATAGCTGTTGTTGTCAGCGTGATCGAGTTGCTGCTTCACCGACTTCAGGCGTTTTTCCAGATCGCGCAGGCGCTCATCCAGATCTTCCGCACTGAACTGACGAGACTGAGCCAGTGCACCTGCCAGTTCATCATGCGCGTCTTTGGCAGCCAGCAACTGCTGTTCAAGCGTTTTGACGTCGTCGACCAGCGCGAAACGATTCTTCAGCACAGCCAGTTCGCCGATCCAGCGCTGGATGTTGCTGATCTCACGCTCCAGGCGCATCAGTTCCTGAGTGCCGCCACGCTGATCGTTTTGCAGCGCGTCTTGCTCGCCGCGATAGTGCTCGGCCTGAATGACCAGCTCTTCCTTGCGTGCGTTGGAGTAGTCCTGCCAGGTGCCGAGCAACGAATCGAGCAGTGGCGAGAGGCGATGCAGCTTGCCGCGCAAGATGTCGCGTTGTTTCACGCCGTTGGCCAGCGCTTCAACCAGCGGACCTGCCAGAACCAGAGCGTTGTAGTCCTGCTCCATGCGACGGACATCGCGGAAGGCTTCTTCGCACGCGGCAATGTAGTCGACGCTGCCGGAGCGCAGGCTGTGTTCGAACGCATCGAGGAACAGCTGCTTGAGTTTGGCTGCGGTGATTTCCCGCATGTGCAGCAAGTTGATGAACAGTGCGCGGAATGTCTTCAGGCTCTGCTCACTGGTCGAGCGCAGCGGGATCAGCGTCAGGTCCAGCGGGATCGACGTGTGACCGCCCACCAGCAAGCGACGCAGCTCATCAGGCTTAAGCTCGTAGGCTTTCAGGCCTTGGCTTTCCAGGTTGGTGAACAGTTCTTTCTGGCGCAGGCAGGTGTCGTTCTTCTGGTAATGGGCCAGATCCAGTTTGCCGGCATAGGCAAAGAACTGGTGACCGAAACCGCCGCCCGGGCCGCGACCGACCACGCCGATCACGTGGGGGCCGTGAGGCAGCGCGACTTCGACCAGGATGTAGCTGGTGTCTGTCGCGAAGTAAAAGCGGCGCGACTGATCAAGGCTGTATTTGCCGAAGCTCATGTCCGACATGCGTGCCAGAATCGGGAATTGCAGCGCGTTGATCGAGGCACTCTTACCGAGGTTGTTCGCGCCATAGACCGACAGCGGGTGTTCCAGCGGAAACAGCCCGAGGCTGTAACCGGCCGTGTTCAGCAGGGCAAAGCGGCGGATGCCGTAGCGTTCCTGGCTCATACATCAAGCTCCTGTTCTTCGGCGATCGCGCGGGCAAGGGCCTGCTCTTCGGATTCTTCGGTTTCCTCAAACTCGGCCAGATCCAGCGGATCGTCGGTCTGCAGCAGTTTTTCGTCGCTGTCATCGTCGATCAACACCGGCGTCGGCAAGGGCAGATCGCTGTGCAGACTGGCGGCCAGATCCCGGTCCTGCTGGACCGACAGGCAGACATCAAGGAAGCGGTGCATCGGTGGCAGGAAGCGATAGATGCCCACCTCTTCGGAAGCGAAGCCGAGCTGCGTCATGCGGCGCATGATTTTCTCTTCCAGCTCTTCCTGGGTCTGCACCTCGGCCTGAAGAAACAGGTCGCGGTACTTCTCCAGCAGCGACGGGAGTTCATCGCGGCCCAGGCTGCCACCGTCCAGCACGGCGACAGGGTCGCGGCCCTGGTCAGCCAGGTGCTCGACGAGAATGAAGGTGAAGAGCGCCAGGCGCTGCGCAGTCTTGTTGACTTGTGCGGCGGCCAGATCGGGGACGAAATAATAGAAGCCGCGGGTGTCGCAGACCAGTTCGAAACCGAGGGCCTTGAACAGCGTGCGGTACTGGTCCTGGGCGTTCGATAATTGGGCGTACAGCTCCGGGTCGCGGCGGCTGATGTGGTAACCCTTGAACAGCTCGCGGAAGATCGGCGCGAGCTGGGACATTTCGGATAGATCAAGATGCATGGGCGGTGCCCTCGGAATTCTCTGGGGTTGCGTCTTTGCTCGAGAGCAGGGCGAAGGAGCGCAGGCTGACGCGGTGCTCCTGGGTCAAGTATTCGCGGCGTTCGAGGCGCTCGCGCTTGAAGCGTTTTTCCCGCGACAGGCGCGAGAACCAATACAGCAATTCGTCGGTTGCGCCGGTCGGCTCCTGCTCCAGCAGCCAGACCATCAGGTCCGGCATCGGCAGGGCTTCTTCGCACCGCTCGACCATTTCCTTGACCGTGCGCGGCGCACGGGGCGGTTCGCCTTTGCGGGTGACGCTGGCCTTGGGGAAGCGTGCCGGTTTGGCTTCAAAGCGCGCCAAGGCGTAGACGTAGGCTTCGACCTGATTGGCACTGCCGAGGAAGGTACTCTGCGGGCGCGTAAACATGGCCATGGCCGCCTGCGGAACCGCGTCGATGCCTTTGCGGCGAATGGCCGACAGTGCAAGGGCGGCACCCCGAGTCACGGCGTTGTGACGACGGGCTTCCTCACGCAGCGGCAGCAGCAGTTCACGCGCGTGACGCAGGGTCAGTTGGGCGCTGGTCTGCATTTCGAGGATGCGCGCGTGGGTGCGCAACAGCATGTCGTCGTCAACCAGATGGCCGAGTCGCTGTTGATCGGTGAGCATGCGCAGCAGTACGTTCTCTACCTTGCGTACGCCTTGTTCGAATGCGCCGTCGGCGTTTACCAGCTGAATCATCGGTTCGACATATTCGTCCCATGTCGCAAGGACTTCTGCATAACGCTGACGCAGGGGAATCTGCCGGTCGCTGGTTTTGGCGCGCTCGGCCACTGCGACCAACGCCTGTTCGTCGTTCGCCAGCTTTTTCAGGACATCGCGCACGCGCATGTCGAGCAGGCGCAGTTGCCGGGCAAGGTCGTTGGCATCCCGCGCTTCAAAGGCCTCTTGGATATAACCGGCCAATCGCTCCAGATGGCGCAAATAGGCTTCGATCTCCAGGCACAGGCCCAAGCGGTGCTCGCGGCGCAGATACGACAGAAAGTCATGGATCTGCGCGTTCAGCTCGAAACGGTTCGGGCTCTTGGCCACGGGAACCAGAATGTCGAGGCGAATCCACACATCCAGCAGGTTGGTGATGTCCTGTGGCGTACTTTCCAGTTGCTGGGCGGCCAGTTGCAGACGCAGTTCGCTCAGGCTCAGGGTGCCTTGGTCGAAATGCTCGCACAGTGGCTCAAGAAGCGCCCAGTGTTCGGCAAGGGCGCGCAGGACGCGCTTAGGTTCGATCATCGGATGGCCGCTGGTTGGCAAATAAAAGCGGCGATTGTACTGCATCGCAGCCGATGGTTTTCACCCTCAGTCGATCAACTGCGGCGTGATTCGTCGAAGGTCTGTAGAATCCTCCTCCTGACTTTATCCACAGGTGGCTGTCCCTTGCTCAACGAGCCTCGCCGCCGCGCTTATCTGACCGCCATGCAGGTGGTCAGTTGGTTGCCGCGCACCGAACTGCCCTTTGCCGCCCCTTCGCGTCCGGAGCTGCTTGCGCCGTTGCCGGTATTCGAAGACGACGCCGTTGAGGATGTGCGTTCGGCGGGTGTTTCGCAGACAAGCCAGATGCCGGCTGTCAGCACCCCGGCGCCCGCTGCGCGTTCGGTCGAGCGGCCGAAAATCGAGGTGCCCCGGCCTTCCGCCGCCGTTAAGCCGACCGTTGCCAAGGCTGATAAAGACGAAGACGCTACTCCAGCCGTGGTGAAGGCGCCTGTCGTGCCGCCGCCACGCTTCGCGCTGCAATTGCTGCGCGCCGGCAATTGCCTGCTGCTGGTCGAACTGGCAACCGGCGAGCCTTTCCAGAGTCGCGACCCTTCTTACCTTCTGCTCAAGGACATGTTGCGCGCCGCCGGGCTGCCGGACAGTCCGCAGATCATCGGTGAACCGGTGCGTTGGCCGCTGTTGGTGCGCGGGCAAATGGATCAAGGGCCGGAAGCCGCACGCGACTTCGTTCAGGGATTTCTCTCTGCCCGCACCGAAGAAGAACCTTGCACTTGCTTGTGGTTGATCGGACTGCCGGCGGTACGATTTGCCGGTGAGGCTGACGCCGAATCCTACAATTTAGAATTCCAGGTGGAAGGCCTGGGTTCGGCCTGGGCGCTGCCGGGTCTGGAACTGTTGATGGACGAGCCTCAGCGCAAGGCCGACGTTTGGCGCGCCATGCGTAAGCTGATGGGGCGTTGGAAGAGTGTAAATGAGTGATGCCGTAACGTTTCGCCGCATGACCGAAGCCGATCTGGATGCGGTATTAAAGATTGAATACGCAGCGTTCAGCCACCCCTGGACGCGCGGCATCTTCCTCGATGGGCTCAAATCCTACGAAATCTGGCTGATGTTCGAAGGCAATCAGCAAGTCGGCCATGGCGTGATCAATGTCATCATCGACGAAGCTCATCTGCTCAACATCACCGTCAAGCCTGAAAGCCAGGGCCGTGGCCTGGGGTTGCTGTTGCTGGACAAGTTGATGAAGCGCGCCTACGAACTCAATGGTCGTGAGTGTTTTCTGGAACTGCGTGCCAGTAACCAGTCGGCCTATCGGCTGTATGAGCGTTATGGCTTCAACGAAGTGGGGCGACGCCGCGACTATTATCCAGCGGTTGGCGGGCGTGAAGATGCATTGGTCATGGCGTGTACGTTGGTTGACTGATTTCGCCTGGCACCAACACTGTGGAATCGAATTCGTTCGCGAAAATTCGTGTATCCGATAGAGATGCATCGGATGCGTGAACGTATCGCGAATGAATTCGCTCCCACAGGTACAAACGTTGTCATACCTTTAGATTGAACATCACACGCCCGGTTTGCCATCCAGCGGATCCAGGATTGCCATTTCCTCTTCGTCCAGGCCACCACCGGCGCCGATTTCGTCTTCGTCGACGATACTCAGATCAAAGTCCGCCGGTCCGCCTTCACCTCTCTCCCGTGGAGAACGCGCGCCGTCTTCCCCGATCAGGGTTTCCGGGCTCATGTCATCGTCGGTGGGATTGTGATCGTCGGTCGAAGCGCCTGTCATACCTGCTTCCCGGACACGTTCGTCGGGAATATAGGTTTCCAGCTCGTCCTCGGGGATCATGTCACCAATACGTCCGCTGGGTTCGTTACTGTCGTTGAAGTTGAGCTCCTCCATCGAGCCCATGCGGTCTTCGTTGTCATCGATCGGTTCGGGCTGGGTGGCACCGTAAGGTCGGCGTGAATCGTTCATGGCAAATCCTCGTTGTGTGCGGTCTTAATGGGTGGACCGGAGCGCACGGTGAAGATTCCCTCCGGTTCTTGACCGGTAGTGGCAAAACGGCGTGACCTGAAGCGCCGAGCCCCAGTCATAGCTGAGCATCATTTCCGAGGCATCAACGCATGAACGAACTACAAGACTTGATCGACAACAACGAACGTTGGGCGGCTGCCATCAAGGAAGAAGACCCAGAGTTCTTCGCCAAGCTGGCCCGCCAGCAGACGCCTGAATTCCTCTGGATCGGTTGTTCGGACGCTCGTGTCCCCGCCAATGAAATCGTGGGCATGCTGCCGGGCGATCTGTTCGTCCACCGTAACGTCGCCAACGTCGTGCTGCACACTGACCTGAACTGCCTGTCGGTGATCCAGTACGCGGTCGATGTGCTTAAGGTCAAACATATTCTGGTCACCGGCCATTACGGCTGTGGCGGCGTGCGCGCGTCGATGCAGGATCGCCAGTTCGGGCTGATCGACGGCTGGCTGAGGACGATTCGTGATCTGTACTACGAGAACCGCGAACTGTTGAGCAAGCTGCCGACCGAGGAAGAGCAAGTCGACCGCCTGTGCGAGCTGAACGTGATTCAGCAAGTGGCCAACGTCGGCCACACCAGCATTGTGCAGAACGCTTGGCATCGCGGGCAGAAACTGTCGATCCATGGTTGCATCTATGGCATCAAGGATGGTCGCTGGAAGAGCCTGGACGTGACGATCAGCGGTTTCGAACAGTTGCCGCCGCAGTATCGGTTGCGTCCGTTGGGTGAGTGATGGGTCGGGCCGGGTGTAAACCTGGCGTGAATGCAACCCTCCTCGAAATGAAGGAGCGCGCCCGCCCGCGAGAGGTTGTCCTCGCGGGCAGGCGCGTTCCCAAGGGTCACCGTTTCGTTTGGTTCATCTGCGGCAGTGGCTTTTGCAGCTGCTTGATTTGCCGCGATACTTTGCCAGTACGGCATTTCGCCGCCGCTTGATCTGCCGTCATCTTGCGAATCGAGGTGAAGAACAGCTTGCACGTTTCGACCTTGTCGGTGACTTGCCAGCGGGTTGTGCATTGCTTCAACAGCGCCGCCGAGTCGGTGCCCGGATTCTGGCCCATTCCAGCCTGCCAGCACGCAGCACTCAAATCCTGACCCATCACCTTCAAGCCAGCATCATCGGCCTTGGTTTCGTCGCCTCCATAGTTACTCTTGTCCGCGGCATACCAGATATAACTCGGGTGATTCGAGCCCAGAACCGAGACAGTTTGTCCGGGTGTCGGGCTGATGGTCGCCAGCCCAAGTACCCCGACGGTCGCGCCGTACTGCTGCTTGATCCAGTTACGCACGGGTGCACCAAACGCAACCATGGGCAGCGATGCGCCAGCAGCTTTCTGGCTCATCTGCTTGACCATGCTGGTCTGGTAGTCCTGGAAATAGCCGTAAACACCTTCAAGGTCGCTGCCAGCGTTGGCGGGCGCGGCGATCGGTGCGATGTCGATGATGGTTTGAAACGCAGGTGTCTGATCGGCAGGAATGCCGTTGTCGGTCAGCAGTTCCGCCCACCGGTCAGTCGTGGCTGAGCGCAAATAGTCCTGGGCCTGGGTCAGCGAATAATCCGGCGGGAAGTGCAGCAATTCGATGGTCTTGCGGTTCTCCAGCGCCATGCCCAGTGGCAGGAACAGGTACCAGTTGTAGGCAAACTTGCCGTCGGCATTGAGTTTGGTCGCCCCGGTGTAAGCAAGGTCGCCGGAGTCCAGCAGAGCTGTCAGCGGCTTGTCGTAGCCGTCGGGAACGCCGCTGATGTCTGCCTGTACCAGGTTGTTATCCTCACGCACCGTTACTTTGGCCTGTGGATAACCGTCGCGCTGAACGCTCTGAGTCAGGTAATGCTCGACCGTCTGCTCCAGCGTCCAGTTCCGGAAACAGATGACGTTACAGTTATTGGGGTAAGCGAATAAGCGGGTGACACGTTCCTTACTCCCCAGCGTCACGTTGACGTCTGCCTGCGCGGCGAGACTGAAGGTGAGTGCGGCGATGGCGATACCCAGTGCGGCTTTTCCGGTCATGCTCATGTCCTTGTGGCGTCGGCACCCGTCTTGTTGTGCGCGGGTGGTGTTTCAATAATGAAACACATGAGCATGACTGGAAATGGATTTTTGCCCGGAGTCACAGCACGAACTTTTGCACCATCGTATTCAGGTCGGTGGCGAGCATGGCCAAGGCATTGCTGGCCACGGTCGTTTGCTGGGCGCTCGATGCCGATTGGGTCGACAGATCACGAATGCTGCTCAGGTTGCGATCCACTTCGTTGGCGACCGCTGCCTGCTGCTCGGCGGCACTGGCGATCAGGACGTTGCGATCACTGATGGTCGAGGTCGAGCTGATGATCACCGTTAACGCCTGACTGGTGGCCGCCGCCTGCTCAAGCGTCTGGCCGGCTTGGGATGCTGTTACGCGCAGGCTTTCGGCGGTCTCTTGGGTGCTTTTTTGAACATCATTGATCAGGCTTTCGATCTCGGTGGTCGAGGCGCTGGTGCGTTGGGCCAGTGACCGTACCTCGTCAGCCACGACGGCGAAGCCGCGACCCGCTTCACCCGCTCGTGCAGCTTCGATCGCTGCGTTCAGTGCCAGGAGGTTGGTCTGATTGGCGATGGCGCGAATGACTTCGAGGATCTTGCTGATGCTCAAGGTGCGCTCGGCGAGGCCATCGGCCTGATGCGAAGAATCGAGGACGTTGTCGGTCAGCTCCTTGATCGAGTCGATCGTGCCTGTCAGGCGCAAGCGTCCTTCGGCGGCGGCTTCGTTCGAGGCCTTGGACTCGTTCGACGTGTTGCTGGCGTTATCGGCGACCTCTACGGCCGCTTGGCTCATCTGGTTGACCGCCACGGCCGCCTGTTCGATTTCATCGTTTTGCAGTTGCAGGTTTTTTGCGCTCGCGTCGGCGATCGCGCCCATTTCCTGCACCGACTGACTCAGCTGGTTGGCGGCGGCGTAAATCTGGTCGATGGTGCCATGAAGGTTGCTGCGCATCTGGCCGAGCATCTTCAACAGCTGCGCGGTTTCGTCCTTGCCTTCCGGAATCGGCTGCGGACTCAGGTCGCCTTCGGCAATGGTGCTGGCGATCTGCAGAGATTGGCGCAGAGGGCGGATGATGCTCACGCTCAGGCGCCAGGCCAGCAGCAGCGTCAGCACCAACGCGACAACGATGGCGCTGACCGCGATGATGCGGGTCTGATGAAAACGCGCGCCGCCTGCATCGACGGCTGCGGCGGCGCTTTGCTTGTTCAGTTCACGGAGCAACTGAACCTGCATGTCCATCAAGTCACCCTGCATGCTCAAGGTGGTGTTGAGCAGCATGCGCGCATCATCGAGCTTGCGCTGCTCGATCAAGGCTGTCTCGTCATGCAACCCTGGCATGAACGCCGCGTAAGCCTCTTGCAGTGCCTTGATGGAATCGCGTTCGGTGCTGTCCGTGGCATGGGCCAGGTAATCGCTGAAGCTTTTCTCGACCTCGTTCTTCAACTGCTCGATGTTGATCTTGCTGGTCACCACCGCGCCAGGATCATCAGCATTGGCGATCAGACGCGCACTTTCCCCGCGCAGCTTGATCAGGTCGATGGCAATGGCATCCGCCATGGCAATACTCGGCAGCGAACCGCTTTCCACCGCCTCACCCTGGTCCCGGATGTTTTGCATCTGCAGCAGACAAAACACACCCAGCGCCACCAGCAACAGGGCCGTCACGCTAAAACACAGCACCAACCGCTGAGCAATCCGAAAGCGCCGCAGAAAAGCAGGCCTGGAAGAAGGACGGACTAAACCACGGAAAAACCTTTTCACAGCAACCAATCCCATCGAATACCCGGAGACTCGGTTATAGAGACGTTCCGTGATGTCTTTGTGACATCGAATAAGAAATGTTTCAGATTTGTTGTGTTTTGAGGGCGATCCGATGAACGGTGCGTCAGGGAATCTCGCGCGGCTCTATTCAGGGCTTTTAAGCTAAGTTTGTAGGATCTTTCTGAACCTGTGTTCATAGGGTTGTTCGATTATTTTCTGTACATACAATAATTCGATGCAGATAATCTTCGACACCGTAAAGCGCGACAAAACACTGCTCGAGCGTGGTCTTGATTTTGCCGATGCAAATGCTGTGTTTGTGGGTAGGCATCTGACGGCAGAGGATGTGCGGCATGACTATGGTGAGCGCCGCTTTATCACCGTCGGGATGCTAATGGAGCGTCTCGTCGTTTTGGTCTGGACACCGCGTGGCGCGGCTCGCCGCATTATTTCTATGAGGAAAGCCAATGAGCGTGAACAAAACCTCTATCGGCTCCGTCTGGGTTGATTCGGACGACGCTCCCGAACTTTCAGACGCGTTTTTTGAACAAGCGGACGAGTATCAGGGTGAACAACGGGTCAAACGAGGGCGGCCAAAGTCTTCAGTTGTACGGGAGCGCATCACGATTCGCCTTGAGCACGAAGTGGTTCAGCAATTCAAAGCCTCCGGCCCGGGCTGGCAAACGCGAATGAACGCTGCACTGCTGGACTGGCTGAAGACGCATGAACCTTCAGAGATACCGCTGTAAGCGATATCGCATCTGGGTGAGGTCGCAGCTCAGGCACCTATCTCACTCATGAACTCTTCCAAAAACCGCTGTGCGCGTTCATGCCTTACTTGCGCCATCTGCTTGCCCGTAGCCGTCTGAAAGCCCTGAGCCAAGGTGAAGATCTTGGTCTTGAAGTGATCGGCGGCGAAACGCTTGTCGTCCAGTTCGCGATGCCGTGCCTGTGGGTCGTGGGCGTCGTAGAGCTGGCTGCCCATGCGGCCGGAAACATAGAACAACCGGGCGACACCGACCATGCCGATCGCATCAAGACGGTCGGCGTCCTGAAGGATTCTGGCCTCCAGAGAGTTGGGCGTGATATTCGCCGAAAAGCTGTGGCACTCAATAGCGTGGGCGACCGCTTGCGTGCGTTCTTCGTCCCAGCCCATCTGCGCGAGCAATTCGGCGGCTTTTGCTGCCGCAAGGCGTGACGCACTGGAGCGGAAAGGCGAGTTCTTCTCCACAGCGACGCAGTCATGCAGCAGGGTTGCGGCCAGCAGCACTTGATGATCACCGCCTTCCTTGTCGCGAATCGCGCAGACGTTGCTCCAGACCCGGTGCAGGTGCGAGACGTCGTGGGAGCCATCGACTTTTTCGGCTACGGTGTGGGGGATCAGTTTGTCTGCGAGGTCTTGAAACGGCGCGAAGGAGAGAGCGGTCATCGAGGTTCCTTTTCATCAATGCTGGCTGCTATCGGGTGCGCCAGCATACAAGCATTGACCTATCATCCCCGTCCTGGGTTCGTCAACGCAACGGCAGCGCAGTCTTGTAGCGCACCTGTTTAAGCGAAAGGCTGGAGCGGATCTTCTCCACTTCCGGCATCGGTGACAGGCGTTCGATGATGAAATGTTCAAGCGCCTGCATGTCCGCCATCACCACGCGCAGCAGATAGTCGGCGTCGCCGGTCATCAGGTAGCACTCCATCACTTCTTCGCACTCGCACACCCGTCGCTCGAAATTCTGCAGCGCTTCGCGGCTTTGTTCCTTCAGGCTGATGGAAATGAACACGTTCAGCCGCAGCCCGAGGTGTTCGGGCGCCAGCAGCGCTACGTATTCGCGAATGCAGCCGGAGACTTCTAGCGCTTTGACGCGTGCCAGGCACGGTGAAGGTGAAAGGTGCACGCGCTTGGCGAGCTCAACGTTCGAAAGACTGCTGTCTCGTTGCAGCTCGCGGAGGATTTTCAGGTCAATGCTGTCGAAGTTCATCGTGCTTCAATCTGCCTTTTTTGGAGCGTTTTATGCCGTTAGACGGGGCGAAGATCGTGTAGATCGGTCATTAAATCTGCACGCCGAAGCATAGACTTTTCCGTACTTAACCGGAGGTGTCTATGAGCCATTTCGATTCCAGTGTTCCCGCGGCCGTGGCCGCGCGAAGCCATCACGATCAGTTGGAAATGACCGAGTGGCAGGAAGCGCTAATGTCGCTTGTGGATAACGCCGGCGCTGAGCGCGCGCGTGAGATTCTCGACAGGTTGGCGCAATTGGCGCGTGATCCGAGAATCGGCTGGCAACCTGCGCTTGGGACGCCGTACATCAATACGATTGGCGTGGCTCAGCAACCGGCGTTTCCGGGGGACCTGGCCATTGAGGAGCGTCTGGCGTCGTTGATGCGCTGGAACGCTCTGGCCATGGTCGTGCGCGCCAACCAGGCTTACGGCGAACTGGGCGGACACATCGCCAGCTACGCCAGCGCTGCGGATTTGTTCGAAGTGGGCTTCAACCATTTCTTCCGTGCCAAGGGCGACCACCATGGCGGCGATCTGGTGTTTTATCAGCCGCATTCGGCGCCGGGTATCTATGCGCGGGCGTTTCTCGAAGGGCGCTTGAGTGAAGAGGATCTGGCGCATTACCGGCAGGAGATCGGGGCACTCAAGTCGGGTGCTCGCGGGCTCTCAAGTTATCCACACCCTTGGTTGATGTCCGACTTCTGGCAGTTCCCGACCGGCTCCATGGGCATTGGCCCCATCAGCTCGATTTATCAGGCGCGGTTCATGCGCTATCTGCAGCACCGCGGATTGCAGGACACCTCGACCCGGCATGTCTGGGGCGTGTTCGGCGACGGTGAGATGGATGAGCCGGAAAGCATGTCGGCGCTGACGCTGGCAGCCCGTGAAGGGCTCGACAATCTGACGTGGGTGGTCAACTGCAACCTGCAACGCCTGGACGGGCCGGTGCGGGGCAACGGTCGGATCATTGACGAGCTGGAGGCGTTATTCAGCGGGGCGGGCTGGAACGTGATCAAGCTGGTCTGGGGTTCTGACTGGGACGCCTTGTTTGCCCGTGATCACGACGGGTCGCTGGTTCGCGCGCTGTCGCAGACCGTTGACGGTCAGTTCCAGACCTTCGCGGCCAAGGACGGTGGGTACAACCGCGAGCATTTCTTCGGTCAGAACGAGGCACTGCGCGCACTGGCCGAAGGCTTGACTGATCAGCAGATCGATCGGCTCAAGCGTGGCGGCCATGATTTGGTGAAAATCTTTGCGGCGTATGACGCGGCCACTCGGCACAAAGGCCGTCCTACCGTGATCCTTGCGCAGACCAAAAAGGGTTTCGGCATGGGTGAAGCCGGACAAGGCAAGATGACGACGCACCAGCAGAAAAAACTGGATCGCGAGGCGCTGATCAACTTCCGCAACCGCTTTAATTTGCCGTTGAGCGACGATCAGACCGAGCAGTTGAGCTTCCTCAAGCCCGAGGCCCACAGCGCAGAAATGCGTTACCTGCAACAGCGTCGTCAGGCCTTGGGCGGGTCGATGCCAAGCCGCAGCAGCGTCGCGTCCGGCCTCGCAGTGCCGGCGCGGGAATCTTGGGCCAGCTTCGCTACCCAGGCGGACGGCAAGGAGATGTCGACCACCATGGCCTTCGTGCGGATGCTCGGCAACCTGCTCAAGGACAAACAGCTTGGCCCGCGTGTGGTGCCCATCGTGGCGGACGAGGCGCGCACATTCGGCATGGCGAATCTGTTCAAGCAGATCGGGATTTATTCCAGCGTCGGCCAGCGTTACGAACCCGAGGACATCGGGTCGATTTTGAGTTATCGCGAGGCCACCAACGGCCAGATTCTGGAAGAGGGCATCAGTGAGGCCGGGGCGATCAGTTCGTGGGTGGCGGCGGCCACCAGTTACTCCGCGCATGGCCTGCGCATGCTGCCGTTTTATATCTACTACTCGATGTTCGGCTTTCAGCGTGTCGGCGACCTGATCTGGGCCGCGGCCGATCAGCGCGCGCGTGGATTCTTGCTGGGCGCCACGGCAGGGCGAACCACGCTGGGCGGTGAGGGCTTGCAGCATCAGGACGGCTCCAGTCACCTGATGGCGTCCACCGTGCCGAATTGCCGTGCCTATGACCCTGCGTTCGCCAGCGAGTTTGCGGTCATCCTCGATCACGGCATGCGCCAGATGCTGGAGCACGATGTCGATGAGTTCTACTACGTCACGCTGATGAACGAAAACTACGCTCAGCCTTCACTTGTGGAGGGGGTTGAGTCGTCGATCATTCGCGGCATGTACCGTTTCGGTGACCAGATGGCCGCCGACGCCAGAGGCAAGGTGCGCTTGATGGGCTCGGGTACGATTCTGCGTGAGGTGATTGCAGCCGCTGAATTGCTGGCGCAGGAGTGGCAGATCGACAGCGAAATCTGGAGCGTCACCAGCTTTACCGAGCTGGCGCGAGCGTCACGTGACGTCGAGCGCTGGAACCGGCTGCATCCCCGTGACGAAAAGCGCGTCAGCCATCTGGACGAGTGTCTGCCCAAAGGCGCGCCTGTGATTGCCGCTTCTGACTATGTGCGAGCGCTGCCGCAATTGATCGGGTCTTACGTAACGAGTGATTACACGGTATTGGGCACCGATGGTTTTGGCCGCAGCGACACCCGTGCGCGGCTGCGGGGTTTCTTCGAAGTCGACCGGTATCACATTGTCCTCGCGGCGGTGACCGCGTTGGTGGAGGAGGGGACATTGGCGGCGGATGTCGCCGCTCAAGTGATCGAGAAATATGGGATTGAGGCTGACAGCGAAGCGTCCTGGACGTGCTGACTTTGCGCGGAACAACCTGTGGGAGCGAATTCATTCGCGAAACATAGTTCGGCCGACACAGCTTTATCGGCTGCGCCGCCGCCTCGCGAATGAATTCGCTCCCACCGTCAAAGATTGCGCCGTGACAGACAGGGATGATCATTTCGGTTCAGTGATGCACCGATCATCCCGGTCATTACTGGCCTCTCATCGCCGCCGTCATCTTGTCCACGTTGTAGCGAAACATCTTCACGTAGGTGGCAGCCGGACCGTCGGCGGGTGACAACGACTCCACATACAGTTCACCGCCCGGGTGCGCGCCGCTGGCCTTGGCGATCTGCTGCACCAGGCGCGGGTCGCCGGAGTTCTCGAAGAAGTAAGCGCTGACATGCTCCTGCTTGATCTGGGTGATCAACTTGCCGACATCAGCGGCTGACGCTTCGGTTTCCGTCGAAAAACCCAGCGGCGACAGGAAGGTCACGCCATAGGCATCACCGAAATAGCCAAAGGCATCGTGAGAGGTCAGCACCTTGCGTTGCGCGACCGGGATCGCGCTAATCTGCGCGCGCGCATAGGCGTCCATGTCCTGCAATTGCGCGATGTACTTGTCGCCATTTGCCTTGTAGTCAGCCGCATTGTCCGGGTCGGCTTTCTGCAGTGCCTTGATGATATTTCTGACGTACACGATGCCGTTTACTGCGCTGTTCCAGGCATGTGGGTCGGTGATCTTCTCGCCGTCTTCTTCCATGCTGCGGGTCATGATGCCGTTGGACAGCACCACCGGCTCGCCCTTGTACCCGGACGCCGTGATCAGTCGATCCAGCCAGCCTTCCAGGTGCAGACCGCTGACAAACACAACGTCAGCTTTCTTCAGTGCCTGCGCGTCGTTGGGCGTCGGTTCATAGACGTGTGGATCGCCATTGGGCCCGATCAGCGAGGTGACGTGGACGTGATCGCCGCCCACGTTGTGCACCATGTCGGCGATGACCGTGAAGGATGCGACGGTTTCCAGGTTTTTTGCCTGGGCGAAGTCAGCCAGGCCCGACAACGCCAGTGCGGCGGTCAGAAGCGTCAAACGTTTCATGTGATTTCCTTGCGATGAGAGAACGATCAGCCGGACAGGTGAACCCTCGGGAACAGACGGCGCAGAAAACCGCTGCGTCCAAAGAACAGTGAGAACAAGTAGAAGGCGCTGGCGGTCAGGACGATGGCAGGACCCGACGCCACGCTGGCGTGGTAGGAAACGATCAGGCCGATAAAGCCCGACAGCGTTGCGACGACGGTGGAAATCACGATCATGCCGGTCAGCGAACTCGACCAGAAACGCGCAACGGTCGCCGGCAGCATCATCATGCCGACGGCCATCAGCGTGCCAAGTGCCTGGAAGCCCGCCACGAGATTAAGCACCACGAGCAGCAGAAACAGCACGTGATACAGCGATCCGCGACCGCCGACTGCCCGCAGAAAACCGGGATCGAAGCATTCCAGGATCAGTGGGCGGTAGATCAGTGCGAGCAGGATCAGCGTGAACGAAGCAATGGCGCCGACCATGAAGATGGCCTGATCATCGATGGCCAGAATGGTGCCGAACAGCACGTGCAGCAGGTCCACGTTGGAACCGTGAAGCGAGACGATCAACACGCCGGCTGCAAGCGACGTCAGGTAGAAACTGGCGAAACTGGCGTCCTCGCGCAGGGTGGTGAAACGACTCACCAGGCCAGACAACAGCGCGACGGCAAGCCCGGCAATCAATCCGCCAAAACCCATCGCCGGCAGCGACAACCCGGCGAACAGGAAGCCCACCGCTGCGCCGGGCAGAACCGCATGGCTCATGGCATCGCCCACCAGACTCATGCGCCGAAGCATCAACAGAACGCCGACGGGACCTGAGCCAATACCCAGTGCCAGACAGGCCACCAACGCCCGGCGCATGAAACCGAAATCGACGAAGGGCTGAATCAGCAGGCTATAGAGCGTCACAGCATTTCCTCCTGATCGGCTGCACACACTTGCGCGTCAGGATTCCAGTGCTCGGCCATGTTCTTGGCGCGACGCAAATTGTCGGCATGGAGGATGTCAGCGGTGTTGCCCCACGCGATGGTTTCGCGGGCCAGCAGCAACGTGCTGGGGAAATGCTGGCGGACTTGTTCAATGTCGTGAAGCACCGCGATCACGGTACGGCCTTGACCGTGCCAGGTGCTGATCAGCTTGAGCAGGTCGCGCGTGGTGCGGGCGTCGATGGCCGTAAAGGGCTCATCCAGCAGGATCACCGACGCGTCCTGCAACAACAGTCGGGCGAACAACACCCGTTGAAATTGCCCCGATGACAACGAGCTGATGCTGCGCTCTTCGAAGCCTTCCAGGCCGACCGCTTTCAACGCTTCCTGTGCCTGTTCGGCATGCTTGCGCGAGGCGCCACGAAACGCACCGATGCTGCGCCAGGCGCCCATCATCACGGTGTCCGCCACGCTCAACGGAAAGCTGCGATCAATCTCGGCGGCCTGTGGCAGATAGCCGATGTGTCGAGTCGCCAGACTGCCACGGTCCACGCGTCCCATGGCAGGTTTCAAGGTGCCCGCAATCGCCTTGATCAAGGTCGACTTGCCCGCACCGTTGGGCCCGACAATCGCCGTGAGGCTACCTGCAGCGAATCGCCCGCTGACGTGATGCACCGCCGGACGGCGTTCGTACGTGACCGTGAGGTCGTGCAGATCGATCGCCGCACTCATGGAATCGCCACCGCCCACGCAATGCCGATCCACAACAGCGCAAGCAAGATCAGTGAAATCAGCACGCGCTTGCCTGCGGACTGAGCGAGCGCGGACGTCGCGATATTCGGGGAAAGTCGAGGAGCAGATTTCACGGATAAAGGCCTGAAATGTTTTGTTATAGTATTACATCACTATTTTCAGGCGAGTGGAAAGGGGTATTTTGGAGCGATTCAGGAATGCGACAGTTTGCGAATGTGGGCGAGGTGACGTTTTCCCATCGCGACAAAACCTGTAATTTCCTGTCCAGTTTCATTCCCTCCCTTCAGGATCATCCCCATGACCGCCGCTCATTGCCGTTCTGTCCCTCTCGCCAAATGCTATCGCTTGCTCAATCACGGTCCGACCGTTCTCGTGAGCGCGGCGCATGACGGCCAGCGCAACATCATGGCGGCAGCGTGGGCGATGCCGCTGGATTTTCAGCCACCCAAAGTCACGGTGGTGATGGATAAGTCGGTATGGACCCGGCAACTGGTGGAGGGCTCGGGGACCTTCGTGATTAACGTGCCAACGATCAGTCAACTCGATGTCGTCGAAACGGTCGGCTCGACGTCGGGGCTGGAAATCTCTCGGGAAAAGGACCTCGACAAGTTCAAGGCGTACGGTCTGCAGACCTTTACCGGGGAGATCGTCGAGGCTCCGCTGCTGGAAGGCTGCGCGGCGTGGCTGGAGTGCCGGTTGATGCCGGAGCCGCACAACCAGGCTCAGTACGACCTGTTCATCGGCGAGGTGGTGGCGGCCTGGGCGGACGAGCGTGTGTTCTCCGACGGGCACTGGCATTTCGAGGGGCATGATGAATTGCGCACGCTGCATCACGTGGCGGGCGGGCATTTCTTGGTGATTGGTGATGAGGTTGTCGGCAAGGTTCTGGAGCGGGTTGACGACTGATTAACCCATCGGGATGCCGGCAAAGAGGCGATTTGTGTGAATTGATTCACCTGTAGACGCGAGCACGCCCACGCCTACAGGTAAACACTGTGCCCGACGGGAGCTACAGTGAGTGGCCGTTCAGCAGGTCGGTCAGTCTTTGACCAACTGACCGTTCACCAGACGCCAAGTCTTCAACGGGTTGCCGTGCTGAAGGGCTGGCGGCAGCAGCGAGTCTGGAACGCTTTGATAGCAGACAGGCCGCAGGAAGCGGTCAATGGCAGTGGCGCCGACTGAGGTGCTGCGACTGTCGGAGGTCGCCGGGAACGGGCCGCCGTGAACCATCGAATAGCTCACTTCGACGCCCGTCGGGAAGTCATTGAACAGAATTCGCCCGGCCTTGCGCTCCAGTGTCGGCATCAACGCTTGAGCGATCGTCTGATCGCCGTCGTCGAAATGCAGAGTGACGGTCAGTTGCCCGTCGAACTTCGCGGCCACTTTTTGCAGGTCGGCCGTGTCCTTGCAGACGATCAGCAGTGCGCTCGGCCCGAAGTTTTCGTCTTCCAGGGCTGGATTGGCGAGGAAGGTCGCTGAGTCGGTGCGGAAAAACGCGGGACGCGCCTGGAATGAACCCTCAGGTTCGCGACCTTCTGCCACCAGTGTCACACCCGATGCCTTGTGCAGGTTGTTGAGGCCATTGCAGTAGGCGCCATGAATGTTCGGCGTCAGCATGGTGGTCGGTGTCTTGTCAGCCAAAGCGGTCGCAGCGGCGGACACGAACGTCTCCAGCGCATCGCTTTCCAGCGCCAGCAGGATGCCAGGGTTGGTGCAGAACTGACCCGCGCCCAGGATCAGCGATTCGACGAAGCCCTTGGCGATGCTTTCGCCACGCGCAGACAGCGCGGCCGGCAGTAGGAACACCGGGTTGATGCTGCTCATCTCCGCATAGACCGGAATCGGCACCGGACGCGCTTGAGCGGCCGCGACCAGCGCAAGACCGCCACGGCGTGAGCCCGTGAAGCCGACGGCTGAAATCAGCGGATGGCTGACGAGGGCCTGGCCAACGGAGATGTCCTTGTCGATCAGCATGGAAAACACACCTTCGGGCATGCCGGTATCCCGTGCAGCTTTCTGAATGACGCGAGCGACCAGTTCGCTAGTGCCCAAGTGCGCAGGGTGCGCCTTGACGATGACCGGACAACCTGCAGCCAGCGCGGAAGCCGTGTCGCCGCCCGCCACCGAAAACGCCAGGGGAAAGTTGCTGGCGCCAAACACGGCGACCGGCCCCAGGCCGATGCGACGCAGACGCAGGTCGGCGCGCGGCAGTGGCTGGCGGTCGGGCATAGCGGTGTCGACCACCGCACCGTGCCAACGACCGTCTCGCAGCAGGCTGGCGAACAGCTTGAGCTGGTTGACGGTACGCATCCGTTCGCCTTCAAGGCGCGGTTTTGGCAGGCCGCTTTCAAGGTGAACGCGCTCGGTCAGCGTATCGCCAAGGTCCAGCAGACCTTGGGCGATGGCTTCGAGGAAGGTCGCCCGTTGTTCATCACTCAGTTGGCGGTAGGGATCGAACGACGCTTCAGCCAGTTCACACGCGGCGTTCACATCGTCCGGCGTGCTGGTGCCAAACGTAGGTGACAGTTCTTCTCCCGTGGCGGCGGCGAGGGCGAACACCTCGCCTCCCTGACCACGAACCGCACGTTGACCGATGATCGTTTCACCAAGAATCTGCATTGTTCAACACCTCTTATTCAAGACGAGCCTGGGTATGACCTGTCGCTGTGGCACGCGTAGCTGACTCAGCGCAAAGACGATGGCCCTGTTGTAGCAGATCAGTGCTGTTTCAGGGCCAGTCATGTGACCGGTAACAAAGGCCATAAACATTAGCCTATTGCGCGATTGTTGAAGAGAATATTCGCGTTCGATGAACATCAGGGATTGCGCGACGTACATCAATCCCTGCATAGCCGAAGTGCTCGCGGGACAGGGGCGAGTGCCCTGAAGTCACCTGACTTGCCGGTTTTGGCAGTTTTGATCACGCCAGCGCCGGCAAGCCACCAGGCTACAGAGATGCAGTCGGTCGTTACTGCTGAACCGCGCTGTAGCCTTCGAACGCAATTTGCTGCTGGATCGCGCTGACGATGTTTTTACGGGTAGCAGGCTGTTCGTTGCCGTCTTTGTCGGTAAAGACTTCGCTTTGCAGTTCGGCGTCGTCGCCTTCACCCACGAAGGTGAAACCGAGGAATTCGAAGGCTGCACGGTCGACGTTGGCTTTCGAGCGCGGGGTGCGCAAGGGCAGGGTGACGCTGGTGCCGTCCTTGCTGATGACGAACACCTCGGCTTCTTTCTTCACACGTGCGGCTTTGCTCTTGCCGCCGCTCGGGTTGCTGACTGCCTGATGCGTCTGGTTCAGGACCTTCAGCGCCAGGCTGTAGACCAGCTCCTGGAAGCTGGGGTCGTCCTTGTAGCTGGACAGAATCCGGCTGATCGGGAATTTCGTACTGAGGTCTTCCAGCGCGGCCATGTCGGCGGCTTCTGCATCCTTGAGCTGCTTGAGTTGCCCCATCAGCTCGTAGGCCTGGTCATCGTCGAAGCGGTCATGGGCCTGACGGATCGCAACGCGAAGCTCACGAATCTGATCGCTTTCTTTGGCGCTCTGGAAGGCATCGAGGACCATTTCGCTGATGGTTTTTGCCTGGGGCACATGCTGCGAAAGATTGATGGCGTCTTCGTAGGCCTGCTTGGAAGAAAGCGCAGGCGCTGCTACGTCGGTATGGGAATCAGACATTGAACATCCATTACTTCATTAACGGGGTTTGATCGCGAAACGCACGCTGGCGCTTCGCGACGGAGGGTAATTTATTTACCGCCCAGAGCACCACCCGCAGCGCCACCCAGGCCCGCGCCGATGGTGCTGCCCGTGCTGCCGCCCAGCTTGTTGCCGATCACCGAGCCCGCTGCGCCGCCCAGTCCGCCGCCTACGGCTGCGCGAGTCTTGTGGCCTTTTTTGGCGGCAACCGCACCACCGGCAGCGCCCGCCAGGCCGGCACCGATAGCTGCGCCATTGCTGCCGCCCATTTGTTGACCGACGACGTTACCCAGCGCGCCGCCCAGGCCGCCACCCAATGCGGCGTTAGTGCCGCTGCCCGCCATTGCGCCTTGAGAAACCAGAAGACCCAGAACCAGTGCAGGAAGTGTGAATCGCATGAACTCGACCTCAGAAAAGGGACAGCGCTATGAAGTGATGTCGTTGATGAAGCGGGTCGCCCGGCCAGTCAGTGCTTCGATAACCGGAACGCCAGAAACAACAAAGCCCGCACGAGGCGGGCTTTGTTGAGGTACTTGGTGGCTACACAGGGACTTGAACCCCGGACCCCAGCATTATGAATGCTATGCTCTAACCAACTGAGCTATGTAGCCAAGTGGCGCGCATTATTCGCTCAGATCGAGGATGTGTCAAGCGTCTCGATAAAAAATTTATGCGTGTGATCAATTGGTTAGGATTTTCCCTCTGAAATCCCCGACAAAAAGGTGATGCCCGTCACCGAGGTGACAATTTTCCCGGGCGTGCTGAGTGGTTTTGCCCCACTTGTGTGCACCCGCTCTGCACCGTCTTCGTTCATGTGCCCGTTTAGATGGCTTCATGCTATCGGTCCGTTTCTTGCTTGAGCCTGCCGTATGTGCGCTCTGCGGTGCTTGTTCTGTCGCGCCCTGCTTCGCCAATCCGATAATGACTGCACGCGTTTTCGACACAGGAGACGGGCGGTTGTCGTTTTTAAAACAAAGACATGGCATTTTGCCGGTAACAATGTGAGGCAACATCTGCCGTGGTCACGAGTCGCGGTGGCGGGTTGTCCGTGAGGAGTAGTCGGACATGCAAAGTCTTCTGTCGCCAGGAATCCGCCTGCTCGGACGTTTTGGATTTGCACGCAAGTTTCAGGTGCTGTTCTTCCTGTTCATCCTGCCGCTGGCCGGTAGCCTGTGGATGATCGGACAGGATTACCGCAGCAAACTGGCGGTGATTTCCGATGAGCAGTCCGGGGTTCGTCAGTTGCTGGCGCTGGATGCGCTGGATGCCCAGCTGACCGCCCAACGCAACCGCGCAGCTCGCTGGAAGGCGGCAGACATTCTTCACGATCCTACGCCTGCGGCGAAGGCAGCCATGGCTGCGCTGGACGCTGCCAACCCGGTACTGGGTCAGACCCTTTCGGCGCTTGGCGATGAGCTCAAGGCGCAAAACGCCAGTGCCGACATCATGGCGCGTTTCCAGGCGCTTCAAGCCACTGTCAAAGGCATGGATTCCGAGGCGTTGCGCACCGTTGGCTGGTGGCCGGATGGCTACGACCGTTTCACCTCGGCGCTGACCGCCTTGCAAAGCCTGCGCGAACAGATCGCCATGGACACCGGGCTGATTCTTGACCCCTGGCTCGAGACCTATCTGCTGATGCAGGTTTCCACACAGCAGGCGCCGGATCTGATCGAGCGTGTAGGGCGTATGGCGAGCGTGGGACAGTCCTCGGTAGCGTCAGGTCAGTTCAGCCTTCAGAGTCGTCTGCAGATGCGCGACCTGCGCAGCCGTATTGGCGATGCTCGCGATCAATTGGTCAAAGCCGCCGCGTCGTTGCAAGCCAAGTCGTACCCCGGCATGGAAATCTGGACGGGCCGCTACAACGACAGCCTTCAGCGCTTGGATGGTGAGCTGAAAGTCCTGGATGAGGGCGTGTTCGGCGGCGCGATCAAACTGGACACGGCAGCGTTCGAGCGCAGCGTCGACAGCATGCTTGACGCATTGGCTGCGCTGCGCAATCAATCGCTCACGTCGCTGGACAGTCGCCTGGATTACTACCATGACAGCGCGATCAAACAGTTTGTCCCGGTGGCCGCGACGTTCAGCATTCTGGCCCTGGCCGCGCTTTACCTCTTCATGTGCCTGCAGGCTTCGATTCACCGCAGCGCCAAAGGCATCACGACGCTGGCCGAGTCGCTGCGTGACGGCAATCTGTGTGTCCAGGTGGCGGTGGAAGGCCGCGATGAGCTCGCGGCGATCAGCACTGCCCTCAACGTTGCGGTCGTGCAATTGCGCACCAGCCTGCTGGGGGTCAACCATGAAACCCAGCAGCTCGGCTCAGCCGTCCTGACGCTCAATTCGCAGTCCGGCAGCACGCTCAATGAAGTTGAAGATCAACAGCAGCAGATCAGTCAGATAGCAGCGGCCGCCACCCAGTTGGCGGCGACCTCTCTTGGCGTTGCGAAGAGCTGCGAAGAAGCGTCCGGCAGCGCCCAGCACACGCGCCAGATTGCCGAAGAGAGCAGCCGGGACAGTCAGCGCACCACGGCCAGTATCCAGCAGCTCAATCAACGATTGACCGACACGGCCAACGCGCTGGGCAAAGTCAGCGAGCAAGGGCAACAGATTCAGTCGGTGGTCGACACCATTCGTGGCATCGCCGAGCAGACCAACCTGCTGGCGCTCAATGCCGCCATCGAAGCGGCACGCGCGGGCGAGCAGGGACGAGGGTTTGCTGTGGTGGCCGATGAAGTGCGCAGCCTGTCGCAACGCACGCAGGCGTCCACCGCGCAGATCGCCGGTACGGTCGACAGCCTGCGCGCCACCGTGAGCCAGGCCGTCACGCTGATGGAAGCTGCCTGTGGTCAGGCGGTCACCGATGCACAGTCGGTCACCGGCCTTGGCGAACGTCTGGGGGAGATCGCCAGCGCCGTGCAGATCGTCACGGACACGCTGGCGCAGATCGCCACAGCGGTGGAGGAGCAAGCCGCCACAGCGGACGAAGTCAGCGGCAATATCCAGCAAGTGGATCAGGCGGCGGGGCGGTTGCTCGATGGCGCACGGGCGGTGAACCACGCGGCCGATACGCTGAGCAGAGGCAGCCGGGCGTTGAGCGATAACACGTCGAGATTTCAGCTGGGCTGAACCGCAAGGTCGCGAGGCGGCGCTCATACCTTGGAATGACTTGAAACCCGAAAGAGGGACGACGTATAACGGGCGTCGTCTTCTCCGTCCGTTTCTCTTGTCTCCAAGGCGTCTCCCATGACCGAAAGCAGTGCCGCGGGTGCGGCGGTTTATTCCCCTTTGACGCTGGCCCTGTATGACGCGTGGGTCTTGGGCATTTCCAATCGCTATGCGTGGCGTTGCCCCACCGATGAGGTTCTTCTGCCGTTCTTTCGCGCGAACGTTCGCGCCCGGCATCTGGATATCGGCGTGGGCACGGGTTACTACCTGGCCAAAGCGCAGTTGCCTGCGGACACTCAGGTCACCTTGCTTGACCTCAACCCCAGCAGTCTTGAAGCGGCCAGGCGCAGAATCGCCCGGCCCAACACCCGCACCCTCCAGCACGATGTCATGACGCCTATTCCGGGTGGCGAGCGTTTCGATTCGATTTCACTGTTCTATCTGCTGCACTGTCTGCCAGGTCCGCTGGACGCCAAGGCGGCGATCTTCGGCAACCTCAAGCACAATCTGCAACCGGGCGGCGTACTGTTCGGGGCGACGATTCTGGGTGACGAGGCGGGTCACAACGGCTTTGGGCGCAAGCTGATGGACGTCTACAACAAGAAGGGCATCTTCGGAAATCGTCAGGACACCCAGCTCGGTTTCGAAGGGCATCTGCGTCAGCATTTCCGGGACGTGACGCTCAAGCGGGAAGGGCGCGTGCTGCTTTTCCGCGCGGCTCAGCCGATCATCTGACGTCGATACGATCTGTCAGCGCTCGCCGTTTTGGCGGAGGAGCGCTGACAGTGGCATGGCTGTGTTCAGCCTTTTTTTGGCCCGCTTGCTGACGTCTGGCCAAACAGTATTTTCTTGCCTTCCTCCGTGACCGTCGCACGGTTCTGTGACAGTGCTTCGCCCTTGGCGTAGGCGCGAATCGTCGCCGGGCGCGCTTGTACTGCATGGAACCAGCGCTTCAGATTCGGAAAGTCATCCAGGTTTTGCTGCTGGCGCTGCCATGGGTAAACCCAGGGATAGATCGCCATATCAGCGACCGAGTAGTCTTCTCCGGCGACGAAAGTACGGCCTTGCAACCTGCGGTCCAGCACGCCGTACAGGCGATTGGTTTCGTTCACGTAGCGGTTGATCGCGTACGGGATTTTCTCCGGCGCGTACACGCCAAAGTGATGATTCTGACCCGCCATCGGGCCAAGTCCGCCCATTTGCCACATCAGCCATTCGGTCACCGTGTTCTTGCCGCGCACATCGGAGGGCAGAAACTGGCCGGTCTTTTCCGCCAGGTACAACAGAATCGCGCCGGACTCGAAAACTGTGATCGGTTCTCCACCGTCGGCGGGCGCTGTGTCGATAATCGCGGGCATACGGTTGTTCGGCGAGAAGGCCAGAAATGCGGGCTGAAACTGGTCGCCAGCGCTGATATCTACAGGGTGAATCCGATAGTCCAGGCCGGCCTCTTCCAGAAACAAGGTGATCTTGTGACCATTGGGCGTGGGCCAGTAATAGAGCTCGATCATCGTTGCGATTCCACACTGAGAGGGTGAATGGGGGCGGAGTTACCTTGATGCCCGCCACACTCCAGCAGCGCGAGTGCGGGGCGCAGTACGCTCTCCAGCAAGGCGCGTTGCGGTTTGGCGCGGGCGAGTACGCGAATGCCCAGCAGCACGCCAAGCAGCAAACGTGAGAGGTCTTCGGCAGGTTGTGAGCAGGAAATCGTGCCGTCACATTGACCGGCCTCTACGCAGCGCAGAAAAAAGTGCTCGGCCCGCGCGAGGAAGTCATCCACGATCGCTTGCGCATCCGGGTCGTGCGGCGCCGCTTCAAGCGCCGAATTCACCATCATGCAGCCTCGGCGTTGAGTGTCGTTCATTGAGCGGTCAATGATCTCCACGAAAAACATCTCGATGGCCTGACGCGGCGCCAAGGTGCTCTCAAGGCGCATGACACGCTCGCCAAAACTGCTTTCCAGATAGTGCGCCAGTGCCTTGCAGTACAGAGCGCGCTTGTCGCCAAAAGCGTTGTACAGGCTGGCACCGGTGATCCCCATGCAATCGATGAGGTCGCGCATGGACGTCGCCTCGAAACCCTTCTTCCAGAAGCACTGGATCGCGGCGTCGAGCACATTCGCTTCGTCGAATTCTCTTGGTCTTGCCATCGTCATTTTCCCTTCGGCGCCCATCTTGCCGTTGCGCCGTGTTCCACAGTTCGCCTAATCTAGATCATTCGTTCTAAAACGCAACCGTGCTTTTCGGACGCTGTGCGCTTTCAGCATTTCGATCACGACTCAACCCACAAGAGATGAACGCCATGATCCGTTTCTACTTCCACCCGACACCCAATCCGGCCAAGGTCGCGCTGTTTCTCGAAGAGTCTGGCCTGGACTACGAATTGGTCCCGGTGGACACCAGCAAGGGCGAGCAGCACTTGCCAGCGTTCCGCGCGATCAACCCCAACGGGAAAGTGCCAGCGATCGTCGACACCGAAGGACCTGGTGGAAAGGAAGTTCGGGTGTTCGACTCCAGCGCCATCCTGCTGTACCTGGGTGAGAAAACCGGCCAGTTCATGGGCGCGGCCGAAGACAAGCCTGAACTGCTCTCTTGGCTATTCTTCATTGCTTCGGGTCTCGGGCCCTTTTCGGGGCAGGCGGTGCATTTCCAATACGCCGCGCCAGAAGGCAACGATTACGCGGTGAACCGCTATCGCCGCGAAATCGAGCGCCACTATGAGGTCCTTGACCAGCACCTGGCGGGGCGCGACTACATCGTCGGAAACGAATACACCCTCGCCGACATTTCCACCTGGGGTTGGCTGATCCGCGCACCTCGCGTGATGAAAGGCGCCGAGGACGCGCTGGCGGACTACCCAAACCTCAAGCGCTGGTTCCAGAACGTAAACGCCCGTCCAGCGGCTTCTCGCGCAAAAGACGTAGGCAAGGATCACGCGTTCAAGAAGGACATGGATGAACAGGCGAAGCGCGCGTTGTTTCCCTCGAATTATCCGAAGGCGGATTGATGGGTTTCTGATCGCGGGTTGAAAAGCGATCGCCCAATAAAAAGCCCCCGAAGCGGGGCTTTTTAACATGCGTTATCTAGAGAGCCAGACGACGCTTCTGATGATTGTCACCACGCAGAACGTGGGCACAATCAATGTGTGTTTGCCGTTAGCCCTGATGCAATTCTGCAGGACAGATGAAATCCCGTGTAGGAGCAGTCGGAGGTTACGACGGCCGCGAATGCGGTCTTTCAGTTGCATCCATGTCGAACGACACACTGCATTCGTCAGCAAGCTAACTCCCACAGGTGCGGGTTGCAGCCACGTTTTGTGGGCGGTCAGTGATGAACAAACAATGTGGGTTTGCCGTTATCCCCGATGCAATTCTGCAGGACAGATGAAATCCCGTGTAGGAGCAGTCGGAGGTTACGACGGCCGCGAATGCGGTCTTTCGGTTGCATCCATATTGAACGAAACACTGCATTCGTCAGCAAGCTAACTCCCACAGGTCCGGGTTGCAGACACGTTTTGTGACCGGTCAGTGATGAACAATCAATGTGGGTTTACCGGTAGCCCCGCTGCAATTCTGCAGGACAGATGAAATCCCGTGTAGGAGCAGTCGGAGGTTACGGCGGCCGCGAATGCGGTTTTTCAGTTGCATCCATGTTGAATGAAACACTGCATTCGTCAGCAAGCTAACTCCCACAGGTCCGGGTTGCAGACACGTTTTGTGACCGGTCAGTGATGAACAATCAATGTGGGTTTACCGGTAGCCCCGCTGCAATTCTGCAGGACAGATGAAATCCCGTGTAGGAGCAGTCGGAGGTTACGGCGGCCGCGAATGCGGTCTTTCAATTGGATCACACTGCATTCGTCAGCTGCGGTCTTTCGGTTGCATCCATGTTGAATGAAACACTGCATTCGCCAGCAAGCTAACTCCCACAGGTCCGGGTTGCAGACACGTTTTGTGGGCGGTCAGTGATGAACGATCGTGGGTTTGCCGTTAGCCCCGATGCAATTCTGCAGGACAGATGAAATCCCGTGTAGGAGCAGTCGGAGGTTACGACGGCCGCGAATGCGGTCTTTCGGTTGCATCCATATTGAACGAAACACTGCATTCGTCAGCTGCGGTCTTTCATTTGCATCCATGTTGAATGAAGCACTGCATTCGTCAGCAAGCCATCTCCTGAAGTCGAGGGTTGCAGACGCGTTTTGTGATAGCGACAGCCAATCCATTTCCGTAACCGGAAGGAGGCTTTCAGAGCTGAGGGCGGGGGTAGGCGGGATGTTTCTGGATCACCGCCCAAAGCTTTAGCAGCCCAGGCGGTGAAGATATCAATAGCCCGGTGTCCGCTGGATCGTAATGCTACCCGCTTAAGTGAGCAGCATTACCCGAGGAGGGGCTTTTCACGAGGCGCTGTCTGGAAAACCCGACGACGCCTCGGATTACACGTTGAAGCGGAAGTGCAGTACGTCGCCGTCTTTGACGATGTAGTCCTTACCTTCCAGGCGCCATTTACCTGCTTCTTTCGCACCGGCTTCGCCCTTGTACTGAATGAAGTCGTTGTACGCGATGCACTCGGCGCGGATGAAGCCTTTTTCGAAGTCGGTGTGGATCACGCCTGCGGCTTGAGGTGCGGTGGCACCGACGCGGACGGTCCAGGCGCGGACTTCTTCGACGCCGGCGGTGAAGTAGGTCTGCAGGTGAAGCATTTCGTAACCGGCGCGGATCACGCGGTTCAGGCCCGGCTCTTCGAGGCCTAGGGCTTCAAGGAACATGTCTTTCTCTTCGCCGTCGTCGAGTTCGGCGATCTCGGCTTCGATCTTGTTGCAGACCGGCACCAGCATGGCGCCTTCTTCTTCGGCGATTGCGCGAACCACGTCCAGGTGCGGGTTGTTCTCGAAACCGTCTTCAGCGACGTTGGCGATGTACATGACCGGCTTGGTGGTCAGCAAGTGAAAGCCTTTGATCACGGCTTTCTCGTCAGCGCCCATGGTCTTCATCAGGCTGCGCGCAGGCTTGCCTTCGGTGAAGTGAGCGATGAGTTTTTCCAGCAGGCCTTTCTGGACCACTGCGTCCTTGTCGCCGCCCTTGGCGTTACGCGTCACTTTCTGCAGCTGTTTTTCGCAGCTGTCGAGGTCGGCGAAGATCAGCTCGAGGTCGATGATCTCGATGTCGCGTTTCGGGTCGACGCTGTTGGAGACGTGAATCACGTTCTCGTCTTCGAAGCAGCGGACCACGTGAGCGATGGCGTCGGTTTCGCGGATGTTGGCCAGGAACTTGTTGCCCAGGCCTTCACCTTTGGATGCGCCGGCAACCAGGCCCGCGATGTCAACGAACTCCATCGTGGTCGGCAGGATGCGTTTCGGGTTGACGATGTCGGCCAGCGCCTGGAGGCGAGGGTCGGGCATCGGCACGATGCCACTGTTCGGTTCGATGGTGCAGAAGGGAAAGTTCTCCGCCGCGATACCGGATTTGGTCAGGGCGTTGAACAGGGTGGACTTGCCGACGTTGGGCAGGCCGACGATGCCGCAGTTGAATCCCATGGTGTTTCCCCTCGAGTGATGTCAGGCCTTCTGGCTGTGCAGGACGCGCATCGCCTTGGCGAAGTCGCCAGCGAGTACATCCGGCAGCACGCCGAGGGCAAAGTCGATACTGGCGTCCAGTTTTTCCTGCTCGGCGCGTGGCGCGCGACCCAGGACAAAATTGGACACCATGCTGGCGTCGCCCGGATGGCCGATGCCGAGCCGCAGGCGATGGAAGCCGTTCTGGTTGCCGAGCTGCGCGATGATGTCGCGCAGGCCGTTATGCCCGCCGTGTCCGCCACCCAGTTTGAGTTTGGCGACACCCGGAGGCAGGTCGAGTTCGTCGTGGGCCACCAGAATGGCTTGCGGAGGAATCCGGAAGAAACCCGCCAGTGCCGCAACGGACTGACCGCTACGGTTCATGTAGGTGGTGGGAATCAGCAGACGAACGTCTTGGCCCTGATGACTGAATTTAGCCGTCAGGCCGAAATATTTGCGGTCAGCGGTCAGATTGACGCGCTGGGCGCTGGCAATACGCTCAACGAAAAGAGCCCCTGCGTTATGCCGGGTCTGTTCGTATTCGGGGCCGGGGTTTCCCAGGCCGACGATCAGTTGGATGGCGGTCACGTCAGGGGCTCTTCCTTGGGTCGAGTGTGATGGTGCAGCGCACCATCACGGGTTCAACCGGCTAGCGAGTAATGATTACTCTGCTTCGCCTTCTGCGGTGCCTTCTTCTTCCTGAACGACGCGAGGAGCGTGGACGTTAGCGATGTCCAGGTCCTTGCCGTGCGCCAGAGCGACGAATTCAACACCTTTAGGTGCTTTGACGTCGGACAGGTGAACGTTGTCGCCGATTTCCAGCGCGCCCAGATCAACTTCGATGAACTCAGGCAGATCTTTAGGCAGGCACGACACTTCCAGCTCAGTGGTAGTGTGCGAGATTTCGCCGCCTTTCTTGATCGGTGCTTCTTCGTTGATGAAGTGCACAGGTACGGTAGCGGTCAGTTTCTGGCCAGCGACGACGCGGATGAAGTCGGCGTGCATGATGAACTGCTTGGCAGGGTGACGTTGCATCGCTTTAACGATCACGTTCTGCTTGGCGCCATCAACGTTCAGTTCGATAACGTGGCTGAAAGCAGCTTCGTTTTCGAACAGTTTGGCCATTTCCTTGGCTTCGATGGTGATCGAAGCAGCGTCTTTGTTACCACCGTAAACAACGGCTGGAACTTGTTTCGCGTGACGCAGGCGGCGGCTCGCACCTTTCCCCAGGTCAGTACGCGCTTGGGCGTTCAGAGTAAAGTCAGTCATTTTGTATCTCCAAAATAGCCATGACCGAGCGGCGTTTGCGACCAGCGCCAGACACGGTATGGGCAAAAAAGCCCCGCCCCAACAGGAAGTGTTGGGGCGGGGCGCTTTTCGTCAACGGTATTTGAAAAGGGCAGGGCCCTTAACGAAACATCGCGCTGATCGATTCTTCATTGCTGATGCGACGCATCGCTTCAGCGACTACCGGTGCGATATCCAGTTGACGGATACGGTCACAGGCTTGTGCTGCAGCGGACAACGGGATGGTGTTAGTGACCACCAGTTCGTCCAGCACGGAATTTTCAATGTTCTCGATCGCACGGCCCGACAGCACAGGGTGTGTGCAGTAGGCAAAGACCTTGGCAGCGCCATGTTCTTTGAGGGCTTTGGCCGCGTGGCACAGGGTGCCGGCGGTATCGACCATGTCGTCGACGAGAATACAGGTACGACCTTCGACGTCACCGATGATGTGCATCACTTCGGAGTGATTGGCCTTCTCACGGCGCTTGTCGATGATCCCGAGATCCACACCCAGGGATTTGGCAACAGCACGTGCACGCACGACGCCACCGATATCCGGGGAAACGATCATCAGGTTTTCGAAGCGTTGGTCTTCGATGTCATCCACCAGAACCGGGGAGCCGTAGATGTTATCTACCGGAATATCGAAGAAGCCTTGAATCTGGTCAGCGTGCAGGTCAACGGTCAGCACCCGGTCGATACCGACGACGGTGAGCATGTCCGCAACCACTTTAGCGCTGATCGCCACGCGAGCGGAACGCGGACGGCGATCCTGGCGGGCATAACCAAAGTAAGGGATAACAGCTGTGATACGAGTAGCCGAGGAACGGCGGAAGGCATCAGCCATCACGACGAGTTCCATCAGGTTATCGTTGGTCGGAGCGCAGGTCGGCTGAATAATGAAGACGTCTTTACCGCGAACGTTTTCATTGATCTCAGCGGTAATCTCGCCATCGGAAAACTTACCGACAGAAATGTCACCGAGAGGGATATGCAGCTGACGTACGACACGCCGAGCCAGATCGGGGTTGGCGTTCCCCGTAAAGACCATCATCTTGGACACGCGCAGTACCTGGAGGCTTAGGGTATGCCTGGATGACTATAGGAAAATGGCAGGGGCGGCTGGATTCGAACCAACGCATGGCAGGATCAAAACCTGCTGCCTTACCGCTTGGCGACGCCCCTGTATCTGTAGCACGAGTGCCTGGCACTCGGTTCTCTTAGAGCAGTGTCTGTAACTTCCGGTGCAACATCGAGATGTTGCTGCCTTTTGCTACAAACCCTGTAAGGGTCTCTGTAAGAAGGGCCGAGACTTTATCAGCTTCAGCTTTGTTTGGGAAGGCCCCAAACACACAACTTCCAGTTCCGGTTAATTTCGCTTCGGTAAATTTACCTAACAAATTCAAAGCGTTACGAACATCTGGATAACGCCTTGCTACAACCGGTAAGCAGTCATTTCGACTGTTTCCCTTGGGAACGGGGCGCACTTTAATGGGAGGCGTGTCACGTGTCAACAGTGGATCTGAAAAAATTTCTGCTGTACTTACAGATACTTGCGGCACAAGCACGACATACCACGGTTCTTCAGGGGTTACGGGGGTAAGGATTTCGCCCACGCCCTCAGCAAATGCGGCGTGTCCACGCACGAAAACCGGCACGTCAGCCCCGAGCTTGAGCCCCAGCGCCGCAAGGCGATCTTCGTCCCAGCCCAGTTGCCAGAGATGATTGAGGCCGAGCAGGGTGGTCGCGGCGTCGGAGCTTCCGCCGCCGATTCCGCCGCCCATGGGCAGCACTTTTTTCAGCCAGATATCGACGCCCCGTTCACAGCCGGATTGTTCTTTAAGTGCGCGAGCCGCTTTCACGATCAGGTTACTGTCGTGAGGAACGCCTTCGATTTCTGTCTGAAGACGGACTTCGCCATCCTCACGAAGCGCGAAACTCAGTTCATCGCCGTAATCGAGAAACTGAAAGATCGTCTGTAACTCGTGATAGCCATCTGGCCGGCGGCCAAGAATGTGCAACATCAAATTGAGTTTGGCCGGAGCGGGCAGGGTCAGAAGCGGCTGGGACATGCTTACTGCCCCAACTTACGCGGCTGCCAGTCCTTGATGACCAGCGTGACGTCCAGATCCTGACCGTGCAGTTTCATTCGCTCAGGCAGCGTGTAGCCGTTCTGTTCGGTGTAACTCAGGTATTCGATCTGCCAGCCGTCCTGCTCCAGATTGGACAGGCGACTGTCACCATCCAGCGTGAGGCTGCTCTTGCTGTCGGGTGCGGGCAGGCCGCGGACCCACCAGACCAGATGCGAAACGGGGAGCTTCCAGCCCAGTTGATCCTTGAGCAGGGTTTCCGGATCCGGTGCGTCGTAACGGCCCTGATTGGCGACTTCCAGCGAAACGGCGCCCGGGCGGCCGGTCAGGCGTGCCGCACCCCGACCCAGCGGGCCGGACAGGCGGATGTCGTAATAATCCTGGCGCTGCAGCCAGAACAACGTGCCGCTGCCAGAGTCCTTAGGCGCGCGAATGCCGACCTTGCCGTTGATTTGCCAGCCGTCGAGGCTGGCGAGTTGTTCTTTGTTGGCTCGCCATTTGTTGGCGTCGCCCTTGCCCTGAACGGCTTCGTGGGGCGTGATGCCGGCGCAACCGGCGAGCAGGGCGATCAGACTGAATGCAAGTACGTGGCGCAATAACATAAATCAGAGAGTCTCAGAGCCGGTCAAGCGCTTGAGGGTGCTGCGCAGGACCGGGCTGTCAGGTTGCTGTTCGAGGGCCTTGCCCCACACTTTTCGAGCTTCACGCTGCTGACCTTTGGCCCACAGCACTTCACCCAGATGCGCGGCGACTTCGTGATCGGGATAGCGCTCCAGCGCCTCACGCAGCAGGCGTTCGGCTTCGTCGAGGTTGCCCAGGCGGTAATTGACCCAGCCCAAGCTGTCGAGCACCGCTGGATCTTCCGGGTTGAGCTGATGCGCGCGCTCGATCAATTCCTTGGCTTCGGCGTAACGCGTCGTGCGATCAGACAAGGTGTAACCCAGCGCATTGAGCGCCATGGCGTTGTCCGGCTCGCGCTTGAGGATCGCCCGCAGATCGGTCTCCATCTGCTTCAGGTCGTTGCGTTTCTCCGCGAGCATGGCGCGGGTGTAGAGCAGGTTCAGGTCGTCCGGGTATTGCTTCAGCGCCTGAGTGAGTACCTGCCAGCCGCGGTCGCTCTGGTTGTTATTGGTCAGGGTTTCCGCTTCGATCAGGTACAGCTGAATGGTGTAATCCGGTTGGTCGGCGCGTGCCTGAGCCAGCCGCTTCGAGGCTTCGGCGGTGCTGCCGTTGCTCATCAGAATATCGGCCTGACGCAACTGCGCCGGGAGATAATCATTGCCTGGGCCCACTTGTGCGTATTCGCTCAGGGCGTTTTGCGGGTCGTTGCGTTCTTCATAGATGCGACCCAGGTTCACATGGGCCGAATCGACATGGCTGCCTCGGGCGACCAGGTCTTCCAGGTAACCTTGCGCTTCATCCCACGCCTTGTTTTCCAGGCAGACCAGCGCCAGCGAGTAACGCAACTCATCGTCATCCGGGTACTGCTGAACGAGGCTCGAGAACTGGACTTTCGCGTCTTCCATGCGGTTCTGTTCGACCAGCATGCGCGCGTACGTCAGGCGCAGACGTTTGTCGTCCGGGTACTTCTTGATGCTTTTTTCCAGCAGCGGCAGCGCTTCCTTTCCGCGATTCATGCTTTGCAGCAGGCGCGCGCGCAGCAGGATCGGCGCGACTTCGCCCTCGCCCGGTGGATTGTCTTCCAGCAGTTTCAACGAAGCCGCGTTGTCACCTTCCTGTTGCAACAGAAGGGCTTTGCCAAAAATCAGCTGGCCGTTTTTCGGGTACTTGGCCAGCAGGCGATCAAAGCTGGTAAGCAGGCCTTTGCGGGTGTTGGAGTCGGTTTCTGCCGCGGACAGCGCCAGGAAGTCGAAGTGGGTATCGCCCTGACCTTGCAGCACCTTCTCCATATAGCGCATGGAGTCGTCATAGCGTCCGGCGCGTGCAAGCTGGATAGCGGCAGCGCGTTGTGCTTCGAGGTTGGTCGGGTCGTTTTTCGCCCAGATCATCGACGTGTCCAGCGCGGCCTGATCGGCGCCCAGGTATTCGGCGATGCGGAAGGCGCGCTCGGAAATCCCCGGATCCTGGGTCTGGATCGCCTGGGTCACGTAGTTGTCCAGCGCAATGTCGAAGCGATTGCGCTGCCCGGCAAGTTCGGCGGTCAGCAGGCTGACGACCGTTTCCTGGGTGAACGAACCGTAAACCTGCGGCTTGGCTGCAGGTGCGGGCGTCGTTTCTTTCGCCGGAGCAGCGGGCTCCGTGGAAACAGGGGCCGTAGACTGACAGCCACCAAGAACGACAAGGGCAAGGAACAACGCGGAGGATTTATTCATATAGAAGAGAGGGCGGCTTACCTGCGGTTTGAAAGCATCATGACACAAGGCAGGGAGCAAACCCACAGCCCACGAGAAAACTAAAGACCCTTAATCTACGGCCTGCGCTTGGACAATTTGTCGCAGGCGCATCGCGGCAAAGCGGATCTCTATAGGGACAATAGACTGTCCTGGTCGTTCTGAATGTATTGCGGTGGTTGTCCTGAATCTATTGAAGTAGGACAATTGCCGGCTTCACGTCACCATCAGCGACCTTGAATGGCCTTTCTTGCTCTGGGTATCAACCATAAGACTGCATCAGTGGATGTCCGCGAGCGCGTGGCATTTACCCCTGAGCAGCTGGTTGAAGCGTTACAGCAGCTGTGCCGCCTGACCGAAAGTCGCGAAGCGGCCATTCTTTCGACGTGCAATCGCAGCGAGCTTTATATAGAGCAGGATCACCTCACCGCCGACGTGGTCCTGAGATGGCTGGCCGATTATCACCACCTGAACATCGAAGAGCTGCGCGCCAGTGCCTATGTGCACGAGGAGGACGCGGCGGTGCGCCACATGATGCGCGTCGCTTCCGGGCTGGATTCGCTGGTGTTGGGCGAGCCGCAGATTCTCGGCCAGATGAAGTCCGCTTATGCCGTGGCGCGGGAAGCAGGAACCATCGGCCCCTTGCTCGGCCGTTTGTTTCAGGCCACCTTCAGCGCGGCCAAGCAGGTGCGTACCGACACCGCCATCGGCGAAAACCCGGTCTCGGTGGCGTTTGCCGCCGTCAGCCTGGCCAAGCAGATCTTCAGTGACCTGCAGCGCAGCCAGGCCTTGTTGATCGGCGCGGGCGAGACCATCACGCTGGTCGCCCGACACCTGCACGATCTGGGGGTCAAGCGTATCGTTGTCGCCAACCGGACGCTGGAGCGCGCAAGCATCCTGGCCGAAGAGTTCGGTGCGCATGCGGTGCTGCTGGCCGATATTCCCGCCGAACTGGTCAACAGCGACATCGTCATCAGTTCCACCGCCAGCCAGTTGCCGATTCTGGGGAAGGGTGCGGTGGAAAGTGCCTTGAAGCTGCGCAAGCACAAACCGATTTTCATGGTCGACATCGCCGTCCCGCGCGACATCGAGCCGGAAGTCGGCGAACTGGACGACGTTTACCTCTACACCGTGGACGATCTGCACGAAGTCGTTGCGGAAAACCTCAAGAGCCGGCAGGGCGCCGCCCAGGCAGCAGAGGAGCTGGTCAGTCTGGGCGTCGACGATTTCATGTCCCGCCTGCGCGAACTGGCGGCGGTCGACGTGCTCAAGGCGTATCGTCAGCAAAGCGAACGCCTGCGTGATGAAGAGCTGCAAAAAGCGCAACGCATGCTTGCCAACGGCAGCAATGCCGAAGATGTACTGATGGCGCTGGCACGAGGCCTGACCAATAAATTGATGCACGCGCCAAGCGTGCAGTTGAAAAAGCTGTCCGCCGAAGGCCGCGTCGATGCGCTGGCCATGGCCCAGGAACTCTTTGCCCTCAATGAGGGCTCCACGGATAAACCCCCGCAATGAAAGCTTCACTGCTCAATAAGCTGGACGTGCTCAGCGACCGTTTCGAGGAATTGACCGCGCTGCTGGGTGATGCCGAAGTCATTTCCGATCAGACCAAATTCCGCGCCTACTCCCGCGAGTACGCCGAAGTCGAGCCGGTGATCCAGGCCTACAAGCAGCTGCAGAAAGTGCAGAGCGACCTTGAAGGTGCTCAGGCACTGCTCAAGGACAGCGATCCGGACATGCGCGAAATGGCTGTCGAGGAAGTGCGCGAGGCCAAGGATCAGCTGGAAGTCCTGGAAAGCGATCTGCAGAAGATGCTGCTGCCCAAGGACCCCAACGACGGTCGCAACGTGTTTCTCGAAATTCGTGCGGGCACCGGTGGTGACGAAGCGGCGATTTTCTCCGGCGACCTGTTCCGGATGTATTCGCGTTACGCCGAGCGTCGCGGCTGGCGGGTTGAGATCCTGTCGGAGAACGAGGGTGAGCATGGCGGCTTCAAGGAAGTCATCGCCCGGGTCGAAGGGGACAACGTCTACGGCAAACTGAAATTCGAGTCCGGCGCGCACCGGGTTCAACGCGTGCCGGAAACCGAATCCCAAGGTCGTATCCACACCTCGGCCTGCACCGTGGCGGTGTTGCCGGAGCCCGACGAGCAGCAAGCCATCGAGATCAACCCGGCGGACCTGCGGGTCGACACCTACCGGTCGTCCGGTGCCGGTGGTCAGCACGTCAACAAGACCGACTCGGCGATTCGCATCACTCACTTGCCGACCGGTATTGTCGTCGAGTGTCAGGAAGAGCGCTCCCAGCACAAGAACCGCGCCCGGGCCATGGCCTGGTTGTCGGCCAAGCTCAACGATCAGCAGACGGCGGCTGCCGCCAATGCCATTGCCAGCGAGCGTAAGCTGCTGGTGGGATCGGGTGACCGTTCGGAGCGTATCCGGACGTACAATTTTCCACAGGGGCGAGTGACGGACCATCGCGTGAACCTGACGCTGTACTCGCTGGATGAAGTTTTGGCGGGTGGAGTCGATGCAGTGATAGAACCGTTGCTTGCCGAGTATCAGGCAGATCAACTTGCGGCACTGGGTGAGTAAATGACCATCATCGCCAGCTTGTTAAGAAACGCTGAACTGCCGGACTCTCCGACAGCCCGGCTGGATGTCGAACTGCTGTTGGCGGCTGCCCTGGGCAAGCCGCGCAGCTTTTTGCACACCTGGCCGGAGCGTATCGTCAGCACCGAAGCCGCGCAGGCATTCGATGGTTTTCTGAAGCGCCGTCGTACGGGCGAGCCCGTTGCCTACATTCTGGGCCAGCAGGGTTTCTGGAACATCGACCTTGAAGTCGCGACGCACACGCTGATTCCTCGTCCAGAGACAGAAATGCTCGTGGAAACCGCGCTGGAATTGTTGCCGAGTGCGATTCCTCATCGTTTGCTCGACCTGGGCACCGGGACGGGCGCCATCGCCTTGTCGCTGGCCAAGGACCGTCCTCAGTGGACCGTCACGGCGGTGGATCGCGTCGACGAGGCGGTCGAGCTGGCCGAGCGCAATCGCAAGCGACTGCACCTGGACAATGCGCACGTCATGCGCAGCCATTGGTTCAGTGCCGTGGAGGGTCAGCGTTTTGACCTGATTCTGAGTAACCCACCTTACATTGCATCCAACGATCCACACCTCGTTGAAGGCGACGTGCGTTTCGAACCGAGCAGTGCGCTGGTGTCGGGCACTGACGGGCTGGACGACTTGCGGCTCATCGTTTCCCAGGCACCTGCGCACCTGGAAGCCGGTGGCTGGTTGCTGCTGGAGCATGGTTATGATCAGGGCCCGGCCGTGCGTGAGTTGCTCAATCGTCACGGTTTCGAACAGATCCAGACCCGACGCGATCTGGGTGACCACGAACGTATTACCTTCGGACGCGTACCGTGCTGACCGATGAGGAACTGCTGCGCTACAGCCGGCAGATTCTTCTGCAGCAGGTCGACATCGACGGCCAGCTGCGCCTCAAGCAAAGCCGTGCGCTGGTGGTCGGCGTCGGCGGTCTGGGGTCGCCGGTCGCGCTGTACCTGGCGGCGGCCGGTATCGGTGAGTTGCACCTGGCGGATTTCGACAGCGTCGATCTCACCAACCTGCAACGCCAGATCATTCATGACACTCAGAGCGTGGGTCAGAGCAAGGTCGATTCGGCCATCAAGCGCCTGACCGCGATCAACCCTGAAATCAAGCTGGTGCCGCACCGCGCGGCGCTGGATGTCGATTCTCTCGCCGCAGCGGTCGATGCTGTGGATCTGGTGCTCGACTGCTCGGATAACTTCTCCACCCGCGAAGCCGTCAATGCCGCGTGTGTGGCGGCTCGCAAACCGCTGGTCAGCGGCGCTGCGATTCGCCTGGAAGGGCAGTTGTCGGTGTTTGATCCGCGTCGCGCCGAGAGCCCGTGCTACCACTGTCTGTACGGGCACGGCAGCGAAGCCGAGCTCACCTGCAGCGAAGCCGGTGTCATCGGTCCACTGGTGGGACTGGTGGGCAGTCTGCAAGCGCTCGAAGCATTGAAGTTGCTGGCCGGATTTGGTGAGCCATTAGTAGGGCGCCTCCTGTTGATCGATGCATTGGGTACCCGGTTTCGCGAACTCAAGGTCAAGCGGGATCCGGGCTGCAGCGTCTGTGGCGCGGAGGCTTGAATTGAATTCAGCCGTGAAGGGAATCATCAGGCATGGCTAGGGACAACGACGCGCCGGTTGCGGTGTTCGACTCGGGTGTCGGCGGCTTGTCGGTGCTGGGCGAAATCAGTCGTTTATTGCCGAACGAGTCCCTGCTGTACGTGGGGGATTGCGGCCATATTCCCTATGGCGAAAAGACCCCGGAGTTCATTCGTCAGCGTTGCGTCGCCATCTCTGAGTTCTTTCGTGAGAAAGGCGCCAAGGCCTTGGTGTTGGCCTGCAACACGGCGACCGTGGCGGGAGTTGCCGATTTGCGCGAGCGTTATCCGGATTGGCCGATCGTCGGCATGGAGCCAGCGGTCAAACCCGCGGCGGCCGCCACCCAGAGCGGTGTGGTGGGTGTGCTTGCCACCACCGGCACCCTGCAAAGCGCCAAGTTTGCAGCCCTGCTGGACCGATTCGCTGCCGATGTGCAGGTGATCACTCAGCCTTGCCCCGGTCTGGTGGAGCTGATTGAAACGGGCGATCTGGTCAGCCCCGCCATTCGCCAACTGCTGCACAGTTATGTTCAGCCACTGCTGGCGGCAGGTTGTGACACGATCATCCTGGGCTGCACCCATTACCCCTTTCTAAAACCGCTGCTGCGGGAGATGATCCCGGCCTCGATCACCCTGATCGACACCGGCGCTGCTGTTGCCCGGCAGTTGCAGCGTTTACTCAGCCAGCGCGATTTGCTCGCCAGCGGCCATCCGCAACCGGCGCAGTTCTGGACCAGCGGTGATCCAGACAATTTCAGAAACATCCTACCGTTACTATGGAAAAAATCTGACAGTGTGCGAAGCTTCGGTTCGTGAAAAAAACGTGAATAGCGCTGTTTTTGACTGAACTATTGTTCACGGGCAGATTTCTACAGCACGTCTGTCGATATAAAAAATTTCTAACTGCACTCGGAAATGGGATGTTTCAGATGAAGCGACTGTTTTGTTTGGCTGCGATTGCGGCTGCGTTAACGGGGCAAAGTGCGATTGCACAAGCGGATGGGGTCGAGTTCTCGGTGGGGCACACTGGCGAGTCGACGATGACCTATCGTTTGGGCGCGCAATTTGATTGGGACAAAAGCTGGTGGCAGACCAGTGTGGGTCGTCTGACCGGCTACTGGAGTGGCGCCTACACTTATTGGGAAGGTGACAAAAACGCCAGCAACAACAGTCTCTCGTTCTCTCCGGTGTTCGTTTACGAGTTCTCCGGCGAAAGCGTCAAGCCTTACATCGAAGCCGGTATCGGCGCGGCTGTATTCCAGCGCACGGAAGTTGAAGGCAACAAGCTGGGCAGTGCATTCCAGTTCGAAGACCGTCTGGGCTTCGGTCTGCGCTTTGCCGGTGGTCATGAAGTCGGCCTGCGCGCGACTCACTACTCCAACGGTGGCATGACCACCGATAACGACGGTATCGAAAGCTACGCGATTCATTACACGATGCCGTTCTGACGCCTCAGCTCAGTCCGCGTCGGCCCATTCGCGAGCAAGCTCGCTCCCACAGAAATCATGCGATCAATGTGGGAGCGAGCTTGCTCGCGAAGATTCTGGGGGCGGCAGATATCACAAATACGCCGTCGCAATCCCTTCCCGCTCTGTGATGCATTCCGGCGCACCCATCTCGAATTCCCTGCAGATCAACGGCCGCTTGTCGTAGATCGTGCACATCATCGTGTCGCGATCCAGTGCCGCGCACCAGCCGTCGTCCAGGCGCAACATCACTTCGCCGCCCCAGTCGTCGGTGTCGATAAACCGTTCAGGCACACCCGTGTCGGTGATCAGCATCACTTCAAGCTGGCAGCAGCACGCGGCGCAGGTTGAGCAGGTGACCACAGGTTCGGCGGGTTCTACGGGAAGTTGGAGCAGGGGGATGGAAGTCATGGGCCGCAGTGTAAAGCAGTGTCGAAGACGCCGGTGGCTGGTCTGACGGACGCAGCCTTCACGCCGAGACCTCATGGGAGCGGGTTTCGCGAAAGTAGCGGGCCAGCCAGTGCAGCAACGGGAAGATGACCGCCCAGATCGCGCCGAGTATCAGGGCGCTTGGCCACACGCCCAACGGCAACTGGACATAGGTGAGATGCGATCCGGCAATGTAGGAAGCCGGCCCGCCAAGCGCGCCCAGTATGCTTGCCAGCCACCAGGGGGTGGCCGACCAGGCCAGACAATGCCCCAGCGTTGTGGCCAGCAGCGGCCATAGCAAGGCGAGCCACAACGGAATGACCCTGCCCGCTTCCCCGAAATCGAAAACGCCCAGCTTGATCAGCGCGCTGTCGAGCACGCAGCCCAGCGCGAACACCGTCATCAGCAGCTTGCCCTCACTGCGCCATGAGCCGATCAGCAACAGGTGGATGACAAGAATAACGAACGTGATCAGCAGCCAGCCGCTGTTCCCACCCAGTACGCAGGTGAACCAGCCGAGTTGAAACAGCGCGGCATTTGTCAGGTTCTTAAGCATTGAACCGTCCCAGCAACGGCTCGGGCATGGCCTTGGGTTTTGCCAGTAACAATTGCGCCGTGCCGATGGTGCGCTCCATGAAGCCGCCCTCGCAGTAGCACAGATAAAACTCCCACAGGCGCAGGAAATAATCGTCGTAGCCCAGTTCAGTGAGGTAGCCGGTCGCATGACGGAAGTTGTCGTGCCACAGGCGCAGGGTTTTTGCGTAGTGCAGCCCGAAATCTTCCATGTGCAGCAGGTTCATGTCGGTGTCATCGCTGACGATTTCCAGCATTCGGGTGACGGAAGGCAAGGCGCCGCCCGGAAAGATGTACCGCTGGATGAAGTCGACGCTGCGTTTTGCCTGCTCGTATCGCTGCTCTCGGATCGTGATCGCCTGCAGCAGCATCAAGCCGTCGTCCTTGAGCAGTTGCGTGCACTGCTTGAAATAGGTCCGCAGAAAACGGTGACCGACCGCTTCGATCATCTCGATGGACACCAGCTTGTCGTATTGCCCGGTCAGGTCACGGTAGTCGCTGAGCAGCAGCGTGATCTGGTCTTGCAGACCAAGCTCGGCGATACGTTTTTCGGTGTAGGCGAACTGTTCTTTGGACAGGGTCGTGGTCGTGACCTTGCAGCCGTAGTTCTGAGCGGCGTAGATCGCCATGCTGCCCCAGCCCGTGCCGATCTCCAGCAAGTGATCGGTGGGTTTGAGCGAAAGCTTCTGGCAGATCCGCTCCAACTTGTTCAACTGCGCCTGCTCCAGCGTGTCATCGGGCGTGAGGAACTGCGCGGCCGAATACATCATGGTCGGGTCGAGAAATTGCTCGAACAGGTCGTTGCCCAGGTCGTAGTGGGCCGCGATATTTTTCTGCGAGCCTTTGCGCGTATTGCGGTTGAGCCAGTGCAGGCCTTGCACGAAAGGGCGACTGAGACGCGCCAGACCGCCTTCCAGTGCATCCAGCACATCCAGATTGCTGACGAATACCCGGATGACCGCAGTCAAATCCGGGCTTGTCCAGTAGCCGTGGATAAAAGCCTCGCCAGCGCCGATCGATCCATTGCTGGCGACCAGGCCCCACACGGCCGGATCCTGGACGTGAATCTCGCCCAGAAGCAGAGCGCCCGCAGTGCCAAACACCTGCCGCTCATTGCCCTCGTAAACCACCAACTGTCCATGCCGAAGGTGCGTGAGTTGCCGCAGCACGCCACGTCGCAGAAGGTTCGAGGTCAGGTTGTTGGTGCTGAAACCGGCGGTGGCGCTACTGCTTTTCATGGCGTCTGTCCTTGTCAACGGCAGCACTGCGGTACGAGCCTTCGGCGGCCTGATGGGAAAAAATCGGTATGCGTTTGGCGAAAAGCCGCAGTGCCTGCCAGTAGATGGCGAGGCAAGTCTTGGCGGTCATCCACGGGAAACTCAGCAGATGACGGTGCAGGGCGGCGCGACTGATCGGCTGACGCTGCAAATTGAGGGTGGCGTCGAATACTTTGTGCTCGCCTTGCCAGTCCGCCATGTGCACGCCAAGCCGGTCGCTCGGCTGGCTGAAACTCATGCGGTATTCCAGATCCCGGGGCAGAAAGGGCGAGACATGAAAGGCCTTCGCCACGGCGAAATGCTGGTGACCTTCGGCATCGGCCGGCAGCACGTAGTGATAGCGCTCACGCCAGGGCGTGTTGGTGACCTCGCAGACAATCGCCGCAAGGTTGCCGTTACGTTCAAAGCAGTAGAAGAAACTCACCGGGTTGAACGACAAACCCCAACTCCGTGCCTGGGTCAGCAGGCATACGCGGCCCAGCGGCGCATGGCCCAACGCCTTGCGCACAATGTCGCGCACGGCGCCGATCAGCGAGATGCCGCGCCCGGTGTATTCGCGCAAGTAGTCACTCTGGCGAAATGAAAACGGCGCCAGACGGCTCACCCCGGCGAAGGGCGACAACTGCATCACGGCATCCTGCTCTTCCAGATCGAGATAGAGCATGCCGATCCGGTACGTGAACGCGTGGGCTTTGGGGGAAAAGCGCCGATGGCTAACCCAGCCGCTGTACAGGGCGCTGTTCACAGCGATTCCCCAAAGGCAGAGGCAACGCGCAGCGCACTGACCACGCCGTCTTCGTGAAAGCCATTGGCCCAGTAAGCGCCGCAGTAATAGGTATGCTGGGCGCCGAACACTTCTTGCCAGCGCCCTTGAGCCTCGATCCCCTTGAGGCTGTATTGCGGATGGGCGTAGCGATAGCGGGCAAGGATCTTGTCCGGATCGATGGCTGACGTCTGATTGAGACTGACACAGAAGGTGGTATCGCTTTCGATCCCTTGCAGAATGTTCATCGCGTAGGTTACGGCGGCCGATTGATCGCCCGCGCCGCCCAGCCGGTAGTTCCAGCTCGCCCAGGCCAATGGGCGGCTGGGTAGCAGTCGGGTGTCGGTGTGCAGCACGACGTCGTTATCGGCATAGGGCAGGGCGCCCAGTATTTCCCGTTCGTTGGCACTCGGCTCGGCCAGCATTGCCAATGCCTGGTCGCTGTGGCAGGCGAACACCACTTTGTCAAAGCGTTCGCTGCCTTGAGCGCTGTGAATCGTCACGCCGTCCTTGTCACGCTCGACCCGAGTGACCGGGCATTTCAGACGGATACGGTCGCGAAACGACGCGGTCAGCGGTTCGATGTAACGGCTGGAGCCGCCCTCGATAACGCACCATTGCGGACGGTTGCTGACCGAGAGCAGACCGTGGTTCTTGAAAAAACGCACGAAGAACTGCAGCGGAAAAGCGAGCATGTCCGCCAGTGACATCGACCAGATCGCTGCGCCCATGGGCACGATGTAGTGCTCGGTAAAACGTCGGCCGTAGCCTTCGGCTTTCAGGTAGGCGCCGAGCGTGGTGTCTGCGGCGATGCGCTGGCTTTGCAGATCGGCGAATGCCTGTTTATTGAAGCGCAGGATGTCCCGCAGCATGCCCCAGAAGGTGGGCGACAGCAGGTTGCTGCGCTGGGCGAACAGGCTGTTGAGGTTGTTGCCGTTGTATTCGGTACGGCTGTGCGGGTCGCAGACTGAAAAGCTCATCTCGGTGGGCTTGAACGCCACGCCCAGCTTGCCCAGCAACTTGATGAAGTTGGGGTAGGTCCAGTCGTTGAAGACGATGAATCCAGTGTCGATGGCGTGCTGTTTGCCATTCATGGACACGTTGACGGTGTGCGTGTGGCCGCCGATCCAGTCATCGGCTTCGAACACGGTGATGTCATGCATGCGGTTGAGCAACCAGGCACTGGTCAGGCCCGAGATACCGCTGCCGATGATCGCGATTTTCATGAGGCCTCCCCAGTCTTGGCGGAGGCGCGCACCATGCGTTTACACAGCGCCAGTTGCAGGCGACCGGGAAGGGCAGCGATAGCCTTCAGCACAAGAATGAAGACGAACGGAAAGGCAATTTCGAGCGGCCGACGGGATCTTTCCAGGCGTTCGGCGATGTACCGCGCAGCTTTGGGGGCCGACCAGCGCATGGGCATTGGAAAGTCGTTTTTTGCGGTCAGCGGGGTGTCGACAAAGCCGGGACTGACGACCGTGACGTCGATGCCTTCGCGCGCCAGATCAATGCGCAAGGATTGAAGCAGGTAACGCAAGCCGGCCTTCGACGCTCCATAGGCTTCGGAGCGGGTCAGCGGCAGAAGGGCAACCGAGCTAGCCACACCGACCAAGTGCGGGCGCTCACCCCGTCGCAACAGCGCCAGTGCTTCTTGAATGCAGTACGCGGTGGCGATCAGGTTGGTCTTCACCACGCGCTCGACCATGCTGGCATCGAACCGGCTCGCGTCAATGTATTCGCAGGTGCCCGCATTGAGGATCACGGTGTCTACCGCTCCCCAGACTTGAGCGATGCGCTCGCCGATGGCGGTTACCTGTTCGGGATCGGAGACGTCGCCAGGTACGAGCAACACCTGATGTGCAAAGCGTTGATCCAGCGCTTCAAGCGGCTCGAGGGTGCGCGCCGTCAGCGCGACCTGATGGCCTGCTTTCAACAGTTCTTCGGCCAGCGCCAGCCCAATGCCGCTGCTGGCGCCGGTCAGCCAGATACGTCGATTCATGCCAATCTCCCTTTGAGCCAGCGGATCATCCTGCCCATCACGGGGAGATGCTCATAAAGCAGCGCTCCGGCGTCGAAGAAGTCGCGATGCTGAAACACCTTGTTGTCCGTCCACAGCAGGTGCGAACAGCCCTGAACCAGGATCGGCTCACCCTGCTTCAGGCGTGGATGGCGGTACGTCATGGTCCAGCGCATATAGCCCTTGCCTTCGCGTACCTGATCGAAGGCATGAAACTCGAATTGCAAGTCGGTGACGTTGGCGTACAGGTCTTCGAAATACTTGCGCAGATCAGGCAGCCCGTGGACCTCGTGCAATGGATCGGCGAAGGCGATGTCATCGCTGTACAGCTCGCCGAGCAGGTGCAGGTTCCCCTTGTCGAGTTCGGCAAAGCGCCGGGCGTAATCGCGCAGGAATTCACTCATGGTCTTGAGTCTCTGCTTGTCGATGGGGCAGCGATTTGAAAGCGGTCAGCGCGCGTTCGCGGCTGGATTTGAGGTCTACGATCGGTGCCGGATAACCGGCAACGCCAAAGAGCCCGCCAAGCGCGGCAGGGTTGTGAACATCTCGCTTGTTGAGGTCAGCCAGCTCTGGAATCCAGGTCTTGATGAACCGGCCTTCCGGGTCGAAGCGTTCTGACTGGCTCTGCGGATTGAAAATGCGGAAGTACGGTGACGCGTCGGTCCCGGTGGACGAACTCCACTGCCAACCGCCGTTGTTCGCCGCCAGATCCCCGTCGATCAGGTGTTGCATGAAAAAACGTTCGCCTTCGCGCCAGTCGATCAGCAGGTTCTTGGTCAGGTACATCGCCACGATCATGCGCAGACGGTTGTGCATCCAGCCTGTTTCCAGCAACTGACGCATCGCCGCGTCAATGATCGGCAGTCCGGTTCGCCCTTGTTGCCAGGCTTCCAGATCCTTTGGCGCGTGACGCCACTTCAACGCTTCGGTTTCAGGACGGAAAGCGCGATGGCGGGAAACACGAGGGAATCCGACCAGCACGTGTTTATAAAACTCGCGCCACAGCAGCTCATTGATCCAGGTCACCGAGCCTGCGTTTCCCGTTTCGAATTCGCCGTTGTTGCTGCGCAATGCGGCATGCAGGCATTGGCGGGGCGAGACGACGCCAGCCGCCAGATACGCGGAAAGCTGGCTGGTGCCGGGCTTTGCCGGGAAGTCGCGCTCGTCCTGATAGTAGTGCACTTGTTCGTCGGTGAAGGCTTCAAGGCGCCGACGGGCTTCGGCTTCGCCCGCAGGCCACAGCGCGCGCAGCGCGTCGGGCGGGGTGGCAAAACCCGTTACCTGCTCTGGAACATCGTCACTGTTAATGGGCAACTTCGACTGTTTCCTCGGCAGGCGCACCACCGCTGGCACCGAGTAGTGCAAGCGCGCGTAACAGACCTTTCGGAACTGGGTGAAGACCTTGAAGTACCCGCCGCTTTTCGTCAGTACGCTGCCGGGCTTGAAAAACAACTGGTCGAGATGACTGTGAAAGCCGATGCCCTGTTGTTCCAGCGCTGCGGCGACGTCTTCATCGCGTCGGGTTTCGTTGACGCCGTATTCCTCATTGACGTGAACCTGCTCGATTCCGTGAGTCGTGCACAGATCGAGCAGCGCTTTGGGCGCCTTGTCCCACGTTGTGGCCTGCACGATCAGCAACGGGACATTAAGCGCTTCGAGTTCGACTTTGAGCGCGGCCAGGTTGCGCAACCAGAAGTCGACCTTGCATGGCGCGTCGTCATGGCTGCGCCACTGCTCGGGGCTGATCATGTACACGGCCAACGTGGGGCCCTGCTCCATGGCAGCGCTCAATGCGGTGTTGTCGTGTGCGCGCAAATCGCTGCGCAGCCAGATAAGTTGCATGTTCATTCCTTAGATAAGACCCAGACTTTGCAGCGTGGTCTGAGCGGTCAAAGGGTCTTCGGCAAGCGTGAGTCCGGGGACCTCACTGACAGATACGGATAACTCGGCCGAATGGATGCGCACCGTGGGTCCGATAATTAATGTCGGGCAGTCGATGTTGTTCAGAAGACGAGGTAGCTGGGCCAGGTTCAGCGATTTGCTGGAGTACAACAGCACCGCGCGCGGCTTGAGGTATTCGCACGCCAGCGGCAACTCGCCCGGCGGCAAGGGCCAGTCGAAGACCTCCACGGGGCAATCGGCGCTGCTCAACAACCAGGCCGTCAGCCACAGATGAGGTTCCATGGGCACGTCGGAATGGTTGATCAGCAACAACGGAGCACCACTGACCTGACGATTGTTGTGGTAGAGCCGGGCGCCGAATTTGCTGCGCAGCCACGAATAGAAGAACACGCGCTCCAGCTGGGCGCCGAACTGACCCTGCCAACGCTGTTCCAGTGAGGCCAGCAACGGCATCAGCAACTGTTCGCACAGGGTGCGCGGCGGGTACAGCGACATCGCCTGGTTGAGCGTGTCGTCGAGCCGACGCTCGGCCAGTGCGGTGATGGCCTCCAGCAGGTTTTGTCGCAGACGGTCCCAGTCGCTTTCAACGCTGGGCGGCGGTGCCTGCTCGTTGTCGATCAGCTGTTTGACCTGGCTGACGGACACGCCGCGGTTGAGCCAGGTCAGAATCGTCAGCACGCGATCGACGTGCGCCGTGCTGTACAAACGGTGCCCCTTGGGCGTGCGGTGAGGCACGATCAGACCATAGCGGCGCTCCCAGGCGCGCAGGGTCACGGCGTTGACGCCGGTGAGGCGAGCGACCTCGCGAATCGGCAACCAGCCGTCTTCGAAGGCTTCGGCATCGGCCTGAGGTTCGTCATCCATGGGTTCGGAGGTCATATTTTTCATCGGTCAGATCGCGTTACGCAGGCTGAGATTTTCCGGATGCGGTTGCAGGTAAACCTGTAACGCGATGTACGGGTCGGGGTGTTGGCGAAAGTGATGTTTGAGCAGGGTCAGCGGCACGACCAATGGCACGATGCCTTGGTGGTACTGACGGATGACGGCCTGAATTTCCTGCTTGTCCGAGCCGCTGATGGTTTCACGCAGATAGCCACACAGGTGCTGCAGGACGTTGGTGTGGGTCCGGCGCGTGGCGGGTTTCTTCAGGGCGTTCATCAGCTCGCTGAAATAGCGGGGCGCGATCTCGGCAGGGTCGCTGCGGCCCATGCTGCCCAGCATATTGCCCAAGGCTTTGTACTGAACCGGGTCGTTGGCCATCAGCTGGTATTTGTAGCGCGAGTGGAATTCGGTCAGCGCCCGTCGTGTGATGCCGTTTTTCAACAGCGCTTGCCAGGCGGCGTAGGCGTAAACGCGCGTGATGAAATTTTCCCGCAGCACGGGATCATTCAGCCGACCGTCTTCTTCCACCGGCAGATCCGGATGCTGGGCGCAAAACGCCTGGGCATAAATGCCGCGTCCACCGGCATCGAACGGCGCGCCGTTATCGCGGTAGACCTTCACTCGCTCAAGTCCGCAGGACGGGGATTTCTGCATGAAGATGTAGCCGCAGATGTCGTCCATTTCCTTGGCCATGTGCTCGCCGTACTCGGCGAGTGCCTGGGTGACATTCATGTCCTTGCGCACCGTGCCCACGGCTTGAGGATGCTCCGGGTCGCCGACGAGACGAATCGCTTCGCGCGGAATGCCCATGCCGATCGCGACTTCCGGGCATGCGGGCACGAAATCGAAGTACTCATTGAGGGCACGCGTCAGCAGGTGCGATTCCTTGTGCCCGCCGTTGAATCGAACCTCGACGCCCATCAGGCAGGCGCTGACGCCCAGCTTGGGTTTTGATGCGGATTGCTGTTGTGGGGTCGGTGGCGTGGACATGGCAAAACCTCGATCAACATCTTGTACAACCTTTTTTGGCTGTACAACTTGTGTTCATCATAGGTTCAAGGTTGTACAAGTCAAATTATTTGTACAAGGTTGCCTGAGGTATTTACTTGCTGGGAGTCTGGGTTGCATGCCCACAAACGGTGGGAGCCGGCTTAGTGCGGGCCGCGTTCGGACGAATGCGGTGGGTCAGCAGCGTCAAACGTGGATGACACACTGCATTCGCTGCCCTCGTAACCTCGGAAGTCTCCTACAGGAATCGCGGCGTTCCAAAGGCTTGAGCATGATGCCGATATTGTAGCCGGCTGGCGAATGCGGCCTGCCGACCTCTCAACATTGAATGACACACTGACTTCGCCAGCAAGCCGGCTACCATTGGAGCATCATTATCGGAGGGCCGCGTACGCTGGACTATTTCCACCCCATCCGCCACGTCTGCTCATCCTGCAGCGTCTGCCAGGTCAGACGTTCGCTGCGCTTGGTGAGCACGGCCTGTAATTCGATTTCCAGCACTGTGCCTTCTTCGTCGCAGAAGAGCTCGGTGACCATGAAATGCTTTTCCCGGTGCTGAGGACGGGCTGCTGTCCATTTCGACAGCAGCAATTTGCGTGGATTAAGGCGATTCATTTCAAGTGTTCGAGCAGTCGACGTGCCGCCTCCTGGCCACTGAGCCATGCGCCTTCGACACGACCGGACAGGCACCAGTCGCCACACACATACAGACCCAGGTCCGGATCGGACAAAGCGCCGACTTCACGTCCCCCAGCAGGTCGGGCATACAGCCAGCGGTGGGCTAGGGTGAAGGCAGGCGCCGGCATCGAGCAGCTGATCAATTCGGCGAATGCACCGTGCAAGTGGTCGATCACCTGCTCTTTGGGCATGTCCAGATGCTGACGGCTCCAGGCACTGGTTGCGTGCAGGATCCAGGTGTCCATTTTGTGGTCGCGTCCCGGTTTGCTGCGATTGCGCGCCAGCCAGTCAATGGGACTGTCTTGCACGAAACAGCCTTCCATCGGCGTATCCAGAGGCGTGTCGAACGCCAGGGCCACCGCCCAGGTCGGCTCCATCTTCACGCCTGCGACCACGCTGGCCAGCTTCGGCGCGGCGGCGAGCAGCGTGGACGCCTGCGGGGCCGGAATCGCGATCACCACCTGACTGAACGGGCCATGACTGCGCCCGTCGGCGTCCAGTAGATTCCAGTGCTCTTCGCCCCGGAACACTTCGGTGATACGGCAGGAGAACGTAACCGGCATATCGCCCAGCATGGCGCGGGTAATCGCGCTCATGCGCGGTTTGCCGACCCAGCGCACTTGCTCGTCGGGCGACAGGCTCAACTGCCCGCCATGGAAGTTGTAGAGCAGAGGCGTCCATTCGGCGACGTGACCGTCGGCCTGCCATTGCTGAACGGCGGCAGCGAAACGACGGTCGCGCGCAGTGAAATACTGCGCGCCCATGTCCAGCGCACCCGCATCGCTGCGCTTGCTGGACATTCGTCCGCCACTGCCACGGCTCTTGTCGAAAAGGTGAATGGCATGCCCGGCGGCTTGCAATGCTCGGGCAGCGGAGAGTCCGGCGATACCGGTACCGATGATTGCGATAGGTACAGTCATAGGGGCCTCGTTACCTTGTCTGCACAGACTACGCCGTAGTTAAAACCTGTACAATGCCGATTTTCGGTATAACTTATCGTCCTTCGACGCGCAGGACGTGACCTTTCTCAAGGCTCATTGTTGAGTCTGACGTTTCACCAGAATCGTTCAACTGTTCGAATGGATCAATCGAACGGGCGAGTGAGGAGCCGTTCTCTATAGCGTGGCCTATGGTTCCACTATTCGCTTCGTTCACAAGCGCATTGCTTGTGAAGAAATAGACTACCGATTTGTGATGAACGCCACGCGAGGAACACAGACATGCACATCTTGCTGACCGGCGGTACAGGGTTGATAGGTCGTCGTTTGTGTCGACACTGGCGCGATCAAGGCCATCAACTGACGGTGTTGAGCCGCAAACCTGAAGACGTCCCTCGTCTTTGCGGCGCTGGCGTGCGTGGAATTGCGCACCCGGACGATCTCAGCGATCAAACGGTTGACGCCGTGATCAACCTGGCAGGCGCCCCGATCGCCGACAGGCCCTGGACGCGTAAGCGCAAAATGCTGTTGTGGGACAGCCGCATCACCCTCACTGAACAACTCATCACCTGGCTTGAACGACGGGAGCAAAAGCCTCGTGTGCTTATCTCGGGGTCTGCGGTGGGGTGGTACGGCGACGGCGGCGAGCGAGAGCTTGATGAAAGCGCGGCGCCGGTCAGCGAAGACTTTGCCAGTCGCCTGTGCATCGCCTGGGAAGAAACCGCGCAGCGGGCGGAAGGCCTTGGCATTCGTGTGGTACTGCTGCGAACCGGCCTGGTACTGGCCCGTGACGGCGGCATGATGCAGCGCCTGTTGCCGCCGTTCAAACTCGGCATGGGCGGGCCGATCGGCAACGGACGGCAATGGATGCCGTGGGTCCATATCGACGATCAAATCGCGGCGATTGATTTTCTGTTGAACCGGGATGACGCCCATGGTCCTTATAATGTCTGCGCGCCATCACCGGTTCGCAATCGCGATTTCGCCAGGACGCTCGCCGGGATCCTGCACCGTCCGGCATTCATGCCCATGCCCGCTTTCGCGTTGAAGGTGCTGATGGGCGAGTTGTCGATATTGCTGTTGGGCGGCCAGCGCGCCAGCCCGAGCCGGTTACAGGCTGCCGGATTCACTTTCCGATTCACCGATCTGCACGCGGCCCTGGAAAACCTTCTAGGCCGCCACTGACATCAAGGTGTTGCATGACCGATCACGCGTTGCTGCTGGTTAACCTGGGTTCGCCAGCCTCTACCGAAGTAGCGGACGTTCGCCGCTACCTCAATCAGTTCCTGATGGACCCTTACGTTATTGATCTGCCGTGGCCGGTCCGGCGTTTGTTGGTGTCGCTCATCCTGATCAAGCGTCCTGAACAATCTGCCCATGCGTACGCTTCTATCTGGTGGGACGAGGGTTCGCCGCTGGTGGTGCTGAGCAAGCGCCTGCAGCAGGCAATGACCCAGGAATGGACCCAGGGTCCGGTCGAACTGGCGATGCGTTATGGCGAGCCGTCGATTGAAACGGTGCTCACCCGCCTGGCGGCGCAGGGCATCAAGAAGGTCACTCTGGCCCCGCTGTATCCCCAGTTTGCCGACAGCACCGTCACCACGGTGATCGAAGAAGCGAAGCGGGTTGTCAGGGACAAGAAGCTGTCATTCGATTTTTCGTTGGTCCCGCCGTTCTTTAATCAGCCGGAATACCTTGAGGCATTGGTGGAGAGCGTGCGCCCGCATCTGGCACAGGACTTCGATCACCTGTTGCTGAGCTTCCACGGTTTGCCTGAACGGCATATCACCAAGCTGGACCCGACGGGCAACCATTGCTTCAAGAGCGGCAACTGCTGTGAAAACGCTACGCCTGAAGTCCTTGCCGTGTGCTACCGCGCGCAATGTATGCGCTCGTCCGCCGAGTTCGCCAAGCGGATGGGACTGCCTGATGGCAAGTGGTCGGTCTCGTTTCAGTCGCGTCTTGGGCGGGCAAAGTGGATCGAACCGTACACCGAAGCGCATCTGGCTGAGCTGGCGGCGCAGGGGGTTAAAAAGCTGTTGGTGATGTGCCCGGCATTCGTCGCCGATTGCATCGAGACGCTGGAAGAAATCGGGGATCGCGGTGCGGAGCAGTTCAAGGAAGCGGGGGGCGAGGAGCTGATTTTGATCCCTTGCCTCAATGATGATCCAAACTGGGCGAAAGCCCTGAATACGCTGTGTGAGCGGGCGCCAGCGATGGTTGTCTAGGCCCGCAGTACCTGTAGGAGCGCGCTTGCCCGCGATTGCGTTGCGTCAGACACCATCGATGCTGGATGTGCCGACGCAATCGCGGGCAAGCGCGCTCCTACAAAGAGCCATTGATCCTAAGGCAACTGATCATCCAAGTGCTTGTTCTTCCAGGCATCGTTGCCCGGCAGGATCAGGTTCAGCAGAATCGCGGTCACCGCGCACAAGGCAATGCCCTTCATCCCGAAATCATCCGGGCCGTTGCCCGTGCCAATCAGCACGCCGCCGATACCGAACACCAGGGTTACCGACACGATCACCAGGTTGCGCGCTTCGGCCAGGTCGACCTTGTGCCGAATCAGCGTGTTCATGCCCACTGCTGCGATAGAGCCGAACAACAGGCACAGAATCCCGCCCATCACCGGCACCGGAATACTCTGCAACAGCGCGCCGAACTTACCGATGAACGCCAGTGCGATGGCGAAGATCGCTGCCCAGGTCATGATCTTCGGGTTGTAGTTCTTGGTCAGCATCACCGCGCCGGTTACTTCGGCGTACGTGGTGTTAGGCGGACCGCCGAAGGCGCCGGCGACCGTGGTCGCGATGCCGTCACCCAGCAGCGTGCGATGCAGGCCCGGCTTCTTGAGGTAATCACGGCCCGTCACACTGCCGACGGCAATCACGCCACCGATGTGTTCGATCGCTGGAGCCAGCGCCACCGGCACAATGAACAGGATCGCCTGCCAGTTGAACTCTGGCGCGGTGAAGTGAGGGATGTCCAGCCACGGTGCTGCGGCGATCTTGGCGACATCCACCACACCGAAATAGAACGACAGGGCAAACCCCACCAACACACCGGAGATGATCGGGACCAGGCCGAAGATGCCTTTGCCGAACACCGCGACGATCAGCGTCGTCAGCAATGCCGCCATCGAGATCGCGATAGCCGTGTGGTACGGAATCAGCTCAGCCGCGCCGTCACCGGTTCTGCCCATCGCCATGTTGGCGGCAATGGGTGCCATCGCAAGGCCAATGGAAATAATCACCGGCCCGATCACCACCGGCGGCAGAAGCCGATCGATGAAACCCGTGCCTTTGATCTTCACGGCCAGGCCCAGGAAGGTATAGACGAAGCCTGCCGCCATCACACCGCCCATGGTCGCTGCGAGGCCGAACTGGCCCTTGGCGAGAATGATCGGGGTGATGAAGGCAAAGCTGGAGGCCAGGAATACCGGCACCTGACGGCCTGTCACCAGTTGAAAGCACAGCGTGCCCAAACCTGCGGTGAAGAGTGCGACGTTAGGATCGAGGCCAGTGATCAGCGGCATCAAGACCAGCGCGCCGAAGGCCACGAAGAGCATCTGCGCGCCCGACAATACCGTGCGCCAGAGTGGATCGTTAAACTCGTCCTGCTTCATCAGGCGTCCTTTTGCTTGGTGCCGAAAATCTTGTCACCGGCATCGCCCAGGCCCGGAATGATGTAACCCTGTTCGTTCAGACGTTCATCGATGGACGCGGTGTAGATGTTCACGTCCGGATGCGCCTTCTCGACGATGGCGATGCCTTCCGGCGCGGCCACCAGGACCATTGCACGGATGTCGCGGCAACCGGCTTTTTTCAGCAGGTCGATCGTGGCGACCATCGAGCCGCCGGTGGCCAGCATCGGGTCGATGATCAACGCCAGCCGCTGGTCGATCTCGGGGGCGAGCTTTTCCAGATAGGTGTGCGCTTCGAGGGTTTCTTCGTTGCGAGCGACGCCCACGGCGCTGACCTTGGCGCCCGGAATCAGGCTGAGGACGCCTTCGAGCATGCCGATGCCCGCACGCAGGATCGGTACCACGGTAATCTTCTTGCCAGCGATCTTCTCGACCTGGACCGTACCGGCCCAGCCCTGGATGTCGTAGGTTTCCAGCGGCAGGTCTTTGGTCGCTTCGTAGGTCAGCAGTGCGCCGACTTCCTGAGCCAGTTCACGGAAATTCTTGGTGCTGATATCGGCTCGGCGCATGAGACCGAGTTTGTGACGGATCAGCGGATGGCGGATCTCACGAATGGGCATAAGGGGACGGCTCCAGCGGGCGGGCAAAAAAAACGGCTTAGATTAATCTATTCAGCTGTAACTTGTCTTACCGGTTAGGATCGCGTTTCTTACATTAATGGGACGAAGACTCTTCACGATAAAGTCGGCGAGCGAAGGTCAGGCAAGGCAAAAAGAGGCGAGCAACGGCCGGGGTCGCGTTCGACTTTAGGGGCCTAAATGAGCATTGCGAGCCTGTTTTTAACGCAGCATGGACGAGCGCAGCCACTTTTCGTGATGAGTCTGTGCAACGTTAGTCCAGAAAGACTTGCCCTGACGTTGTCCGATGCGTACCTTTGCCCGCTTTTCCTTCCACAGCCCCCCTTGGAGAGCGTCATGTCCGCTGATCTCGAGCATATCCGTCAAATCATGCGCGAGGCTGACTGCCTGTACACCGAGGCCGAAGTCGAGGCGTCCATCGCCCGCGTCGGTCAGCAAATCAACAGTGTGTTGGCCGAACGTAACCCGGTCGTATTCTGCGTGATGAACGGTGGCCTGATTTTCGCCGGCAAGCTGCTGACGCACCTGAACTTCCCGCTGGAAGCTTCGTATCTGCACGCGACGCGTTATCGCAACGAAACCAGCGGCGGCGAGCTGTTCTGGAAAGCCAAGCCAGAAGTGTCGTTCATTGACCGCGATGTATTGATCATCGACGACATCCTCGACGAAGGTCATACCCTGGGTGCGATCATCGACTTCTGCAAGCATGCAGGCGCAAGCGCCGTCCACACGGCCGTGCTGATCGACAAAGAGCACGACCGCAAGGCGCGTCCTGATCTCAAAGCCGACTTCGTCGGTCTGCCGTGCATCGACCGCTACATCTTCGGTTACGGCATGGATTACAAGGGTTACTGGCGCAATGCAGCCGGCATCTACGCCGTTAAGGGCATGTAAGGGGATCAAGGAAGCGTCTGACTTCCTGAATCGGCTTTCTTACATTTCGTAAACGTTCCATTTCAGCAAACTCGGCGCAGTACCCGGAGAGACAGAGATCAATCCGGGACACAGCCTTTTTACTTGAATGGACGTTAGCAACATGAATCTGAAACACCTGAGCGCCGGCCTCGCCGTCGCTCTCGCCTCGGCGATTGTTCTCGCTCAAACGGCTCAGGCCGCGCAACTCATCGCCACCGTCGACGTGGTGAATCAGGGCCAGCGCACGCTGGACCTGACCTCCTCGAGCTGGAGTCTGGCCGGTGAGTCGGCGGCAAATTATCGCGTCACGCCCGGCACGTTTGCGGTCGTGAACATCCCGTTGACCAATCCCACTGTCGATCAGGCTTCGTTTCGCTACAGCAGCGCGCACAAGGTTTGCCTGTTTCGCCTAGGTCACGACATGCGACCGAGTCAAAGCGGTGGCAACATCACCCTTCTCCCTCGCTACTGGGTCGACGCTCAGTCGCAAGGCAGCGAGCCCGCCACTTGCCGCGCCAAGGTCCTCAACAACACGCCGGGTCGCGGTTACGCCGTCCAGGTCGAGATGAATTGACCCGCGTGAAAGCCCACGTATCAAATCGTGAAAACGTGCTGCGCCCTTTGGGCTGAGGCACGCCTTCTCCATGCTAGAGTGCTCCCCTGTTTTTTCGGGGAGCCATCATGCCTTTGTCCTTTCGCCGTAGAGCTGCCTTGCTGGTGTTGTTGAGCCTGCCGATGGCCGCGCCTGTTGTCGCCGAACCCATGCACGCCCAATACCTGCCGCCCGATGAGTTGTCGGTGCGTGAGGGAGAACCCGAGCAGCAGCAATTGCTGCAGATCACCGACTATTCAGTGGTGGTGGGCAGCCAGCGTCAGTCCAATCAGCAGCCGATTCCCGTGACGTCGCCGCTGACCCTGCGCCTCAAGGGCAAGCCGATGAACAAAGGCGCCACGATTTCCGAGGTGCTGATTCATTTTGACGGCGAAAGCAAAAGCCTGAAAAAACCCGCGTACGACGCGTCAAGCCGCACGTTGACCCTGTATTACCCTGCCAACCAATACCGCGTGCTCGTCGATTTGCTGCGCAACGAAAAGGTCTATTGCCAGTTCCTCAGTTACGCCAATGGTCATGTCTGGGCCGATGTGCACACGGGCAGTGTACGCGCGCGTTGAGCCTGTGGCCGGGCGAGGGGTAAACTGCCCGCCCGTGAAAACGTCCCGCAAGTCAGTTGGAGTCAGCAATGCGTAAAGACAAGAAGCAGGTGATTGGCGATGAAATCGGCGATGCCCAGATCAAATTGTTCCTGGATTTCGAGCCGGTCGACGCGACTTCCCCGTCCCTGCACAAGCTGATCAAAGCCTATCGTGGCCTGCGCATCGATGACTTCGGGCGCTTTCTGGTGTTCTTCAAAGAAGCGGGCTACGACCTTGGTGGCAAAGACGCCCACGGCAATGACTTTGTCGCACTGATCAAGGATCAGCGTAACGCCGAGGAATACATCGAGTTGATCGAACAGGCGCGCGGCTGAGGCGCAGCCACACTAAACGGGCGACGCAACGGCGCCCGTTGTCATGATCACAGTGCTGGCAGGCCCACTGGCGTCCACGTAAACCTTGGCAGGGGCTTGCCGTACTGCGCGTTAAAAGGCTTTTTCCTACCTGTTCTCTCTGCGTTCATTCCTTTTAAAAACCATTGGCGCGCTCATACTTGCTCTTGTGCCTTGAGGCGCAACTTCCCGGGCAGGACGCTTGGGCAATCAAATGAAAAGGAATTCAACGCATGAACATAATCAATCGCAGTCTGAGCGCCTTCGTGGCCTTGCTTGCCACTGTGGCCATGGTGCCTGCTGCCTTCGCGGCTTACCCAAAGAGCATCAAGGTCGCGGTCGAGGTATGGAATGACGAAGTGCAGAACCTTCAAATGACGTATGCCAGCTGGAAGCCGCAGGGGACTGGTTTGAGCACGTATCACATCCAGCCTGAGAACAGCGGGAAGGGATTCAGCGTGACGCTGGCCAACCCTCGCAGTGATTCGGCGACGATGCGCTATGCGGCGGCAGGTGGCAAGAAATGCGAGTTCACCTTTTCGCACAAAGCGACGTTCAGCTGGATCGGTATAAGCCCCGCGCCTGAGAAATTTGCAACGGCCAAGTCTGTCGGCACGGCCTCTGCCGAGTGCGGTGCTTCAGTGACCAAAGGCACGAATTCGATGGAGAGTTACACGGTCAGGTTTTCGATGAAGTAACACGAAACCTGGGAGGAAGGTAAAACTGAAAGCCCCGCTGCGTGGGCGGGGCTTTCAGTAATCTCACTGATTCAGAGCGGGCTCTGAATCAAGCGAAGCTTGCCGCCTGACTGCTTGGGACCAGCTCCAGGCTCTCGTCGCTCTGGGCGCTGACACGCTGATACAGCTGCGCGTCGGTTTCCAGAATCTTCTCCCGAGCCGGGAAGATCTCATTCAGTTTGGCGGCCCATTCGGTACGAGCCTTTTCAGGGAAGCAGCGTTCGATCAGGTCGAGCATGATCGACACGGTCACCGAAGCACCGGGCGATGCGCCCAGCAGCGCTGCAAGGGAACCGTCCTTGGCCGAGACCAGTTCGGTACCGAATTGCAGAACGCCGCCTTTCTTCGGATCCTTCTTGATGATCTGCACCCGCTGACCGGCCACTTCCAGGCGCCAGTCTTCGGCTTTCGCTTCAGGGTAGAAGCGACGCAGGGCATCCAGACGCTGTTCCATGGACTGCCGCACTTCACTGATCAGGTACTTGGTTAGGTCCATGTTGTCGCGGGCTACGGCCAGCATCGGTGCGATGTTGGCGGCGCGGATCGACAGCGGCAGGTCCATGAGCGAACCGTGCTTGAGGAACTTGGTGGTGAAACCGGCGTAAGGCCCGAACAGCAGGGAGGTCTTGCCGTCGACGACGCGGGTGTCCAGGTGTGGAACCGACATCGGCGGGGAGCCCACCGCAGCCTGGCTGTAGACCTTGGCCTGGTGATGCTTGACCACTTCAGGGTTGTCGCAGCGCAGCCACTGGCCGCTGACCGGGAAACCGCCGAAACCTTTGCCTTCTTCGATGCCCGACATCTGCAGCAGCGGCAAGGCCGCGCCACCGGCGCCGAGGAATACGAATTTGGCGTCGATTTCGCGGGTGCCACCGCTGTTGACGTCCTTGATGGTCACGCTCCAGCCACTGCCTTTACGGCTCAGGCCCGTGACGCGCTTGCAGTACTTGACCTGCGCATCGGGTGCGCTGGACAGGTGCTTGAGCAATTGATTGGTCAGGTTGCCGAAGTTCACGTCGGTGCCGTGCATGACGCGTGTGGCGGCGATCGGCTCATCGGCCGGACGGCCGGGCATCATCAGCGGCATCCACTCGGCCAGCTTGGCCTTGTCTTCGGTGTATTCCATCGACGCGAAGGCGTGGTGCTTGCGCAGCGCTTCATAGCGTTTTTTGAGGTACGCCATGCCTTTTTCGCCCTGAACGAAGCTCAGGTGCGGCACCGGGGTGATGAACGAGCGAGAAGAGCCGAAGGTGCCCTTGCGAGCCAGATAGCTCCAGAACTGCTTCGACACTTCGAACTGGGTGTTGATATGAATCGCTTTTTTGATGTCGATGGAGCCATCGGCCGCTTCCGGCGTGTAGTTCAGCTCGCACAGGCCTGCATGGCCGGTGCCTGCGTTGTTCCATGGGTTGGAACTCTCTGCGGCACCGGAATCCATCAGCTCGACAACCTCAAGCTTGAGGCTTGGGTCGAGCTCCTTGAGCAGCACTGCGAGGGTGGCACTCATGATGCCTGCCCCGACCAGTACCACATCGACTGCTTCGTTATGCGCCATTAACGCGTCTCCAAAATCTGCAGCACCAAATTGACGGCATGGACCCCGAGGTCAGTTGCCGGGTGCGGGCAGCGCGGGGTTCGCGCAGTGCCTCGTACAACCCGGCCGGGATCGGCATGTCCGATTCTTCGCAATTTTTTGCATCTTCAGCGGACGCCACCGCAGGGGCCTGGTCGATGCTTTTGTCGTGCAAGCATGAACGCATTTTTTGGCCCGAACAGCCATTCGACTATCGTCAAGACGTCCGGTTATGCAACCAAATCCGTAGTGGACAGGCTTCAGGCTCCGGTTGTGGAGGCTGCGCTGCAGTCGGTCCTTTGCAAGGGGGCTGGGTCAGACGCTAATGGTGCATGTACAAACGCGTAACTATTCATTTGCTCGCCACACTCTTGTGAAGTTGTGAAAACCCGTTTTTTTCGCGCTCTTTTGGAGACGCAAACCTCAAAAAGGGCTGCGCGATGGCAGCTCTGGCAGATCAGGTTCATACACAGTGTGGGCATTGGCGTGCGCAAAAGGTTCGAGTGAATCGACGTTTTCGCGCCTGCACAGCGGACACACCGGGCTGCACATGTCTGTGTGGAAGGCTCTCTGTGGGCGATACGGAGGAGTCGATACGCGGTATCAACGATGCTGCGAGGCCCGATCAGGAGACGTCCTTATAATCGGGGGGAGATTATAGCGATGAAACGCGCAGAATTGATCCAGAAAAAATGACTTTTATTCGCCGTTCGGTCAGATGCTGAGCAATTGCCGGGCGGTAATCGCACGCGCGCGGGGACTGACGCGGGCGCTGGCAGGCAGGGGCTGGTGCAGCCAGCTCAGATTGGCTTCGGTTATTTCCACCCAGTCATGACCCTGAGGCGCCACGGCGCAGTGCTTGAACGAAACGCAGATGCCGTACTTGTCCACGCGGGCATAGTGGCGATGACGGCGACGGAGCGAGAACAGAGACCAGAGAAAGTCCATGGGAAGACTCCTTGCTGTGGGAAGCGCTGTTGGGCGTTTGAGAAAAGTATGGCGTGCGGCGATGACATCCCCATGACGTCCACATTGCGTAATGGTGTCGGCGCGGATCTTCTGGCTGTCATGAACGACGGTGGAGTCGGGAACCGGTGCGATGGCACTTTGTCGTATCTTTACGCTAGTGAGCGACCTTGCGAGGTCGTTATACTGCGGCACAATTTGTGCCTTGGCCCATGGAGAAATGAGCATGTTGCGTCGCGTTTTGTTCGGTTTGCTTGCTGTAGGCAGTCTGACGCTGGTGGGGTGTGCCCACAGCCCGCAGTCGCTTAGCCCACAACCCAAGTTGAACAGCCAGCTGGCGCCTGTCGGGCACGGTCAGCAGGTGGTGGTTCGGGTTGTCGACGGTCGCCAGTCGCAGACCCTTGGCACCCGCGGTGGTCTGTACCCTGAAACCAGTTCGATCACGGTCAACAGCCAGCAGGTGGTTCCGCAGCTCCAGGCCCAGGCCGAAGCCGCCGTGCGCCTGCTGGGCTTTACGCCGGTACAGGGTGGCAACGGACCACAGCTGACCATTACGCTCGCTGACCTCAAGTATCAGTCGCCCAAAGAAGGCCTGTACGTGACCGAAGCCAACATCAGTTCGACCTTCCGCGCCGACGTGCAGAACAATGGTCGCAGCTACAGCGGCCGTTACGCGGCGTCGCTGGATCAGCGTTTTGGCATGGCGCCGAACGAGGAAACGAACACCAAACTGATCAGCGACGTGCTCAGCGATGCGCTGACCCGTCTGTTCCAGGATCAGACCATCGGTCGCACGCTGGGCCAGTAACTCGACTGGCTGTATGACAAAAGCCCCCGGTTTCGTGAGAAGCCGGGGGCTTTTTGTTGGGTATCGGGTTTACGCCGCCTGGTAGAAATCCAGAAAGCTGTAACCCGTTTCCAGGTCGACCTCCGGCAGATCGTTATGAGCGTGGCCACCCAGTGCGCAGTAGACCAGCCAATGCCTGTCCTGAACGTTGAAGGCCAGCGCGTCGATAAGCGCTTCCTGCTCGTCACTCTGGGCAATAAGGTAAAGGCGGTCCTGGTTGTGGGCGTGCAGCATGACGCTCTCCGTATCCGGGGTGGTCGAGTCGAGGTGCTACACAGTGAACGGTTCAGGTGACGTTAAGGTGACACGCAGTACCTTTATCGTCAGATCCAACTGAACCTGCGGCGCCCCTGACCTGGCGCCATCGAGGCCCCATGTCGCTCCTCCAGCACTCCCCCGCAATGGTCCTCAACGGGTTGGCGCTACTGGCCGCCGGACCCGGGATCTGGCTGTTGCACACCACCCGCAATCTCGAACAGCGCGAAACCACGCATCTGCACAAACTCACCGAGCAAGCGCCCATCGACGAGCCCATGCACCTGATGGACGTGCCCACCCTGCGCATGATCCGCCTGAGCTATCGCATCGGCGCCGCGTGCCTGGGGTTCGCGTTGCTGTTGTCGTGGGTGAGCACTAAGATCTGACCGCAACGCCCGGATGACCCAGAGCGTCATTGAATGCGTTACCACGCGGAGCGAGGGAACCATCAGGTTTCTCGCGATGGGAGTGAGCCAGTTTCATTAAGGTGAATGAGGCACCGCATTCGTCAGCAAGCTAACTCCCACAGGTTTTGTGTTCAGCCAGCAGGTGATGCGGCAAACCTACGAAAGCGCAGAGCGCGCTTCGCTTTTGATCTTGATCTTGATCTTCATACCGCAGCAGGCCTGACACCACAAAGCGCGACTTGGGTGCAGGCTGAACGCAGGCGATGCGGAGTGGGCCGAGCGGCATGGATGCCGCGAGAGCGCCGTCAGGACTTGGATGTCCGTTCGGCGCGGGCCCACGGAGCGTCGCCGAAGTGAGGGTACCCGACGCAGGAGGGCCAAACCGGGAGCAAACCCTTGGTTACTTGGGGTTATCAAGTAACCCGCCGAAGGCGGAACAGTTTGGCCGTTAGGACAAACCAAACCATCAGCGTCACCCCAGATAGTGGAAATGCACACCATATAAGCGAGCTTGCTCGCGATTGCGTCGTGTCATCCACCGAATCGCGTGCAGAACCATCTGATTCGCGAGCAAGCTCGCTCCCACAGTGATCGAACTCTGCGTTTAAAGCGGCAATCCCGCCTTGACCCGATACTGATTGCGCACCGGCGTCGCGTATTGCAGCACCAGATACGGACGGTGCTCCTCGGCGCAGCCGTCGAGGCGGCGTTGCCATTCTTCTTTCGCACGCTCTAGCTCATCGGCCGGGAAAATGTCCGCAGCGGCAGGCACGTTCAGGCTCGGATCGGCATCGGCCCACTGCGCGTACGCCAGATAATGCACCGGGAACAGCCGGTAGCCGCCGAGGATCTGCCGGTCCATTTCGATCGCCAATTGCTTGGTGTCTTCGAACAGCTCGGTGATCGGCGGCGCGAAGTTAACGTGGACGCGGCCTTTATAGCCGGTGATGCCCAGCGCGATGCTGACATCGTCCTCGCCCGGTGCCTTGGTGTAGCTGCCGGTGGTCGCCCGGATGTACAGCTCGCGGGCCTTTGCCTGATCGCACGGGTCGTACTCGTAGCTGATCGAGACAGGCGTCAGGTTCAGCGACTGAATGACTTCGCCAAACGGCTCGTCCTTGCGACTCATGTGAAACATCTTGAGGATCGCCGACTCGGTGCGGTCGTCGCCATCTTTGGCGCGGCCTTCGGCCTGCGCGATCCAGATGGACTGGCAGTCGTTGCGAATCGAGTGATTGATGTAGGCCGACAGCAACTGGTACGCCGCCATCTTTTCGCGGCGTCCGGTGATGGAACGATGCACGATGAAGCTCTTGTTCAGGCGCATCAGGTCGCTGACGAAAGGCTTCTGCAGCAGGTTGTCGCCGATGGCGATCCGCGGCGTCGGCAAGCCTGCGTGATACACGGCATAGTTGACGAACGCCGGATCCATCACGATATCCCGGTGGTTGGCCAGAAACAGGTAAGCCACGCCGGACTTGAACTGCTCCACGCCGGTGTAGGTCACACCATCGGTGGCCCGTTCGATCGTATGATCGACGTAATGCTCGACCTTGTCCTGCAAGGCGGCGACGGTGTCGATGCCGGCGAACTGGCGGCGCAGCTTGCGCGCGATCGCAGGCTGAAGGATCCAGCCGAGGGAGCCGGCCAGACGTGGAAAACGGAAATGCGTGAGGATCGCGAGGAACGCCTCGTCACCCAGTAGCCGGTTGAGTACGGCTTTTACTTCGGTGTCGTCGTACGGTCGGATGGCATCGAATTCGCCCATCATGCTCTCTTGTTGGAAACGGCTAGGGTAAAGGTAGGTCGAGTCCGGTTTTACGCCCGGATGGTGAGAAATAAAGCTCGGCCTGCAAACAAGTCGGCGATTATACGCAAAACTGCTCTCGGAGACTGTGATGCACGAAATACAACCTGCCGCGCCTTACGAGTGCCCTTATTGCGGCGAACCGGGAGAAACGGTCCTGGATCTGTCGGAAGGCGACCACCATTTCATCGAAGACTGTCATGTGTGCTGCCGTCCCATCGAGTTTCATCTGCAAACCGATGGCCAGGAATGGGATCTGGACGTCCGTGCCGAGAACGACTGATGCGCAAAATCTATGAACCGGAAAACATGATGGAAGGCGAGTTGTTGCAGTCCATGCTCGCCAGCGAAGGCATCGAGTCACACATAACCGGACGCCACTTGCTGGGCGGGATCGGCGAGTTGCCGGTGTTCGGCCTGCTGGGGCTGGCGGTGCAGGATGAAGAGGCCGATCGGGCGCGACAGTTGATCACTGAGTACAATGGCGCCTTTCCGTTGCCGGGCGAAGAGCCTGACAGCTATCCCGATGTGTTGTTGTGCTGAGGCTTGTCCCGCGCCGCTTCATTCGCTTTTCAAAAGAGTTGCCCTGAGCCCATGTGTGGACGTTATGCCCTGTTTCGTTGGACGCCCGCGTTTGCGGCCTTGCCCGGATTTCCAGCGGACCAGCAGGCGCAGTGGAATATTTCGCCCCATGATTCGGTGCTGATGGTCCGGGCGAGCGAGGAGGGCGAGGCCGGGCGTGAAGTGGCCCGAGCGCGCTGGGGCCTGACCCCGCCGTGGCTGACCGATATGTCACGCACGCCGGCCCACGCGCGGGCGGAAACGCTGGCTGAACAACCGATGTTCCGTCAGGCGTTTCGTGAGCGCCGCTGTCTGCTCCCCGCCAACGGCTTCTACGAGTGGCGCGGAACGGTGCGCAAAAGGCCGTTCTGGCTGACGCCGGCCGAGGGCTCGACGCTGTATTTCGCGGCGATCTGGGAGGCTTATCCGGTGGAGGAGCATGTCTATCTGAGCGTGGCGGTGGTGACGCAATCAGCGATGAATCAGCGCAGGCCGCTGATTCTCGATGCGGAGGGGCAGGCTGCCTGGCTGGACCCTGACAGCTCGCTGGTGACGTTGCAGTCTTTGCTCGCCGCACCGCAGACGCCGCTGCGCGAGCGGCCATTGGCCAATCTGGTGAACGATCCGAAGCTCAATGCGCCGGAATGCCTGACGCCGCTTTAATACTGGCGCCTGTCTCAGGCTGTGCGCTGAACCTGTGGGAGCCGGCTTGCTGGCGAATGCGGTGCATCATTCACGAATAGGTTGACTGACACCCCGTATTCGCCAGCAAGCCGGCTCCCACTCAGAAAGCTGGCGCCCTACTGAAACTCATCAGACCTTGAACTGATTGATCAACCGTCTCTGCTGCTCGGCCAGTTTGGTCAGTTCCGCACTCGCCTGACTCGACTCATCCGCGCCACCGGCCACTTCGTTCGCCACCTGACCGATGTTGATCACGTTACGGTTGATATCGTCGGCGACTGCGCTTTGCTCTTCCGCCGCGCTGGCGATCTGGTTGTTCATGTCGTTGATGACCGACACGGCCTTGGTAATGCTTTCCAGGGCCTGCGCGGCCTCGGCGGCATGACCCACGCTCTCGTCCGTCTTGCTCTGGCTGTCTTCCATGACTTTGACCACCTGCCGCGTTCCGTTTTGCAGCTGTTGGATCATGGTCTGGATTTCTTCGGTCGCCTGCTGCGTTTTCTGCGCCAGGTTGCGCACTTCATCGGCCACCACCGCAAACCCGCGTCCCTGTTCACCGGCACGCGCGGCCTCAATCGCAGCGTTCAACGCCAGCAGGTTGGTCTGCTCGGCGATCCCGCGAATGGCTGTCAGGATCGCGTTGATGTTCTCACTGTCCTTGGCCAGCGTCTGCACCACGCTCACCGCGCGGCCGATTTCCACCGCCAGCTCGCTGATGGAGTTCGACGTGTTGTGGACAATACGCATGCCCTGGTTGGCGGCGTCGTCCGCATGGTTGGCGGCTTGCGCGGCCTGAGTCGCGTTGCGCGCGACGTCTTGCGCGGTCGCGGTCATTTCGTGCACGGCGGTCGCGACCAGCTCGATCTCGGCCATCTGCTTATGCACGCCGTTATTGGTGCGAATCGCAATGTCGGCGGTGTGCTCGGATGAGTCGCTGACCTTCTGCACCGACGTCACGACCTGGCTGATCATGACCTGCAGCTTGCCCAGGAAGGTGTTGAACCCGCTGGCGATCGAGCCCAGCTCGTCGGCTCGATCGCTGGTCAGGCGACGCGTCAGATCCCCTTCGCCTTTGGCGATGTCGTCGAGCATGGCCACCATCTGCTTCAGCGGACGGGCAATGCCACGGCCGACGAACCAGACGATCAGCAGACCTAGCGCGGCGATCAACAAGCCAACCATGGTCATCCCGAAAATATCCGTGTCGCGCTGATGCGCCAGGTCGCTTTGCAGCTTCTGCAGGTCGGCCATTACTGCGCTGACCGGCATGCGAATCATCAGCGTCCAGCGTGCGTCGGTGTTGCCTATGCCGAAGGGCAGGTACAGCTCAATGTGACCGTGCTCCTTGTCGATGTCGTAACGCACATCCCCTTTGGTCAGGTTCGTCAGGTTCGCGACTTCGTTGGCGTCGAGGATCTCGCTGGCTTTTTCGCCGAGTTTGCTGGTGTCCTTGGTGTAGGCCACCAGTCGTCCATTGGTGCCGATCAGCGCCAGGTCGCCCGCGCCGTCATAGAGCTTTTTGTCCGCGTTTTCGAGCATGTCCTGAATGAAGTTCACCGACAGGTCGGCGCCGACGATGCCCTGGAACTGTCCGTCCAGCATGATCGGCTCAATGAACGAAGACAACATGACCATCTTGCCGCCGACCTGATAAGGCGCGGGATCAATCACGCAGGGTTTGCGGGTTTCCCGCGAGCATAAGTAGTACTCGCTGGACCGAATGCCGGTAGACAGGACTTTCTGGTCTTCCAGGCTCGCCAGCTTCTCTAGATTGAAGCTGCCGTCAGGCTTGCGGTACCACCAGGCCATGAACCGGCCGTCCTTGGGGTCGACGCCGTTGATCGGCGCTTCAGCGTAGGCGGCGTCGTTGTGGTCGAGGGCGTTATGTTCCCAACCGATGTAGGCGCCCAGGATTTTCGGGTTGCGCACCACCGTTTCGTGCAGGACGTTGAGCAACTGCTCACGGCTGACCTTCAGCAGCGGCTCGCCTTTGGCGTCCTTCATGCCGATGACTGCGTTGGTCGTGGCCAGTCCGGCGGCTGTGTTGAGCGGAGCTTCCAGTTCACGCTGAATATCACTGGCTTGCGTTCGGGCAATGGCCGTCAGGCGTTGCTCGATGGCTTGCTCGAATTGGGCGGTGGTGCGTTGCTCCACCAGCGCCTGCGTGCGCGCCCCTGAAAAAAGCGCGTAGAGAACGAGTGCCGCCACGACGCTGAGTACGATGGCGCCGGCCAGTGCGGCCACTGAAAACTGGATCGACTTGAACTTCATAGGAACTCCGGACGTGGAATTACGCCTGAAGGAGGTATCGCCTCGCCCTGAGCTTCCATGAGATGAAACCGACGAAATGGCCGTTTTTGATGCCTATGGGTCGCTTTTGGACAGGTTGGCTGGGTGGCCCGGATTTAAAGGCGTTCATGAGTCTCGAAAGAGAGAGGGGAAGTGTTTTAAAGCTGTTACGGATGTGCGTTTTTTACAGGTCTAGTTGCATGGCGAACGGCTGCCATCTGGTACTCGGACGGCGTACCGCCTAGGATGGGCGCCTTGTTTCCAGGGAGATACACAATGCGTCAGACCTTTGCTCTTTGTGCGCTGAGCGCAGCGCTGCTGGTTGCAGGCTGCCAGGCTGTCAACACCACCAGCGGAGATTCGGTGGGTGTCGAGCGCAAGCAATACATGTTTAGCATGCTCTCGACCGACCAGGTCAATCAGATGTATGCCCAGTCCTATCAGCAGACCGTTACCGAGGCCACCTCCAAAGGCGTGCTGGACAAGAGCAGCGCCGAGGCCAAGCGCGTTCAGAACGTCGCCAACCGCCTGATCGCCCAGGCACCGAAGCTGCGTCCGGATGCGGCGCAATGGCAGTGGGAAGTGAACCTGATCAAGAGCGATGAGCTGAACGCCAACTGCGGCCCTGGCGGCAAAATCATCGTGTACACCGGCCTGATCGATACGCTGAAGCTCAGTGACGATGAGCTGGCGGCAGTGATGGGTCACGAAATCGCGCATGCCTTGCGCGAACACGGGCGCGAAGCCATGTCCAAGGCGTACGGCATTCAGATGGCGAAGCAGGGCGCAGGGTCGTTGCTGGGCTTGGGCCAGGACAGCCTCGCGCTGGCCGACACCGTGGTCAATTACAGCCTGACGCTGCCGAACAGCCGGGCCAACGAGAATGAAGCGGACCTGTTAGGTCTGGAATTGTCGGCACGTGCCGGTTACAACCCGAATGCCGCGATTACGCTTTGGCAGAAGATGGAAGCTCAAGCCGGAGCATCGCAGCCTGAGTTCATGAGCACTCACCCGGCTTCGGCGAACCGGATTGCCTCGTTGCAGGCCGCCATTCCGAAGGTGATGCCGCTGTATGAGCAGGCGCCTAAGTCTTGAGTATTTGAAGCGGCTCCGGTGAGACCTGACTGTGGGAGCGAGCTTGCTCGCGATGCGATTCATCAATCGACATTGATGTATCTGATCTGACGCTTTCGCGAGCGAGCTCGCTCCCACAGAGGTACAGCAGCACGAGGCGGAAGCCGGTCTTTCAGCTCCGGATCAGACCCAGCCGCTGACCTGCATCGCCTTGTACACCGCAACGATCGCCAGGATGAAGAACGCACCGGCGGCCAAGCGACGAATCAGCGTCAGCGGCAGTTTTTCCGCCGCGAAATTACCCGCCAGCACCACCGGCACGTTGGCCAGCAGCATGCCCAGCGTCGTGCCCAGGATCACCAGCCACAGGTACGAGTACTGCGCCGCCAGCATCACCGTGGCGATCTGCGTCTTGTCACCGATCTCGGCGATGAAGAACGCAATCAACGTGGTCATGAAAGGCCCGAACTTGCGCGCGGTGCTGGCTTCGTCGTCGTCCATCTTGTCCGGGACCAGTGTCCACAATGCCGTGGCGGTAAAGCTCGCGGCGAGGATCCAGTGCAGCATGGCGTCGGAGAAGAAACTGCTGAACCAGGCACCGACGGCACCGGCCGCAGCGTGGTTGGCCAGCGTAGCCGCGACAATACCGGCAATGATCGGCCACGGCTTGCGAAAGCGGGCTGCGAGGATGAGCGCGAGAAGTTGGGTCTTGTCACCGATTTCGGCCAGTGCGACGACCGCGGTAGGGACCAACAGGGATTCCAGCATCAGGATTTTCCTAAGGGGCGGGTCGACACGGCTATGACACGTACAACCTCCCCGCCCCGGGTCAGGATGTTCGTGTCATAGGTCTTGTCAAACCACCGATCCGTCTAAGCGGATCTGGGGTCGCACGCACCATGGTCTGAGGACCAAGTATGTTGATGCGCGCCGGACGAGCATGGCGCTCGTGGGAGACTACTCCCCTAGGACGGAGCGGATTCTGCCTACACGAATCGTGTTCGGCAAGCGCTAATTTTCACGCACGTTTGGCGCGGTAAATCCTGAACCCTTGACCTTCGGCCATGACGGCACATACGCCAAGGTGCTGCTCGATAATCGGTTGGTAACGCAGGAAGCTGTTGGCAACCAATCGAAGTTCGCCGCCTTTTTTCAGGTGTTCGCGTGCTTTTCGCAGCAGATTCTCTGTCGCGGCATAGTCGGTGTGGACGCCGGTATGAAAGGGCGGATTGCTCAGAATGACGTCCAGATGGTGGGGCGCGGCGTCGATGCCGTCACCGGTCAACACTTCACCCTCAAGACCATTGGCCGCCAGCGTCAACCGGCTGCTGGCGGTGGCAAACGCGTCCACATCCAGCATCGTGACGTTCATGTCCGGGCTGCGACGTTTAATCGCAGCGCCCAGCACGCCCGCACCGCATCCGAAATCCAGCAAATGACCGGTAGGCAACCGGTCGAGATTTTCCAGCAGCAGCGCCGAGCCCCGGTCGAGCCGGCCATGACTGAAAACGCCGGGCAGACTGATCACTTTTAGAGGCCCGCCTTCCATGTCGATCTCGAAATGTTTGGCGAGACTGTTCAGCTCGACCGCCTGCGGCGCTTCTTCCACGGTGACTTGCCACAGCTGACAGTGGCGGGCGCTGTCGAGTTTGCGCGCGCGTCCGAAAGGGCTCAGCTGACGCGCGGCCGCTTCGATGCCAGCGCGTTTTTCGCCAACCAGAAACAGCTCGCGGCCTTGCAGGCGCGAGGCGAGGGCATTGAGCAGGTAGTCGGTGAGGTCTTTGGCTTTAGGCAGGAACAACACGGCGGCGTCGAACGCTTCAACCGGCGCCTCGGTGCCGAAGTGAGTACGCCCGGCAAAGCGTGCGTCCAGCGCTGCGAAGTCACCCGCATGCCAGCTCCAGCCTCGGGCGTTGGGCAGCGTGCCCATCAGGTCGTCGGCAGGCAGGCCGGTCAGCAGCAATGAGCCCTGAAACAAATCGGCCTGACGGAGTAACACTTCACTGCGCGGGTCCATCTTCGGCTCCTGGAAAAAAGAGCGAAGTTTATCAGGAGAATGGGGTAGAGCACGCGCTCCTGCCCGATCAGCAGCCCTCAGCTGACGACTCGGATGGGCTTGCCCGCATAAAACGCCAGCGCGTTCTCATTCACCTGGCCAACGATACGCTGCCGCGCTTCCTGGCTGCCCCAGGCACTGTGCGGCGTGATGATCAGGCGAGGGATGTCACCCGAGAGCAGCGGGTTGCCGTTGACCGGAGGCTCGACGGTCAGCACGTCGGTCGCAGCGCCCGCGAGATGGCCGTTGCGCAGGGCATCGGCCAGCGCCTGCTCATTGATCAGACCACCACGGGCGGTGTTGACGATGAATGCTTTCGGCTTCATCAGGCTCAGTTCGTGCGCGCCGATCATGTCCCGGGTGTGCTCGTTGAGCGGGCAGTGGAACGTCAGGGCGTCCACTTGCGGCAACAGCTCATGCAACGGCAAGCGGTCGGGGCGAGCAGGGCGGCCGGGGATCTGGCCCAGCAGAACGCGCATGCCAAAGGCTTCGGCGAGCTTCGCCACCGCTCCGCCCAGCTCGCCATGCCCCAGAAGGCCTAATGTCTTGCCTTCCAGCTCCACAATCGGAAAATCCAGCAGGCAGAACTGCCGGGATTTCTGCCACATGCCCTGATGAATCGCCTGCTGATAGTCCGGCAGTCGCGTGGCCATCGCCAGCAGCAGCATCAGGGTGTGCTGCGCCACCGAAGGCGTCCCATAGCCCTGACAGTTGCTCACCACGACACCGTGCTGGCGGGCGGCCTCAAGGTCCACATTATTGACGCCGGTCGCTGTCACCAGGATCAGTTTCAGATCGGGACATGCAGCGATCGCGTCGGCATCGATCATGATCTTGTTGGTAATCGCGACCTGCGCGCCTTGCAGCCTTTCGATGACCTGGTCCGCCGTAGAGCTGGAGTGCAGAATCAATTCGCTGAAGGTTTCACGCCAGGGGGCAAGGTCCAGATCGCCGAGGTCCAGCGAGGTGTGATCCAGGAAAACTGCTCTGCTTTGACTCGACATCAGCTGTACCTTTTGCTCAGTGAGGGGGAGGCGTAAGGTAGCGAGCCTACCAGAGCCTGCCGCTCGTAAAAACGCCTGGAGTCCCCACATGTATTGGACGGAATTTCTCACCGTAGCCCTTATCCACCTGTTGGCGGTCGCCAGTCCCGGTCCTGATTTTGCGGTCGTCGTGCGTGAAAGCGTGACCCATGGCCGAAAGGCCGGGACCTACACCGCCATGGGTGTGGGCACGGCGATTTTCCTGCACGTCGGATATTCGCTGCTGGGCATCGGGTTGATCGTTTCGCAATCCATCGTGCTGTTCAACGCATTGAAATGGGCAGCGGCTGGCTACCTGTTGTACATCGGCATCAAGGCGCTGCGCGCCAAACCGGCCAGTGCGTCGGACGCGCCGGTGGACATTGCCCGCGGTGAGCGCACGGCGCGTGGTGCCTTCACAGCCGGTTTCGTGACCAACGGCCTGAACCCCAAGGCGACGTTATTCTTCCTCTCGTTGTTTACCGTGGTGATCAACCCGCACACGCCGATGCTGGTTCAGGCGGGTTATGGCGTTTATCTGGCGCTGGCGACGGGTGTCTGGTTCTGCCTGGTGGCCCGTCTGTTCAGCCAGCCACGGGTGCGCGCAGGCTTCGCCCGAATGGGCCACTGGTTTGACCGCGCCATGGGTGGAGTTCTGGTGGCGTTGGGTGTGAAGCTGGCGTTTACTCAGGCCAGCTGACTGACCCCACTTCGAGACTCACACAGTCCTGTGGGAGTGAGCTTGCACACGAAGAGGCCCGTGGATTCGCTGTATGATCAGCGTCTGAGATTCAGCTTCGTGAATCAGCTCAGTTTCGCCGCTGGATTTTGAGTGCAACACACAGTCCCAAGACCGTTTTGCCCTTTCAAATGGCGCAATGCCTGCATGGTCACTCGTCATTCGAATCATCCCTTTGGCTGATTTGAGTGGCGAGTGATGGCTCTAGAGTGCATATTTTCAGCACCGCACATGCATCTTGAAAAGGGATTCCTATGCTGCAGACACGCGTGATTCCGCCAGCTGATGGCGCGTACCAGTACCCTCTGTTGATCAAACGCTTGCTGATGTCCGGCAGCCGCTATGAAAAAACGCGGGAAATCGTCTACCGGGACCAATCACGCTATTCGTATCTGACCCTCAACGAACGCATCTGCCGACTCGCGAATGTGTTGACGGAGGCCGGGGTCAAAGCGGGCGACACGGTGGCCGTCATGGATTGGGACAGCCACCGGTATCTGGAATGCATGTTCGCGATTCCCATGATTGGCGCGGTGATCCACACCATCAACGTGCGCCTGTCTGCGGACCAGATCCTGTTCACCATGAACCACGCCGAAGACAAGCTCGTGCTGGTCAACAGCGAGTTCCTGCCGCTCTATAAGTGCTTCGAGAGCAAGCTCACCACCGTTGAAAAGACCCTGCTGATCACCGATACCGCCGACAAGACCGCCGACCTGCCAAACCTGGTGGGCGAGTACGAAACCCTGTTGGCCGCGGCAAGCCCGCAGTATCACTTCGAGGACTTTGACGAGAACTCGGTGGCGACGACGTTCTACACCACCGGCACCACCGGCAATCCAAAAGGGGTGTACTTCACCCATCGCCAATTGGTCCTGCACACCATGGCAGTCGCCACGATCATGGGCAGCGTCGAAGGGTTGTTGGGCACCGACAAGGTGTACATGCCCATCACGCCGATGTTCCACGTTCATGCCTGGGGTGTCCCCTATGCGGCAACCATGCTGGGCGTGAAGCAGGTCTATCCTGGCCGCTACGACCCTGAACTGTTGGTCGAGTTGTGGCGCAAAGAGAAAGTGAATTTCTCCCATTGCGTGCCCACCATCATGCAAATGGTGCTCAACGCCAAGGCGGCCAAAGACGTCGATTTCACCGGCTGGAACATCATCATTGGTGGCAGTTCGCTCACCCGCTCGTTGTACGAAGCGGCCAAGGCCAAGGGCATTCAATTGACCGCAGCCTATGGCATGTCCGAAACCGGTCCGCTGGTGTCGGTTGCGCACCTGAACGACGAGTTGATGGCGGGCAGCGAAGACGAACGCACCACGTACCGGATCAAAGCCGGTGCACCGGGCGTATTGGTTGAAGCGGCGATCGTCGACGGCGAGGGTAACTTCCTCCCCTCCGATGGCGAGACCCAAGGCGAGTTGGTGCTGCGCGCGCCATGGCTCACCGAAGGGTATTACCGCGAGCCCGAGAAGGGCGCCGAGCTGTGGGCGGGCGGCTGGTTGCACACCGGCGACGTGGCCACGCTGGACAGTATGGGCGGCATCGACATCCGCGATCGCATCAAAGACGTGATCAAAACCGGCGGCGAGTGGGTGTCATCGCTGGAACTGGAAGACCTCTGCAGCCGCCATCCTGGCGTGCGCGAAGTGGCGGTGGTCGGGATCGCTGATCCGCAGTGGGGCGAGCGGCCTTTTGCGCTGCTGGTTGCGCACGAGGGGCACGTCATCGATGCCAAAGCATTGAAGGAGCACCTCAAGCCATTTGTGGAGCAGGGGCACATCAACAAGTGGGCGATCCCGAGCCAGATCGCCCTTGTTACCGAAATTCCCAAGACCAGCGTCGGCAAGCTCGACAAGAAGCGAATCCGTCTGGACATCATCGAATGGCAGAGCACTAACAGCGCATTTCTCTCCTCCCTCTGATCCACCCACTGACAATTTTATTCGCACGCATTGCCCTGATTTCGGTCATGGCAATGTGCTGCGACCGCTCTCGCCCGGCTTCTCCCTTGCCAAATCCTTAAATTCAGCCATCCTCCCTTTGCCGCGCCAGTCAGTGCGTCGAAATCGGCGTGCCAGACGCTTTGACGCTGCAAATCACACTTTAGAGGGATCAAGCAGTAGCACCTGCTGGCTATAGTCGGCAGTAGGTTGGAACCGGAGAAAAACGCCACATCGTTTAGCAGCTTCACATGGGCTGCCCGATACGCGTTGACACCCAGGCACTGCGGACCCGTCCGCCTGAGTCGTTTCTGGAAGCACCCACTGCCATAAAAATAAAAGCACATGGAGTAGCGTCGATGACATCAGCAAACCAGTTCTGGCGCCGGGCAAAACTGCCTCTGGCCGTCAGCCTCGCTTCTACGCTCGCCGGTCCTGCATTCGGCGTCAGTTTCAACATCGGTGAAATCGAAGGTAATTTCGACTCGTCGCTCTCCATCGGCGCCAGTTGGTCGACCGAGAACGCCAACAAGAACCTGATCGGTTCCAACAACGGCGGACATGGGCTTTCGCAAACCTCCGACGACGGCCACTTGAACTTCAAAAGCGGGGAAACCTTTTCGAAGATCTTCAAGGGCATTCACGATCTGGAACTGAAGTACGGCGACACCGGCGTGTTCATGCGGGGCAAGTACTGGTATGACTTCGAACTCAAGGATGAAGGTCGCGAGTTCAAGGACATCAGCGATTCGGGCCGTAAAGAGGGTGCCAAGTCTTCCGGCTTCCAGCTGCTCGACGCATTCGTCTATCACAACTATTCCATTGCCGATGAACCGGGTTCGGTGCGTCTGGGCAAGCAAGTCGTCAACTGGGGTGAAAGCACGTTCATTGGCGGTGGTATCAACAGTATCAACCCGATCGACGTCTCGGCATTCCGTCGTCCTGGCTCGGAAATCAAGGAAGGCCTGATTCCGGTCAACATGTTCTACCTGTCGCAGAACCTCACCGAAAACCTGTCGGCTGAAGGCTTCTACCAGCTGGAATGGGACCAGACCGTCGTCGACAACTGCGGCACGTTCTTCTCCCAGCCTGACGTGATCGCCGACGGTTGCTCGAACAACCTCGCGGTATTGCGCACCCGCAACAGCCTGAACGCAGCCTTGCCTGCCGCGCTTCGCGGTCCGGTGCAGGCAACGCTGGCGGCACGCGGTGTGAACTTCGGCAATCCTGACGAAGGCGCAATCGTCGCCCGAGGTCCTGACCGCGATGCGCGCGACAGCGGCCAGTACGGTCTGGCGATGCACTACAACTTCGAGCCGCTGGACACAGAGTTCGGTGCCTATTACATGAACTACCACAGCCGGCTGCCGATTTTCAGCGGCAAAGGTGGCCCAGCCAGCGCCTACAGTGCTGCCGGCCTGGTCGGTGGTCTGGTAGGCAGGGGCGTACCTCTGGGAGTGGCGACCAGCCTTGCGCCGACCTTGCTGCCTGTGGTGGTCGCCGCTAACTCCAGTTACTACGTCGAATACCCTGAAGACATTCACCTGTTCGGTCTGAGCTTCTCCACTACGCTGCCTACCGGTACCGCGTGGAGCGGTGAATTGAGCTATCGCCCGAATGCCCCGGTTCAGTTGAATACCACAGACATTCTTTACTCCGGGCTGACGCCGCTGAACCCGAGCGTTGCGCTTCTGCAAGGCTCTCCGGGCGCCGATCAGAAAGGTTATCGCCGCAAAGAAATCAGTCAGGCGCAAACCACCTTCACCCACTTCTTTGATCAGGTGATGGGTGCCGAACGCCTGACCGTGGTCGGCGAGGTGGGCTGGACTCACGTCGGCGGTCTGGAAAGTACGTCGAAACTGCGTTACGGCCGTGACCCGAGCTATGGCCCTGGCCCGCTGCCAAATGGTCAGTGCACCACGCTCAACGCCAGCACGCTGGCAGGCGCGCCGCTCAATAACCTCAGCCGCTACTGCGAAAACGACGGCTTCACCACCACCGATTCGTGGGGCTACCGCGCTCGCGCCATCTGGGACTACAACAGCGTGTTCGCTGGCGTGAACCTCAAGCCAAGCGTGGCCTGGTCCCATGACGTCGACGGTTATTCGCCAGGTCCTGGCGGCAACTTCGAAGAAGGTCGCAAGGCGGTCAGCCTGGGCTTGGAAGCGGAATATCAGAACACCTATACCGCCAACCTTTCCTACACCAACTTCTTCGACGGCAAGTACACCACAGTGGATGACCGCGACTTCGTGGCCCTCAGCTTCGGTATGAACTTCTAAGGACGACTTATGAACATGAAAATAACAAAGGGTCTGTTGCACGTCGGAGTACTGGGCCTTTCATTGCTGGCGACCGGCGTAATGGCCGCCGTCTCTGCCGATGAAGCCGCCAAGCTGGGCACGACCCTGACGCCAATGGGCGCGGAAAAGGCGGGTAACGCTGCCAACACCATCCCTGCCTGGAGCCCGTTGCCCACCAATGCGGGCGCCGTGGACGACAAGGGCTTTCTTGCCAACCCGTACGCCAACGAGAAGCCGCTGTTCATCATCACCGCGCAGAACGTCGAGCAGTACAAAAACAACCTGGCGCCGGGCCAATACGCGATGTTCAAGCGTTACCCGGACAGCTTCAAAATGCCGGTCTACCCGTCGCACCGTGGCGCGACCGTGCCTGCTGACGTGTTCGCCGCCATCAAGAAGAACGCCGTCAACACCAAGCTGGTCGGTGGCGGTAACGGTCTGGAAAACTTCGAAACCGCCGTGCCGTTCCCGATTCCGAAAGACGGCCTGGAAGTGATCTGGAACCACATCACCCGCTATCGCGGCGGCAGTGTGAAGCGTCTGGTGGTGCAGGTAACGCCGCAAACCAACGGTTCGTTCAGCCCGGTGTATTTCGAGGACCAATTCGTCTTCCGCGACAAGATGAAGGATTTCGATCCTAAGAACCCAGGCAATATCCTGTTTTATTTCAAGCAGGAAGTGACCGCGCCAGCACGTCTGGCAGGCTCGGTGCTGCTGGTGCATGAAACCCTCGATCAGGTGAAAGAGCCTCGCGCGGCGTGGGTTTACAACGCAGGTCAACGTCGCGTGCGTCGTGCGCCACAAGTGTCCTATGACGGGCCGGGTACTGCAGCAGATGGTCTGCGCACCTCCGACAACCTGGACATGTACAACGGCGCGCCGGATCGCTACGACTGGAAACTGATCGGCAAGCAGGAGATGTACATCGCGTCTGACAGCTACAAGCTGGACGATCCGAAGCTCAAGTACGCCGACATTGTCCGTCCCGGCCACATCAACCAGGATCTGGCGCGTTATGAACTGCGCCGTGTCTGGCACGTGACCGCCACACTGAAAGAAGGTCAACGCCACATCTACGCCAAACGTGACTTCTTCATCGACGAAGACTCCTGGCAGGCTGCGGTGATCGACCACTACGACGGTCGTGGTCAACTGTGGCGCGTCGCCGAGGCCCATGCCGAGAACTACTACGACAAGCAAGTGCCGTGGTATGCCTTGGAAACCCTGTACGACCTGCAATCGGGCCGTTACCTGGCGCTGGGCATGAAGAACGAAGAGAAGCGTGCTTACGACTTCGGCTTCACGGCCTCCACCAGCGAGTTCCAGCCTAACGCCCTGCGTCAGGAAGGCGTGCGCTGATCGTGTAATCGAATTGGCGGAGAGCCGTGCACCGTTGATCACAGCTACTGCGCACCGTTGTCCTCCGCCGCTTTACCCTATGGTTGAACCCCATAGCGCAAAAAGAAAACGCCCCGATTCGTCGGGGTGTTTTTTAATGGGGCCTTCGACGATTTCCCTGTGGGAGCGAATTCATTCGCGAAAAAACCTGCACGGACTTAGATGCATCGACCTCAGGCTCCATCGCGAATGAATTCGCTCCCACAGGCTGGACGAGCCTCTGCAACACCTCCTCAAAACATATAAAGCAACATTCGCCCTGTTGATTGGATATGTTTTCTTACAGTCTTTCGTCTAACAATCTTCAAAAGCGCTGACTTAGCCGCTAGTCTCCCGACATCTGAACGCCGAATAACAAGCACTTCTAACAAGAGCCGGCCATGACTGATCTGTCGCGTTTGCAAGGATTCGCAAATCACGCAGTCACTGCGTTGGAAGGACGTTTCTTCCGCCCACCCCTTCCCGAAGGCTATGTCGCCCGACCGCGACTGTGCGAGCGGTTGAGTGCGGGATTGTCTGGCCGCCTGTTGCTCATCAGTGCGCCCGCCGGCTTCGGCAAGAGCTCGCTGGCCGTGGAGTTTTGTCAGAGCCTGCCGGATCAATGGCAAAACCTTTGGCTGGGCCTGAGTCAGCGCGACAGTGATCCGGGGCGTTTTCTGGAGCGTCTTCTGTCCGGCCTTCAACAATTCTTCCCGCAACTCGGCAGTCAGGCACTTGGCCTGCTGAAGATGCGTCAGCGGCATCAGCCCTTTGCTTTTGAAGAGTGGCTCGATAGCCTGCTGGACGAACTGGGCATGCACCTGATGTTGAGCAAGCCGCTGTTGCTGGTGCTCGACGACTATCACCTGGTGCAAGGCCCGGTGCTCGACCGCTGTCTGCAATTTCTGCTCAACCATTTGCCCGCGGGCATGATCATCATGGTCACCAGCCGTCAGCGGCCGGACTGGCACCTGGCACGCCTGCGCCTGTCGCGGCAGTTGCTGGAACTGTCCGAGCAAGACCTTCGCCTGACGGACGACGAATCCCTGGCCGTACTGGACCATCACAGCAGCTCCCTCACCGAGGAAGCGCTGCACACCTTGCTTCAACGCAGCGAAGGCTGGGTGGCCGGTTTGCGTTTCTGGCTGCTGGCCGCCACCGAGGCAGGCAGCAACACGCTGACCCAGGAACTCAACGGCGGCGAAGGGTTGATTCGTGACTACCTGCTTGAGGAGGTCATCGATTGCCTGCCTGCCGATGTTCAAGCCTTCCTTTACGAAACGGCCTGCCTGGAGCGCTTCTGCAGTGCGCTGTGCAATGCTGCGCGGGACAGCCACGACAGCGCTGAGATGCTGAGTTTCCTGCAAGCGCATCAGGTCTTCCTCGTGCCGCTGGACGAGAGTGGGCGCTGGTTCCGCTATCACCATTTATTCTCCGATCTGCTGCGTGCCCGCGCGGGCACCAGCGTTGCGCCGCAACAACGGCGATTGCACCTGAACGCTTGCCGTTGGTTCAGTGAGCAGGGTCTGCTCGACGAGGCGATCGAGCAGGCGTTGCGCGCCGGCCATCTGGATGTGGCGGCCAACCTCGTACAAAACCTGTCTGAAGAACAATTGCTCGCCGAGCAAAACGTCGGCATGTTGCTGCGCTGGAAAATGGACCTGCCTGACAGCCTGCTGGTCAGCACGCCGCGGCTGATCGTGCTATATGCCTGGGCGCTGGGGCTGGCTTGCCAGCTGGACGCCGCCGAAGAACTGGGCAATCACCTCAGCCGTTTCCTGCCCGCGCCGTCCGCCACGGCGCAGAAATCCATGCTCGCCCAATGGCTGGCGCTCAGCGGCATCATCGCCCGAGGCCGAGGCGACAGCGAAACGGCACACCGTTATTGCAGCGAAGCGCTGGCAAGCCTGCCGCAAAAACGTTACGGGCAACGCCTGTTGTGCTTGTCGACACTGGCGAATCTGGCGATTGCCGAAGGCGATCTATGGCGTGCCCGCGCGTTGAATCGGGAGGCGCTGGAGCTGGCGCAACGGGTGGCCAATCCGTTGTTCGAAGCGTTGGCGCATTACGATCGCGCGCGCACCTTGCACGCCAGAGGCGAGGCGTTACGTTCGCTCGATGAAGTGCGCCAAGGGCTGCGCCGTTTAAACGGGCTGTCTTCGCAGCGTCTGTACGCAGTGCGCGCACGATTGACGCTGTACGAGGGTTATTTGCTCGTGCAGTTGTTGCAGCCCGACGCCGGGCGTGCGCGACTGAACGCCGGTCTGACCGAGGCCCGTGCCTGCCGCGACATCAGCGTGCTGATCGGCCACTGCGTGATTGCAGGGCTTGAAGGCCGGGAAGGGCGCTTCGCCGAAGCCTTCGCCGAGCTTGCCGAGGCCGAGCGACTGATGCACATCTGGGACGTGCCGCCGGTGTATTACCTGGCGATGATCACCCTTGCCAAGTGCGAGCTCTGGCTGGCACAGGGCCGTATCGATCTGGCGGATGCCTGGTTACTGCGTCTCGGGCAAACCTATGGCGGCGATCACCCCGCAGCGGCGCCGGAGTGCCTTCCGCAAATGCCGCAACACATCGAATTGCTGCGTGCGATGCTCGACACCATTCAAGGGCGCACCGAGCAATCCGTTCAGCGCCTGACGCAACTGGAAGAGCGTGCACAGCACATGGGCGCCGGACTGCTGGGGTTGAACGCGATGAATCAGCACATCCTGCTGGCGCTGGACATGGCCGACCGACCCAAGGCTCAGCGCCTGCTTGAGCGCGCCTTCCAGGCTGCGACCGGCGGCGCGGTTTTGCCGTTCCTGAGCCTGATCCGCCAATACCCGGACTGGCTGCGTGAACAACTGCTCAAACGCCCTGTGTGCCGACTCGTCGAGTACCTGCTCAGTCAACTGCCGCCCAGCATCGGTAAAGACATGCCGTGCGCGCGCGACGTCAGCGAGCCGTCTGCCTGCCACGGCAACGATTCCCTCAGCGCCCGCGAACTCGGCGTGCTGCAGCTCATCGCCCAAGGTTGCTCGAATCAGGAAATCAGCGAGCGGCTTTTCATCTCCCTGCACACCGTTAAAACCCACGCGAGCCATATCAACAGCAAATTGGGGGTCGAGCGCCGCACTCAGGCGGTCGCCAAGGCTCAGGAATTGGGGCTGTTCAGGTCCAATTAATCGCAACGAGGTCACGGGATTGCGGCAGGAACAGTTCGCGGGGATGTGCAATATCTCACTGCGCACGTTGCGTCAGATCGAACAGGACGAAGGCAATCCGACCCTCCAGACGCTCAATGCGGTGTTCAAGCCTTTTGGCATGCGGGTGGGCATTGTGCCGTTGCGTCGTGGGTGAGTCAGGTCGCCCACCGTGAGCCCGTGCCAACCCTGGGCATGGGAAGTGATCAGCTTGCCGAGCTGACCGCCCATAAGTCATCCACGTCCCGCACGCCCCACTCCTCTGCCAGTTCGTATTTGACGATGGCATCGGGTTCAATCGGGTCGGCGAGATTGACGACTTCCGGCTGGAACGCGATCTTGGTTCGGGTCGACAGAAACACTTTGACCTTGGGGTGCAGCAACGATTTTTCGCCTTGCTCGATGACCACGCCCAGACGTTCACTTTTCAGGCGCACCAATGCGCCGATCGGATAGATACCGACCGTTTTGACGAAGTGCTGGAAGATCTTCTCGTCGAAGTGGCCTTTCCACGAGGCCATTTCGCGGATGGACCGGGCCGCGTCCCAGCCTTTTTTGTACGGGCGGTCGGACGTGACGGCGTCGTAGACGTCGCAGATGGCGCCCATCTTGGCGAACACGCTGATTTCTTCGCCCTTGAGGCCGTAGGGATAACCGCTGCCGTCCACTTTTTCGTGATGATGCAGGCACACATCCATCACCGCCTGGGTGACTTGCTGACTGCCTTGAAGAATCTTGAGCCCGGCCTGCGGGTGATACTTCATGGCCTCGTATTCTTCGAAGGTCAGGCGATCGGGTTTATTGAGGATCGCAGGAGGGATCATCATCTTGCCGACGTCGTGCATCAGCCCGGCGACCCCGGCTTCGCGAACCCGTTCTTCGTCCAGTTGCATTTGTCGCGCAAGCGCCACCATCAGCGCGCAGACCGCCACCGAGTGCATGTACGTGTATTCGTCCGAGGTTTTCAGGCGCGAGAGACTGATCAATGCGTGAGGGTGACGCATCACGGACGTCGAGATTTCCTGGACGAGCAGATCGACGTCTTCGGTGTTCATCGAACGTCCCATACGCGCGTCGCTGAACATGGTCATGACTGCCGTTTTCGCACGACCGCAAATCAGCTTGGCGCGCGCCAGCTCTTTCTCCATCGTGGCCGGGGACGTGTCGGTGTCCGGGCACGAGGCCGCGTTATGGCGTTGTGGTGAATGTGCCCCGTCAGGACTTCTGCCTAGCCGGGTATCTATCCACACCTCGCGGGTCGATTCCTGAATGCGCCGCAGAACGGCCTCATCGCACAACTCGCGTTCGACATGGGTGGTCCAGAAGGGGTCGTTGATTCGGGGGCGGCAGAACTCATGGATGTACATCCCGAGTGTCAGATCGGAAACGGCGATTTTTCTTAGCATGGAGCGTGCTCTTTACGCATGAGGTCTGGCTGCCGTGCGAGGGTCATCGAGTCGACGTCTTATCATCCCGAAGGCCAGCCATTCCAATGGTTGCGCAGTGCCAGTATATGAGCGGGGTATTGAAAAATATATGAACGGAATGTGTAGAAGAAATCAGGCGTTTTTGCCTTTATTCAAGCCACGCAAACACTTAGCTAGCACTGTTCAAAAAAACACGAAAGATTAATTACAAAACAAAATGATCGGGGGCTTCTCATCAACGCCGGGTGTCGTTCGTAAGCGAGGGCTGCGGCGCTCGACGACTGCCCGCTGTCGCCGCATTGTTCGAAAAGTAGCTGGGTGCCTGCCCGATCAAGCGGCGAAACATCGTTGAAAACGCTGCAGGGCTGTCGTACCCCAGATCGAGGGCGATTCGCGTAATGGACTCCCCCGAGGAGAGTCGCGACAAGGCCAGTACCACGCAGGCACGCTGGCGCCATTGGCCGAAACTCATCTGTGTCTGTTCGCGGAAAAATCGGCTGAACGAACGCTCGCTGACATACAAATCTCGCGCCCAGTCCAATGGTGATTCATGAATATCCGGGCGCTGCAGAAACGCTTGGCAGCGGGCCAGCAAGCGCGAATCCCGGGGCAGGGGAATGCGCAACGGCAACGCTTGCGCCTGGCCGATCTCAAGCAACGCCAGCGTCACCAACACACCGTCGCGACCTTGTTCCTCGTATGCCAACGGCATCTCGACGGCGTCGATCAACAGCTGCCGCAATAGGGGCGACACACCGATCACCTCGCACGAAGCGCGTGAAACAGGCACGACTGACGGTTCTATATAGAGACTACGCGTGCTGACACCGAGCATCAGCACTTCATGCTCGACCTGCGGGGGAATCCACACGGCCTGTTGCGGCGGCACCACCCAGTCGCCTTGCCCGATGGTGACTTTCATCACGCCGGTCGAGCCGTACAGCAGTTGCGCCCGCCGATGCTGATGACGGCGTAACAGGAAACCATCCGGGTAATCGGTGCCGATCGCGATCACCGGCCGAGGCGTGCTGTCCAGGGTATCGATGGAAGAATTGCGCATGACGGATCACATCAAACGTTTGGCCGAAACACAAACATCATTGGCTTGAACGCTCAAGTTCGTCGAGCGAAAACTGCCTACCGTCGTCGCCTCTGTGTTGTGAGGATGTTGCGATGACGTATGTGCTGTTGGTGCTGTTCGGTGGTTTGTCGGGCATGACCACCGTGCTGTTCGGGTTTGGCGGCGGGTTCGTGGTCGTGCCCGTGCTGTATGGCGTGTTGAAGAGCGGAGCGGAGGGTGGACTGGCGGAGCAGGCCGCGATGCACGTAGCCGTGGCCACCTCAACCTGCGTAATGATCGTCAACGCTGCTTTGAGTACGCGCCGATCCGCGCGCGCCGGGACGCTGCTCACCGTCTGGCTCTGGCCGTTGTCCGGGTTCATCGGAGTCGGTTCGCTGCTCGGCGCGTTGGCTGCTGGCGATGTCAGCGGGACGGTGCTGCGTGTCGCCTTCGTCGTTTATCTGGCCATCACGATTGCCGATTGCCTGTTTCGGCGTGGATTCATCGTGCCCATGACTGACGGTAAGCCCAGGTCGCCCCATCGGTGGGGCACGGGATCCGGCGGCATCGTCATAGGCGCCATCGCCACCTTTCTGGGCGTGGGCGGCAGCGTCATGACCGTTCCGCTGCTGCGTCGTCGCGGGTTGAGCATGACGCAGGCGACTGCCATGGCCAATCCGCTGAGCCTGCCCGTTGCGCTGGTCGGCACGGCGGTCTACATGCTCGCCGGTGATCCGGGCGCCACAGGATTAGGGGCTGGCTACGTCGGCTATGTCGATCTCATCGCGTTTGCCGTGCTGACCGTAGGGGCGTGGTTCGGCATGTGGCTTGCGGCGCGGTGGGTAGGACGCATCCCGGATCAACGGCATGCACGGGTGTATATCGGACTGCTGGTCCTGGTGCTGTTGAGCATGCTTGTGCGGTGACGGCGGTCTGCGCATTTATCACACAATTGGCTCTTTTCCTGTGTGTGCCCGGACCTTAGTTTCCGCGCTTTCGCCCGCGATTGTCGGGTGCAGGAGGATGGAGATGAATTTCGTTTGGCGGAAAAAGACAGTCGCATCCGATGCGCCAGTGGTTCATATGGCGTCAAGCGGGCCGACGCCTGACGAAATAGCGTCTTCGCTTCGCAAGCTGCGAGCGTTGCGAGAGGACGATCAGCGTCACCGCGATTTTTACCGGGGGCTGTCAGAGAACCTGCTGACGTGTGGTAATTCGCTTTCCCACGTGAGCGAGTCTTTTTCTGCCCTTAATCGTCAGCTGAAGGTTAACCACCAGCGCGCCGACAACGTCGCCCGTTCAGCCATCGATAATCGTGAGCAGATCACCCATTTGCAGGAGCAATCGCGGGTCATGGAGGCGGGCGTCGATGCGTTGCAGCAGGTGATCAATCATCTGGTAGGCCGCGCGGGAGAGATCGACCGCATTGTCGACTTGATCAGCGATATCGCCCGTCAGACCAACCTGCTGGCGCTCAACGCGGCGATCGAAGCCGCGAGGGCGGGCGAGTCGGGTCGCGGCTTTGCCGTGGTCGCCGGAGAGGTCCGTCACCTGGCGGAAAAAACTGCGCAGGCCACCCAGGAAATCGTCAAGGAAACTTCGGCGATCCAGCAAGACATCAACATTGCCAAACAGGCCATCTCCGAACAAAGTCGGGCGTCCGGCGCTTTCTCGGCGGTGATCGACAAAACTGCTCGGGCCATGGCCGGCATGTACGACGAAGCGCAGACCATGCAGCGCGAAATCGACCAGTCGCACCTGCTGTCCAGGGTCGAACTGGCCAACATGGAAGAACTCACCCTGAAAGTCGCCGTCTACGACCGGCTCCTCAACCCTCGCCCCGAACCGCTGATCCTGCCCGACGAAACCGAATGCCTGTTCGGCAAGTGGTATTACGAGCAACAAGACCCGAACCAGGCACGCACCGCCGAATTCCGCCGCCTCGAAGTCCCGCACCAACTCGTCCACAGCAGCGGCCAGGCCGCCAT